>JAHBAL020000236.1 GCA_018500105.2 Anaerolineae bacterium
GTGTTGGGCCGCTACTACCCCCGCGTTGGCGGCAGATGTAACCTGAACGCGGCCATCAATTGAGGCGATGGCGAGTGTTTGTCGCGCTTGCTTGTGCGGCTCGTGGGGGTTAGCGGCCCAGCACCTCGCAGGTGCTGGGCCGCTACTACCCCCGCGATGGCGGCAAAAGCAACCCGAACGCTGTCACAAATTGAGGCGATGGCGGTGTTTGTCGCGCTTGCTGGCGCGGCTCGTGTTGGGCCGCTACTACCCCCGCGATGGCGGCAGATGTAACCGAACGCTGCCATCAACATCAATCGAGGCGAAAATTACGAAAGCCTTGCGGGGTCGTTAAAACCTCTCAGAGGGAAAAACTGTGCCGCCAAAGCATGGGGCTAATAATATTGCCGGATGTAGCCGTAGGCTTTGTCGAATAGCTCTTGATCGGTATGCAATTTGTATTTGAGCAAGGCCCGCCGCAACGACTGTTGCACCAGCCGCTCGCCTTGGCTGGTATTTTGCCAATCGGGGAAGCGCACTTGCTTCACGATGGCATCAATATCGGCCACAATGCGCTCGACGATGACGTGGGTGTGCTTGCCCTTGATCTCGTTGAATAACTCGGTCAGGGCGGCCAAGGCTTTGTTTTGGGCTTCGGCAGGCGTGGCTTGTTGCTCTGCCGCCACCGTTTCTCTGGCGATTTCGAGCATGGCCTTGAGGAACCCCAAGCTGTTGATCAAGCCTTGTTCGTGGCGTTCGCGCAGCTTTTCGAGCCGTTCGCCGAGTTCGGTGAAGACCGGATTGCCGGCATGTTTGCGCAAGCGGGCGATGAGCTTAATTTCGACCTCACGCGCTTTTTTGCCCGGGTTGGCATCTTTGAGAATGCTGT
The DNA here is from genome assembly GCA_018500105.2 of Anaerolineae bacterium. GTDB lineage: Bacteria > Chloroflexota > Anaerolineae > J036 > Brachytrichaceae > AQU-03. The sequence goes on from JAHBAL020000236.1 coordinate 869, forward strand.
CGAGCACGTCGGCATCCAGCACCAGTGTCTCGATATCGTCGCGCACGGTTTCGACATGCACATTCTGATTGATCAACTCGACCGTCTTGGCCCCCAGCCGATGCCACAACAGTTTGCCATTCCCGCTCACCGGCTTCACCGATTCATACACCTGCGTCAGCCAGCGGTATTCATTTTCATAGGGGCTGAGGCATGGGTCGGGCGATAACGCCTCCCAAATTGTGCCGAGCAGCGAATATTCAGCGGCAAATTTGTCGCGGGTGGCGTTGTCGGGCAGGCATTGTTGGGCCGCCATCAACCCCTCGTAGCCGCCGACACCGCGATCTACCTGCGGGAAAAACGCCAAACACGCTTGCATTTGGGTGGGCAATTTTTGGCGTAAGCCGTCAATATTGCTCACCACTTGCTGCATGACCTTCTCGTCAAAATCGAACGCCGCCGCCACGTCGTCGAAAATACCGATATAGTCCACGATCAGCCCATGCGTTTTGCTTTGGCCATAGGTGCGATTGACCCGGCAAATGGCTTGCAGCAGGTTGTGATCCTTCATTGGCTTGTCGAGATACATGGCCTGCAAAATGGGTGCGTCGAAACCGGTCAGCAATTTGCTGGTGACGATGACGAATTTGAGCGGGTCGTTTGGTGCGCGGAAACGGTCGAGCAGTTTCTCTTCGGCATCTTTGTCGCGCACATGAACGCGCCATTCGGGTGGGTCTTTTTGACCACTGCTCATGACAATGGCGCTGGCTTCGGGGCCGATCAGCTCATCCATCACCGCCTTATACAGCACACAACATTCGCGGTCAAAGCACACCACTTGGGCTTTAAAGCCGTTTGGCTCGATTTTGCTTTGGTAATGCTGCACGATATGCGTCACCACCGCCCGCACCCGCGCCGGATTTTTGACCAATACCGCCATTGTGGCGGCGCGTTTTGCCAAATCATCGCGGTCTTGCTCGCTCATGTCGTCGGTGATCTGTTTAAACGCCTCGTCAATCGCGGCGCGGTCAAGTTTGAGCTTGACGGTTGGCGCTTCAAAATGCAGCGGCAAGGTGGCTTTGTCGCGGATGCTGTCTTGAAAGGAATAGCGGCTGAGATACCCGCCCTGATCTTCATCGGCCCCAAAGGCCCAAAAGGTGTTGCGGTCGGCGCGGTTGATGGGTGTGCCGGTCAGCCCAAACAAAAAGGCATTGGGCAGCGCCTCGCGCATTTTGCGCCCCAAATCGCCCTCTTGGGTGCGATGCGCCTCGTCTACCAGCACGATGATATTTTTGCGTTCGTTTAGCACGCCGCCTGCCTCGCCAAATTTGTGAATGGTGGTGATGAGCACCTTGCGCACATCTTGCCCCAACAGCCGTTGCAATTCGCGGCGGTCGCTCACGCCCACCATATTGGCCACGTCGGCGGCGTTAAAGGTGGCGCTGATTTGGGTGTCGAGGTCAATTCGATCTACCACGATCATGACGGTGGGGTTGGCGAGTTTGGGGTGCATACGCAATTTTTGCGCCGCAAACACCATGAGCAAGCTTTTGCCGCTGCCCTGAAAATGCCAAATCAGACCCTTCTTGGGGTAGCCCGCCAGCACCCGCGTTAGCAGTTTGTTGGTGGTTTCATATTGCTGATAGCGGCAAATGAGCTTGATGCGGCGATGCTTTTTGTCGGTGGCAAACAGGGTGAAATTTTGCAAGATGTCGAGCACCACCTCTGGCCGCAACAGCCGCTCGACGGTGTTGCGCACCTCGGCCAAATTGCCCTCGCCCTGATGCTCGGCATCGCGCCAAGGCCCCCACTGGTCAATTGGCATACGGATGCTGCCGTAACGCAGCACACGCCCCTCGGTGGCAAACGAAAAGACATTGGGCACAAACATGGCCGGAATCTCTTTTTCGTAGATCTCGTTGATCTGATACGCGCCGTCGAACCAGGTGACGGCGCTGCGGGCGGGCGTTTTGGCTTCGCCGATGACGAGCGGCAAGCCATTGACCACAAACACCACATCGAAGCGTTTGCTTACGCTGCCGTTTTGGTAAACCCATTGATTGGTCACGGTCAGGCGGTTGCGGTTGGGCTGGTTAAAATCAATCAGCCGCACCGCCACATGCTCGCCGTTGCGGCCAAAGGGCATGGTCTTTTCGCCGCGCAACCAGGCCATCAAATTTTCGTTGGCCCGCACCAAGCCATCGCCCTGCACCGCCAGCAAGATGGCGCGTAGGCTATAAATGACCTCATCGGCGCGGTCGGGCTGGGCGGCGATGTCGGGATTGAGGGCGATGAGCGCCTCGCGCAGCCAGCCCTCGACCAGCACCTCGTTTGGCAAACGCGGCACTGCCGCTGCCGCCACATAGACCCAGCGCGGTGGGGTGAGGTTGCCGCCCAACGATGCGCCCCAACCGGCGGGTGGGGACTCACGCAGCACCCTTCGACCCGCCCCGCTGCCCAAGCCGGTTGCAGTGTCGAGGATCATTTGCTCGACGGTGTTGGATTCGGTGAAGGTCATGGGAAGATTGAATTGCAAAGCGTAGAAAGCGAAAGGCTGAGTTTTGTTAATTGCTCTTGAATTAATGAAAGCAAATTGTCTGCCATAATAATGTCACATTGTGCTTTTACAACATCCTCAGGCCAATAAATCTCGATGTTACCTACAATAGCTGAATTAATGTTTGGCATAGTTGTTCCAACAGCATTACGTTCAAGCCAAACGCTTATAGAAGGACGCGATAAGGCATAAAAAAGTAGGCGACGCCGATCTGATAAATCATAACGTATTCGGATAGTGCCTGTGCCACAGATCCAACCCCTTTGTCCTTGATGGACGAAGCCTAATTTTTTGAGATTGCCTCGCCGAGGGAGAAGAATATCTCCTTCTTCAAGCTTATGAACTTCTAGATTGTTAGCTTTTTGTGGTGTTATTCTTTTTAATTCCTCTTGAACTATTTGATCGTTATCGAGATTTGCAGGCATGATTACGGGGATACCGTTATCGACATATTCATGAGCATGCAACTGGCTTCCAAAAGGTCCGATTCGAATCCCTTTATTTCCACATAAATCTCTTAGCCGTATTTTTGTAGATCTTTCCGCCGAAAAATACCATTCAAGCAATAAACCTTTATAGTTTGTAGCATTAATAAGCAGCAAATTATGTTCGACACGAGTCGCATCCACCGCCCAAAGGATTTCCGCGATGCGGCGCTGTTGGTCGAGCGGCGGCAGGTCGAACTCGAAGCTGGCGAGGCTGCTCCAATTTGTGCGCGGCGAAAGCGAACCGGCGCTCGTGCCGACCGCGTGCTGAAAAAATCGCTCTGACAGACAAATAAACGGCAGCAAATCGGGCAGCAAACGTTGCGCGTCTTTGGGTGCAAGCACATAAATATCACCCGACACCACCGCCTCAAATTCGGCCACCGCCACCTTGCGTTGGTAGGCGCGGCGTTTGCCAAACAACACTTGGCCGGGTTGACAACGGCGGGTGAAGGTCGTCCCATCTGCCACATTGCCCCATGCCTGCACATGCAGCGACCCCGGCTCCAAATGTTCCATCGCAATAAATCGCTCTAGCCCAGCTTCGGCTGGGTCGCATGTTTCATTGCAGTTGTCCACCACATCGCCAAAACGCACCCGTTGCCAGCCGCTGCGGTCAAATAAGGGCAGGGTGGCCCAGTTTGGGTTGGGGAGAAGGTTTGAAAAATCGCTCACGCTATTTGGGTTGGGTTGGGGGTGTTGGGTTGCCCTGCCCCGGCAAGATTAGTCACCCGCAAATCGGGCAGCCGGTTGGCGACGCTGGACGACAAAACAAGCGTTTTGACATTCAACCAAGTCAGTTTCGATTTCAGCACCCCGTTCAAGCTGTTGAGTTTCCGCTTTGCGTCGTCGGCATCGCGAAATGTGTCATCTTCGAGCCACAGCACCACTGTGACATGGCTGCCGGGTTGAAGCGCTGTCGCCAAAGTCGAGGCGGCAAACTCATCTACCGCCATGCGCGAAGCCCCAATCAGCGCTGCCACCGTATCCCTGACCTTAACGGCGGTTTCAATGGCAACCTCGCCATTCAGGCGCGTTTTATTGGCGATGCGATGCCCGCGAAAATCTTTGGCTTCTAAAAAGAGCAGAATGCCCCGACCATGTAAGGCCACGATATCTACGGCTTTTGCCGATTGTGGGATGCCATCAAGATCGCCTTGCAGTTTATTGGCTTCTTTGCGATAGAAAATGCTGTCGTCATATTTGAAGGCCGTTGACCATTGGTCGCCAAATTCAAAGCGTTGATGTTCGATCTCAAGAAGGGTTGGCATAGGTTAGTTGCTGGGCTGGGCTTTTTCAAACAGGCTACCCTCGTAATCATACAGCGCGGTGTATTCCGCCAAAATCGGGTTGTCGGCGATATCAGCCAGCCGACTGCCGCTGCTGATCGCCACGCCTTTTTCATCTGAGCCGCGACGGGCTAACCCAAAGAATTTGACCGCACAACGTTGGTCTTCGGGCATTTCGTTCTGATATTCAGAGGCCAGCGAGAGCCGTGTGGTGAGCAGATAATCGTGGCTAACGACAAAGACTTGGATGCCTTGATTGGCAAGGCGTAACAATGTCTCTGAAAGTTGCACCACCATTTTGGGGTTTAGGTTGGCTTCTGGCTCATCCCAAAAGAGGAAGCCGTTGCGCGTCAGGGTTCCATTAATAATGAGTTGGGCCAGCGCCGCTAGTTTGCGCCAGCCTTCAGACAAAAGGTGGGCTTCGATGCTGCCGTCATTGCCCGTAACATAAAAGCGGCCAGCGGAAAGACTGACTTTGCCGCGAATCTCTTCTTCGAGGGGTTTTACCAAGCGATCTAAGCTGCTATCACGCTTGCCGCGCAATTGACCGGCGCTCAAGGCCACGCAAATATCATAAAAGGTTTCATCAAAAGACAACTCGCGCTTTTTATAGGCGGCAATAAAGCCCTCGAACGCCAGCACTTCACGCGAGGGTAAAAAAGCCGCCTCTTGCAGTGGCCCAACATTGCTTTTGGCGTCACTGATTTTGTCAAGCGAGCTTAATTTAAAACCACATGTATTGCCATTGGTAAATTCGGCGCTAATTTCGGCGCTACGGCGTCCCGCGCCGCGCTGCACCAGCCGTCCAATATGATCGCCTTCTGGGCGAAAGACCCCAGCTAACTTGCTGGCAAGGCGATTATCTAATCGCTCGGCTTCAAGCACACTGCCATTGCCAGCAGGCGCAGCACCTTCTTTGACAATGGTATAGAGCAACTTGAGCAGATGTGACTTGCCGCAGCCATTTTTGCCAATAAAAACATTGACCCCGCTTGAAAACGCAAGCGTCTCATCCGAAAACAGCCCAAATTTTTTGATCGAAGCCGATTTGAGAATGGCGGGTGCGCTGGGTTGGTTTTCTGCGTGCATATTCATGGATTTTCGGCAGATGCGTGAAATGAAATTATAGCCGAGAGCGAGGCGCGAACCTGCGCGGCACTTGCAAGCCATGCCGATAGCGCTGCTGGCAGGGCTGTGTTTGGGGTGTTGGGTTCGCTGGTCTGTTGTGCTTGGGTTTCCCCACCCACATACAGCGGCATGCTCAGGTTGCCATCTTTGGCACGAATGTCATCTATCGGCACGACCCGGGCAAACCCCGCCTCATCTTTAAACGCTTGGTAGGCGCACAAGATGCGTTGGATGTGCGCATCGGTTAAAAAGCTCTGGGCGCGTTCGCGGGTGACTTCGTTGACGGCGTTGATGAAGAGAATCTTGCCGCGCCGCGTTTTGGGCTTGTGGCTGCGGCACAGCACAATACAGGCTTCCATCGGCGAGTTGTAAAAAAGATTGGGGCCGAGGCCAATCACGCATTCGATCAAATCGGTTTCGATCAGCTTGCGCCGCATCTCGGCTTCTTCTTGCCGAAAAAGCACGCCGTGCGGCCACAGCACCGCACAGCGCCCGCTGTTGGGCTTCAGGCTTTGCACAATATGTTGCTGAAAGGCATAATCGGCGCGGCCTTGCGGCGGCACGCCAAAGACATTGCGCCCCCAAGGGTCGGCGGCAAAGGCATCGCGGTTCCATTGTTTGATCGAGTAAGGCGGGTTGGCCAGCACCACGTCGAAGCGTTGCAGCCGGTCGCCCTCGACCAGTTTTGGCTCGGCCAGCGTGTCGCCGCGCTCGATGCGAAAATCTTCGATGCCGTGCAAAAAGCAATTCATGCGGGCGATAGACGAGGTCATCAGATTGCGCTCTTGTCCATACAGCTTGACATTGCGCCATTCTTTGCCTTGCCGCCGCAAATGGCTGATGCACGAGAGCAACATGCCGCCAGAGCCGCAGGTCGGGTCATACACCGATTCGCCCGGCTGCACATCGAGCATTTCGGTCATCAAATGCACCACCGTGCGATTAGTGTAAAACTCGGCAGCGGTGTGGCCCGAATCGTCGGCAAATTTCTTGATCAGGTATTCGTAGCCTTGGCCCAACTCATCTTCCGGCAAATTGGCTACCGTCAGTTCGAGCGTCGAGAAATGCTCGATCAGGTCGCGCAGCATGGCATCCGACAGACGGTCTTTGTTCGTCCATTGCGCATCGCCAAAAATGCCCATCAGTTTGTCTTGGTTCGCGGCCTCGATGGTGCGCATGGCTTGTTGCAGGCTGCGCCCCACCTCGCGGTTGACCTTGCGAATCTCGCGCCAATGCGCATCTGCGGGTATTTGGAAGCGGTGGTTTTCGGGGAACAGTGCAAAATCAAGATCGCCGCCTGAATCGTGCAAGGCCGCCAGCGTCTCTTCGTCGTAGACATCGCACAGCCGTTTAAAGAACAGCAGCGGGAAGATGAACTGCTTGTAGTCGCCTGCGTCAATTGTGCCGCGCAGCAGCACCGCCGCGCCCCACAAATACGATTCGAGTTGTTGTTGGGTGATGTGGGTCATCTGAGTAAACCCTCACGCTGAAGCAAGGTCATCAATTTTTCTTCTGCCGCAAATGCCGCCTGTGCGCTATCGCGCAGGCGTTGCATGGCTTCGTCCACGCTCAACACCTCACTTGTCACGCTTGGCTCGACATAGCGTGGAATATTCAGGTTGTAATCATTGGCGGCAATGTCGTCGAGGGTAACGACACGGGCGATGCCTGCGACATCGGCGTAATCACGCACCCAGCTATTAATACGCTCGACATGCTCCGGCAGCAATTCGTTTTGGGCACGACCCGTTTTAAACACCTTCGAGGCATCTACGATCAGCACCTTGTGCTTGCGGTCTTTGGCTTTGGTGTGACGAAAAACGAGAATGCAAGCCGCGAGGCCAGTGCCGTAGAACAGGTTGGGGCCGAGACCGATCACGGCCTCCAGCATATCCATATTGAGCAACTTTTGCCGAATCTCGCCTTCTTTGCCCATTCTAAAGAGTGCGCCATGGGGCAACACCACCGCCATACGCCCGGTTTTGGGGGCCATTGACTTGAGCATGTGCTGCACAAAGGCATAGTCGCCGCTTTTGGCGGGCGGCATCCCGGCAAAATTACGCCCGTATGGGTCGCTGGCCCACCCATCATCGCCCCATTTTTCTAGCGAAAAAGGCGGGTTGGCGATGACACAATCGAAGGTGGCGAGATCGTCGCCGGTAAAAAAGGCTGGATTGCGCAAGGTGTCGCCGCGCACAATCTTGAAATCGGCTGCGCCGTGCAAAAACAGGTTCATGCGAGCGATGGCCGAGGTGGTCAGGTTTTTCTCTTGTCCATACAGTTTGCCCCACAAGGTGCGCACATCGCCGCGGGTGTCTTGCACATGATGAATGGCCTCCAGCAACATGCCGCCTGTGCCGCAAGTGGGGTCGTAAATAGACTCGCCTGCGCGGGGGTCGAGCATGTTGACCATTAAACGCACCACTGAGCGCGGGGTGTAAAACTCACCGGCTTTTTTGTTGGTGGCATCGGCAAATTTTTTGATCAAATATTCATACGATTGCCCCAGTACGTCGGCTTTGGCGGCGGCGTTGCCCAGCGATAATTGCGAGAAATGTTCAATCAGATCGCGCAATAGCGCATCTGATAGGCGGTCTTTGTTCGTCCATTGGGCATCGCCGAAAATGCCATACAGGGTGTGCGGGTTGGCTTGCTCGATGCCGCGCATGGCGTTTTGTAGCGCCAGTCCGACATTGATGACCACCTTGCGCACATCGGCCCAGTGGCATTCATCGGGAATCTGAAAACTGTAGTTTTCTGGGAATAGCGCGGCCTCTTCATCGTGTTCAAATTCCGTTAGCGCAGCGGCATATTCTTCGTCATGCACATCCGACAGTCGCTTGAAGAACAGCAACGGGAAGACATACGACTTAAAATCTGCCGCATCTACTGGCCCGCGCAGGATATTGGCCGCCTCCCATAGGTGGGATTCGAGTTGGGCAAGCGTGATGCTCATATAATCGCGCAGATTATAGCTGTTCAGGTTTTTTAGCGCTGCGGCGGTGCGAGTGTTCAAGGCTGTTCAAACGTCAGCATCTCACGCAACCCGTTATCTCCGCAAACGCGGAGATCCATAATTTGGCAAGTCAGAATGTAGCAATTTCAGCAAATTGTGCCTGTTATATCTAATAGGCATAGGACTTACGCGCATTAAAAACATTTCACCACAAAGAACACAAAGCGCACAAAGAAAAGAAAGGTTTACAAATGCAAATCTTCGAGTTCTTTGTGCGCTTTGTGGTGAAA
>JAHBAL020000380.1 GCA_018500105.2 Anaerolineae bacterium
CAACCGGCTTAATTGGGTGGGCGAGTTGACGGTGCTGAGCAAGGCTTCGAGCGTTTTTTGTTGCATCTGGCCCGCCACCAATTCAATTGCCAAGGGCAGCCCTTCGATTTTTTGGCAAATGGTTGCGACATCGGCCCAATTGTTGTTGGTTAGCCTGAAATAGGGCGCAATGGTCCGCGCCCGCTCGGCGAATAATTTGAGCGCCGGGTCGTCCATGCGGTCGAATGTCAGCGGCGCGAGCGGATATTGGGTTTCGTCGGCAAGTTTTAGCGCTTGGCGGCTGGTGATGAGCCAATGGGCGTGCGGCAATTGCGCCCGCCATTGGCTCAGCCATTGGGTGGCGGTGTGGTCTTGGCCGAGCAAATGCTCGAAATTGTCGAGCACAAATAGCGCCGGTTTTTGGCCCAATTTTTCGCGTAGGGCGTTTTGAAATTGGGTTTGGGCATTTGGCGCAGGGCTGGGTGGGGCAGGCAATTGGCAGGCGTGGGCCAGCGCTGTGTTTAGCGCGGCACTGGTTAGGTCGGCGACGGCGGTGATATGGGCCAGCTCGATGAAAAAGACCCTGCCTTGGGTTTGGTGGCGTTTGGCGATTTCGATGGCGAGGCGGGTTTTGCCCACGCCGGGCGGGCCGACGATGGTGATGAGGCGGGGTTGCTGGGCGTGTCGTAATTGGTTGATGATGTCGTTTAATTCGATATCGCGGCCCAACAAAGCATATTTGGGGTTGGGCAAGGCGTTGGATCGGGCTGGGTCGGTGGGCGCGGGCGCGGGTTCGTTGGGTGAATCGCCATCGTCGCGGCAGGCATTTCGCGCGGCGAGCATGAGCAGCCGCGCCAAGGCGGGTTCGTCGTTTAGCCCCAAGGCTGGCACAAAATTTAGCGTGACTTCGTGCAATTTTGGCGGGCATTGGTTTGATTCGAGCAAACCAATGTATTCGCGGCTGTGTTGCACCCGTTTTGCGAGCTGGGCTTGGCTAATACCGCGCATTCGCCGTATATAACTGAGCGCAACGCCAAAATTTTGCATATTTATTCCCAATACAGTGTTCATCAAATGATTTCTAGGCATGTCTTTTTTACCTTACGGCGATTTGTGGTCAATATGCAATCCTCTTTTTGTGTAATGCGTTTCAGCCTTTGGCCCGAAGACTGTCGTCGGGGGTATCTTGAGAATGATCTATATGGGATGAATTACGAATTACGAATTACGAATTACGAATTACGAATTTGTCGAATGGGGTTACGGGGCTATTGCTCCGTTTCGCCAACTCGTAATTCGTCAAGGCTGTTCAAAAGTCAGCACGCTACTTAACCCGTCATCTCCGCGTTCGCGGAGATCCACAACGTGTCAGAGCAAAATTGCGGCAACCAGCCAACCTATGCCTGTCTGGTTATAGATTCCCGCGTTCGCGGGAATGACGAGGTGACTTTTGAATAGCCTTGCGTAATTCGTAATTCGTAATTGATAATTGATAGTAGAATGACCTTGGAGGTTGTTCTATGAAAGCGATATTGCGTGTGGCTGCCTTTGCCTCGGCAGGGGCGGTGATGTTTAGTGCGGCGATGCTCAGCATTGCCATGTTAAGTGCCGAAACTCCTTCGGCGAGCTTGCCGCAGCCAGTTCAGCCACAAAATGGCGCTGTGGCTAATCCAAGCCTTGGCATTGGCGATTTTGTATTGAGCGCGACCTTGCCCGCCGCGCCCAAGCAAGCCAATGTTTGGAATGTGGCCCCACCAGCGGCGCTGAGTTATGACGACATGCGGGCATTGGCCCAGCGTTTGCGTCTGAGGCCAGAGTTGTATCGCCCGCAATTGATGTATGGGATGCCGACCAGCCCAACGATTGACATGCCCGCGCCGTTAGTGGCGTTGGGCGACCGACGTGAATTGACGATGTTGCCCGAAGGCATCATCTTTAATGATCAATCGAAATCGGGATTGTTGGGCGGCCCGGTGGGGCTGCCGAATACGAATACGCCAGCATTGCCATTTGCCCAAGCCAGCCAAATTGCCGAACGGGTGCTAAAAGACAACGGTGTGCTGAATTTTAACTATCGCATCGAAAATCCATTCATCAATGCCTATGCACTTCCAAACCAAACCTTTGTGCAATTTGCTCAGATCATTGATGATGCCCCGATCATTTGGGAGGGCGCCCCCGCCGTTTTAGCGGTGGTTGATCATGAGGGGCAAGTCGTTAATTTTATGGCGATGCGTTTCCCTCAACTTGCCTTGGCCCGAACCTTTGCCCCCATGTCGGCCCAAGCTGCGTGGCAACAAGTGACTGAAGGTAAGGGGCATTATTGGATAAAGGGCATGGAGCCGCGTCATGTGCCCAAACCGTCAGAATTGCCCCGCAGTTGGTTGTCCAACCCAGCCATTGGCGAACGGGCCGATTGGGTGGGGATTCCCACCATTTATCAACCGGTCGAGTGGCAAGGCAAAGCATTGTTGCGCATCGGCCCCTATATCGTGAGCAATTACCCAGAGCGTTTGCTGGCCGATATCAAGGCCATATCGCATCAAAAGCCATTGCCGCTGCATATTTGGGGCAAAATTGGCCGCGACAGCGCGGGCACGCCCGTATTTGAGATTGAAAATTGGCGCAAACCTAGCGAAAAAGATTTTCGCACCTATTTCGGCCTCACCGTTGTCACCACCGATACCAAAGGCGTGCGCACAGTGACTGTCGAAAAAATGCCAATTCCTAACGTGCCACCAGACCTGATGCCAGCGGATGCCCCGCAACGGGTGGTGTTGCTCAACCCGCCGCACGACTTGCCCAAAGATAAATTTGTGTTTGTGTCGGGCGTCATTTTGCCCGAAAAACAAAACAATGTGGACGTGATGGCGTGGCTGATGATTAACGAACTGCCCTCGGCATTGCTGACCCCGCCGCCGCCCATGCCCACGCTCACACCCAGCGCCCCGCCGCCGGTTAATCTCGTGCCAATTACCCAAGTCAAGGGTTTTGAAACGGCGGCAGCGATCTCGACCACCGAGATTGTATTGCCTGCGCTGCACCCGCCGCCCACTTATGTTGTGCCAGCGGGCAATGGCACACCTGCGCCGCCACCCACTGCCCAACCCGTGATCATTGCGCCCACGCCACAGCCGCCGCCGTATCAGCCGGGGGATCGGGTGGAGGCGCTCGAAGGCCGCGCCCACGTGCGCATGATCGAAAGCTATGACGGCAAACAACGCCGTGCCCTGATTACGTTAGCGGCGCAGCCCGATTTGCCTTATTTGCCCGACCCATTGGGCGCTGCCATGCCGACCTATTTGCTCATCGCGCCCGAAGGCAACGCCGACGCGCTGGCGGCGTTGAAAACGCTCGAAAAATTTGACGAATTGCGTATTCGGGTGTGGGGCCGTTTTCAATTGCGCAATCTTAACCCAGTCACGCCTGACTACGCTGGCACGCGCTATGCCATTGCGCTTGAGCGTTTTGAGCTGACCACGCCCAGCGACGAAATCAATTGGTGGATTGGAAAGTTGATGACAGCAACCGTGCAAGGCCGCACGGTGGGCGTGTTGCAAACCCGTGCGGGTGACCGCTTCATCATGCGTTCTAGCCTCACATTTGTGCCGCCGCCGGTGGCTGCCGGTCAATATGACCCTTGGCAGGGTTATATTTATGGCGGCAAGCAGGGCTTGGTCGAGGGCAATTTGACTAACAAAACCGCCGACGGGTTGCGTATTCTCGACGACATTCGTCGCACCTATTCGCCCGTCATCGAAAGCGCCACCCAGCCCGCCGATTTGGCGACGGTGCGGGTAAATGAGCGTCTGGTCGTCATCCGCGAACCTAAGCCGAACAAGTTCACCGTGAGCCAAGTCGCGTTTATGTATCGCAGTGACCAATTTCCGCCGCATTTCAACCCCTTGCAAACGCAACAGGCGACGACATTTAGCCAAATGGCGAGTCATTTGGCACATCAGCGCATCAGCGCCATGCCGGGTCGCCAGCTTATCCCCACATGGCGTTTTAGCGGCAAAACGGATGAAGGCTTGATGATAGACATTTATATTGATGCGAATCAATAACCCACGTTATACCAACCGTATGCTCAAGATAGACTTTAATCGCATATATTTTGCGCGTCATCCCGAAACGAAGTGAGGGATCTTTGCGTTAACATAGTCATCGGGCCGATTTTCCGCAAAGACCCCTCGCTGCGCTTCGGGGTGACGTGGCAATTTATGTGACTTGATTTA
>JAHBAL020000005.1 GCA_018500105.2 Anaerolineae bacterium
CACAAGAATTTTAGTGGAGAGATAAGAGTGGATAGTGGAGGGGGGATGGTGGATAGTGGGGGGATTAAATACTACCCCCTACCCCTTATCCACTATCCACTCTTAGCTACGCTGGCGCAAGGGCGAGGACGCGCAGGGGCGAGCCTGAGCCGTCCACGATTTTGAGTGGGGAAGCGATGACGACGGCTCCGGTGGCGGGCAATTGGTCGAGGTTGCGCAGGCTGGCGAGGCCAAATTTGCCCGCACCGTGCATGATGCCGTGATTGGGGAAGGGTGGGTCAAATTTGCCGGCTTGCCCTGCGTCTGTGCCTACCGTCTCGACCCCAACGCCTAACACGTCACGCTCGTAGGCCAAAAAGTGCGAGCAATCTTTGTGAAAGCCGGGCGAATGCGGGCCGTCGTCTTTGACATTCAAAAACTTTTCGGCGCTTAAGCGCTTCGACCAATCGGTGCGCAGCAACACCCACGCGCCGGGCGGAATTTTGCCGTGTGTGCCTTCCCATGCCATCACCGCCTCGCGGGTGAGCAAGAAATCTTCAGACACAGCGGTTTCTTTGGTCACATCAATCACGCAGGCTGGGCCGATAAACCGCGCCGCCGGAATGGTGTCGAGCGTGTTATTGCTCAGGTCTTTGCCGGTCACCCAATGTACAGGCGCATCAAAATGCGTGCCGGTGTGTTCGCCGAGCGTGATGGTGTTCCAATACCAGCCGGGGCCTTTGTCGTTATAGCGCGAAATCTCGCTGAGGCTAAAGCCGGGCGACGGCGCGAAAATGGGTGGCAGCCCGATCACAGGGGTGTCGGGGCCGAGCGGTTGCGTCAAATCAACCACTTTGATGCGCCCATTGCGCATCTCTTCAACCAAAAGGGAAAGAACAGTTACTGTTGACATAGTTTTTAAATTATGAGTTATGAATTATGAATTAAAAGGCATGAAATGGAGAACCAACTGCTTGGCCCGTTTGATTAATTCATAATTCATAATTTTTAATTTTTAATTTTTAATTGATTTAAGGTATCGTTTTAAGCGAAAGGCATTTTCTGGCAAGGCGATGTCCATGCCAAAATGATCAGGGCCAACCGCCTCGACTTTGGCGACGATGGTGCTCATTTGGTGGCTGTCGAAGGCTTCGGCGCAGGCTTCGAGAAACTGATAGCTGTTGTCGGCGCTAAAGACATTCGGGCAACCGGCCCCCCGCGCAATGGCGGCCAAATCGGTGATGCCAGAGGTGGTGTGCGAGGCAAACCCGCCGGTCGAGAGCAAGCTGCCATTGTCGAAAATAATGTGGGTAAGGTTGGGCGGGCGATAGCGTGCCAAGGTCGCCAATGTGCCAAGATTCATCAGCACCGAGCCGTCGCCATCCAGCACCACAATTTTTTGTTTGGGCAGGCTGGTAGCCAGCCCCAGCCCAATGGATGACGCCAAACCCATTGCATGTTGCAAATAGAAAAAATTGTCGCGGTCGCCAAGGTCATATAACTCTTGCGCGCACGCCCCCATAATCGTCACCACCAAGCGGTCTTGCAATTCGGGGTATAAGGCTTTGATACAGTCTGAGCGTTTCATAGGTGAAGTGCTAAGTAAGAAGTGCTAAGTGCTAAGTATTTATTTTCACTTAGCGCTTAGCACTTCCTACTTTCTACTCAAGTTAGTCCTCCATCAATTCTCGGTCGAGCAAGAGTGCGACCGGTGAGAGCGAGCTTTTGGCGAAGGTGACGGCTTGGCTGATTTGCAGCCCAACTTTGGCCGGATCGCGGGCATATTCAAACGGAATGCCAAGCGCTCGTAGCACCGGCTCGGTGTGAATGCCGCCTTGGGTGTGCCAAGGGTAAGGCTCGCCCCAATGCCCGCGCAGGGCGATCAGCATACACAGCGGTATGCGATACGACATCGCCAGCGACACGATGCCATTAATGGCAGCCAAAAAACCGTGATTTTGCATCAGCAAAATGTGTGGTTCGCCAGCCATATAGGCCCCAGCGGCAATGCCAATCGCTTCTTCCTCTTTAGCGACCTCGATCAAGTGCATATCCGGGTCATCTTCGGCCAATTGCAGCAAATATACCAGCCACGTTTCTGGCAATGCGCTAATTGACTTGACCCCAGCAGCTTTAATACCGCGATAAACGGCAAGGGAATTGTCTCTCGAAACAGTCATAAATCAAATATTTTAAATCTGGAAATTTAAGGATATTTTGGGCGTTTTCGCTGCGCGTCCATCAAGTTTAAGAAAGTTGCAAACAATTTTAAGCTTAAAATTGTTTGGGCGATACTCACCAGCAGCGTTGCGAGATAGCATCAAGCCACGCACACCTTGATCATGAGATTGGTATTTACACCAGTAATTCTTTGTGTTTGGTCAAGGCGTCCATCAAGCGACTAACGTCACTCAAATCGTTATACAAATGCGGCGAAATGCGAATATTATTGTCGCGGCACGAAACAATGATGTTTTCTTCCTCCAAACGCTTCACCAACATATGATCCATATGCGAACGAATGGCGATCATGGCCCCGTGTCTGCTTGGTTGAATGGGCGTCACGACGTTGAAACCGCGTCGCATGGCCCCTTCTTTAATTGCACCCGTGATTTCACTCACATGCGCCTCAACGCGCTCGACCCCCACCGATTGCAGTAAGCGCATCCCCGCCAGCCCCGCGTATAAATTGGGCACAGGCGGCGTGCCCGACTCAAAGCGTCGCGCATCGGGCGCAGGCTTGTGGGCGTAAATATCCATCGCAAAAATATTGGCTTGGGCAAACCAGCCTACTGTGGTCGGGTTCAACTGTGGGATGAGGTCTTTGCGGGCGTATAAAAATGCCAACCCTGGCGCAGCCAGCAAATATTTCAACGCGCCGCCCGCCAAAAAATCAACATTCCACGCTTTCACGTCAATCGGCGTTGTCCCGAGCGATTGATAAGCATCCACCAGCACCAACGCGCCTTTGCGATGCGCGATTTCGGTGATGGCCTTGACGTCGAGCTTTGAGCCATTGCGATAGCACACATGGCTAATTTGCACCAATTTGGTGCGCTCATCAATAGCCTCCTCGAAGCGTTCGAGCGGAATAATATTGCCCGCTGCTGGCACATGGGTGATCTTGGCCCCACGCGCCGCTTGGGCGTGCCAAATTTGGCCTGCGGTGGGAAATTCAAAATCGCTGACTACGATTTTATTGCGCGGGCCGCTGAAATCAAGCGCACTGGCGACGCTGCTGATGGCGGCTGAGGTCGAGGTCTCGACGGCGACCTCACCCGGCTGGGCGTTGATGAGGGTGGCGAAAGCGTGGCGCACCGCCTCATTTTTTTGCACCCAAATTTCCCAAGGCGACCCTTTCTGTTCGAGGTCGCACATATAGTCTTCGTAGGCGCGGCGCACATCTACCGACAATGCGCCTTGCGAACAACTATTGATGTAAACCTTGTGCCGAAAAATTGGAAAGCGATTGCGAATATTCATGATCGAGATGAGTATATCCGAAATTATATGCGACGGATGGCGGGTTTGCGCAGTTTGCGCGGCGGCAATTAAGTGCCGCCGCGTTTGGCGCTTCACTTTGTAATCGTTTTCTGTAGTTGGATGCTTCTCTCGTGAGCGCTTTGAAAACACAAAGAAAGTAGACAAGGCCGACGTGAATATTTTCAGTGAAGCTGCTGCAACTTTAGTCTGACTTTATTCTGTATAATCAGAGATGCCTTATCAAATTCTTACAAAGTATTAACCTATGGAAAGAGCCTTAAACTCCCCCGTTCCACTCAAAAAACGATTTTGGTCGGTTTTTGGGACTTTCGCGATAGTCTATATCGTGTTGCTGTTTGGTCAGCAGGCCGGTCTCGAACCCGGCCGCATCGTGCGCGAGATGATTGATAACCCGGTTATCATCGTGCAACAGTTAATCGTCGGTTTGGCAAATGCCGCCATCATCACCATTGTGGCGCTTGGCTATACGATGGTGTATGGCATCGTCGAAAGCATCAACTTCGCGCACTCATCGGTGTTCATGCTCACGACCTTTGTCGCCTTGCTTACAATGTCGTGGTTTGTTAATGCCGATACCAAGATGCCACTTTGGGTTGCCCTCTTTTCATTTATTCCAGCGATGTTGGTGGGCGGGCTAATTAATGGCGTGGTCGAGCGCTATGCTTATCGCAGTTTGCGAAAGAACGCCAAGATTGTGGGTTTGATCGCCGGTTTGGGCATGGATTTTATTTTGCAAAACATCGGCTTGCAAATCGGCGCGTTTGGCAAATTGCCCAATGCCTACCCCAATTCAGAGAGCATTCAATTCTTGAAAGTGCTTGGCAACCAAAACGCCTCACCTAAAAGCTTTCCTAGCGTCAATGAATTTTTTTCTGGGCCAGGTATCCCTGTCAACTTACTCGAGTTCATTGATCCTAATGC
>JAHBAL020000338.1 GCA_018500105.2 Anaerolineae bacterium
AGAACTCATCGTCCAGCTTGGCGAGGATGCGCCCGCGCACCCCCTCATCGCTCGCCACCAGGCTGCCCAAGGCCGCCACCGCCGCGCTACGCACATCCCAGAACTCATCGTCCAGCTTGCCGATCACCAAGTGATACACCTCACCTTTGATTTCTATGAGCAAAGGCAGGGTGGTATGACGCAAGATGTCGAGGGTAAAGGCTGTGTTTAGTCCTTTGCAAATAGAATCCATACTATCCGCATCCCCAAGCCGAGCCAGATGCAACAATGCATGAATACAAGCGTGCACAAGGGTCGGAATCGGTTTGTCCTTATTGCGCCACAGCAAGCCATGCAAACGCTGATGGATTTGGTTGAGCACATTGGCTTGCAAGCGCACGTCATCGGCGGCGATCGCCGCCGCCAAAAATAAATCGCGGTGCAAGATGTCTTCATACTCACTGCCGGCATTCATAATACGCAACACTAGCCGCGACACTTCATCGCGTCGCCCTTCAGCAATACCCAATTGTCCGGCACACAGCAAAATGGGTTCACGCCAGCGCGGCAAATGCAAGATCGGCTGAATGACCTCCCAACGTTGTTGTGGGTCAAGTTTGGCTAAGCCCCGCGCCGCATAATATTCTTGAAAAGTGAGATGCAAAAAGCCAAAGGCATCGTGCCCCCGTTCAACCAACAACCCGGCAATCTCACGAATATCTTTAATAAAGGCTTCGGCGTCTTTTGCGGCAACGATTTGCGCTTTTTTAGGGATGACACACCCACGATCGTGACCATCAAAGCGCAAACAGATCTCCTGTAATTCACGTTCAAGATCATTTTTGGTGCTGGTTCCGCTGGGGCGGTGGCGTTGCAGCCACAAGGCCAACTCAATTAAATGATCGGTGGCGCGGTGTGTGTCAAAGCGGTCAATATCGCTACGCCGTGCGCCGTGGCTACGGGCGCTGCTCCAGTTGGTGAGCATATTTTCGGTGTATTTGGCATATAGCACAATACGCCGATCTGGCAATTTGCCCACTTGTCGGCGCAATAGGGCTAACAGCGTCAGCAAGAGTGGGTTGGTCGCCAGCAATTGCACACTGGCATTGCTGCGCACGTCGGTCAATAGGTATTTTTCTTCAATTTCTGCTTCGTGGCGCACGGTTGGGCTATCACCCCGCGCCCAAACTTCGTAGGTCAAACACCATTGATGGGCGAATTGCTCAATTTCTTTTGTGCCAAAATCCAGCACAGTGACATGCGGCAAATTGCTCGACAATTGGGCTTCGCGGTAGCCCACCACGCGGCTGGTCACCACAAAGCGGTTGCCTTGACCGCGCCATTGGGCAATAAACGAGTTGGCTTGCTCGGCCACAAATTGGCGCGTGTTTTGTTGAAGCACCTCATCCAGCCCATCCAATAACACCAACGCGCGGCCTTCGCTCAGCGCTTGTTCAAACAAAGGCTTAAGGTCTGGGCTGTTTTGCCATTCGGCGTAATACACGCTCAAAAATTCGCCAAGCGAAATATGACCATGACGGGTGAGGTAATCATCGTAAGCCGCAAATGAGATGAAGATGGGCAATTCATCGCCCACTGGCTTTTTGGCCGCCCGCAATGCCAAATAATGCAACAAGGTTGACTTGCCTGAGCCGGGGTCGCCTAAAATCACCAGCCCGGGCTGGGCAGGATCGCGCATCACCTCTTGAATCGAGCGACGCTGCAAACGCTCGGTGGTGTTACGTGCCTCTCTTTTCCAGCGTTGCAAACGCAAGGTGTCGAGGTGCATGGCGGTTTCCCAGCGGGCGCTTTCGCCTTTTTCGTTGGCCTCGACCAAAAGTCGGCGTTCATCGGCGCTGTAGGTGTCTGCCGCGTCGGGCACATCAGCCACCGCTTTTAGCTCCACATACACCTTTTCTAGTTCCAGCGCAATCGGCTTGCCAGTTGGTGAAATGCCTTTAAAGGTCAGTTTGTCGAAACGGTCAATGATACTCTGGCGATGCTTTTGTTCAAGGGCGGCAAAATCAGTCGGCGACGGCAACGATTTTTGGGTCAAGGCTGTCAATAAGTGAATCAGCTTTTTCTGCGCTTGATTTTCAGATTTTTGTAGCTTTACCAGTTGCTGTAGCTGGCTGCCCAAGCTCCGCAAGATTGAGATTTGCAATACCCCCTGCAAAAGCGGTTCGGCAGCAGCTTTGTCATAAAACGTTGCCACTAACGCAGTGATAAATGCCTCTATATCCTCTTCGCTAAAATCCCCCAGTTGTAGCCCTTCGGCAATAAAGGTGCGGCGCAGCCGAGCGATATCCAACGGTTTCGCCGAATTTGGGGTTAGCAGCTTGGCAAATTCGTCAATCACCTCTGGCACAAGCAGCCATGCCCCAAACTGCTTCCATTCGCGTTGTGCATCGCCTGCCGAAATTTCCCAATCCTTGACCACTTCTGCGATGCTTTCGACAACCACCTTTTCAAGTGCGCGGGTTGCCTCTTCGCCCAATATTTTTCGTTTGACAACAGGTGTCGCCTTCTCGAGAATACCTTTGACAAACTCGG
Source organism: Anaerolineae bacterium (assembly GCA_018500105.2). GTDB lineage: Bacteria > Chloroflexota > Anaerolineae > J036 > Brachytrichaceae > AQU-03. The sequence continues at coordinate 2,533 of JAHBAL020000338.1, forward strand.
ATACTAAATTTGCGGCGCCACCAGTAATGATGGCAAGCCATTCAGGGGGAATCGTGCTGAGGTCCATTTCGCAATTTTAAGCGAAATTTCAGCAATTTTGGTGTTCAATTATTGACATATTGACAGTTTCGGCCTGATCACTTAGTTCGATCAAGTTGCCCGCCCATTAATCTGTGAAAAACAAACGTCGCCCAAACAACCCCCTAACCTTTGGGTGCATCTGCCACACACAAACGAGAGCGCCGAGCGACTTTGCCCGTGCCACCCATTGATGCTGCACGCATCACATTGATCATCCATCCTTGCCCGCAACATGGTTTGAGCGATATTTGTAGCGCCGTCGCCCTGACGGCTTCCCCTTGGCTTTTCGACGCTGATGAGGGAGATCAAGAGCCATGCCCGTCATTATGTAAATGACGGGCATGGTGACGGGCCGTCGGGACGACGGCGCTACCAATGGATCGCCGTCGTCCCGACGGCTTCCCCTTGGCCGTTCGGCGCTGATGGGGTAGAAAAGAGCCATGCCCGTCATTATGTAAATGACGGGCATGACGACGGGCCGTCGGGACGACGGCGCTACTGGGCGACGGCGCTATTTGGCGCTACTTGAGCGCCCCGACAATCGTCGCGGTGTTGTGACGCAGCATGTCGAGGTAGGTGGCGGCGGGGCCTTTGTCGTCGCTCAGCGTGTCGAGATATAGCTTTTCGATCACGCCGATGCCGGCCTCTTTTGCAACAGCTTCGGTTAGCTTGGGGTTCACGCCTTCTTCGATGAAGATGGCCTTGACGCCGAGCGGCTTGATCTTGTCTACCAACGCTTTGATATTGCGCGGGTTGGCCGCGCCGGTGGCGCTGTTGGGGCCGGGGATGACCGTGCCGACCACTTTGAAACCATAACGCTGGGCGTAGTAGCCAAACGCATCGTGGGTGGTAACCAACACCCGCTTGTCGGCGGGAATCTTGGCGACCTCGGTCTTAATCATGGCATCGGTCTCTTTGAGCTTGGCAATATAAGCCTCGGTATTCTTTTTCACCGCGTCGGCAATGCTGGCGTCGAGCGCCGCCACGCCCTTGGCGGCATTGTTCACGGCTTGCTGCCAACGCTCTGGGTCTTGCCAGTAATGCGGGTCGTTGGCAAATTCGGCCTCAAATTGCGGGTCGGTCTTGTTTAGCTTAATGCCCTCGCTGAGGTCAACGGTTGGGCGCTTGCCGCCCGCATTTTTAATCAGCTTGTCGAGCCACTCGTGCTCCATCTCGGCCCCGCTAATGAACACAGCTTGCGAATCAGCGACGGCTTTCACGTCTTTGGGCGTCGGCTGATATTCGTGTGGGTCGGCGCCAAGCGGCACAATGCTATTGATCGTGATGCCTTGAATGCCTTGGGTGACGTTGAGCAACGCATCGCGCACAAAGGCGGTGCTTGCCACAAGATTGAGCGGCTTGCTGGCCTTGGGCACAGCCGTTGCGGTGGGCGGCACAGCGGTGGGGG
>JAHBAL020000171.1 GCA_018500105.2 Anaerolineae bacterium
GCCCGCCGCCGTGACCGTGCGCTGGCGCACTCGCCTGGGTGACGCAGGTGAGCAAAAGGTGTATGAAGAGATCAACACCTTGGTCAACCAGAAATTGGCCGCCAAGAACATCAAGGCTGTGTATGATCCGGGTGTCAACCAAGGTTATTTCGAGAAGATTCAAACCGAATTGGCCGCCAACAACGCCCCTGATATTTTCTGGGTGGGTGGCGCGAACACCGCTGACTTTGTGGCTACCGGCAAGATTGCTGACCTCAAGCCAATGATTGACGCTGACAAGGAATTTAAGCTCGACGAGTTTTATCCCGGCGTGATGAAGGAATTGACCCGCGATGGCAAGATCTATGGTTTGCCCCGCGACATCAGCACGATGGTGGTGTATTACAACGCCGATATGTTCAAGGCGGCTGGCCTCAAGACCCCAGCCGAATTGGCAAAAGATGGCAAGTGGGACTGGGCCGCTTTGACCGAAGCCTCACAAAAATTGACCAACGCCAAGAACAAGGAATATGGCGTGTCATGGGGCAACTGGTGGGGTCCGAACGGCTGGTTCATGTTCAGCGCGGGCAGCCAGTTCTATAATGCCGATCAAACCGGTTGTGGTTTGGACAACCCAGCCACCGCCGATGGCGCCAAGGCCGCTTTGGCCTTGATGAAGTTTGCCCCTGAAGGCGACGCCGACGGCGAGGCCCTCTTCACCGGCGGCAAGGTCGGTATGCTGTGGAGCGGTCGCTGGAGCACCCCCGGTTTCCGCGCTGGTGCTAAGTTCAACTGGGACGTGGCCGAAATGCCAAAAGGCAAGAACGCCAGCACTTGGTTGTTCTGGGGTCCATATCTCGTGAACAACAACGCGCAAGCCAAGGCAAGCTGGGAAGTGTTGAAGGTGTTGACCAGCGCCGAAGTGACCGGTAAAGTGGCTGGTTTGGGCGCAAACATCCCACCACTCAAGGCACAAGCTGCGGTGGATGCCTTCTTGAAGAGCAACCCACCCACCAATAACCAAGCCTTCATTGCTGGCACACAATACGCCGCCAACGAAGCACCCCTCTGGACTGGCAACTTCGGCAAGTTCAGCGATGCTTTCGGCAAGGTCTGGGGCGACATGGTGGCCGGTAAGGTCAAGCCAGAAGATCTCGGCAAGAAGAGCTGCGAAGCCGCTGTTGCTGCTGGCGCATTCAAGAAATAAGCCGACGCTTTTAGCGGTTAGCTGATTGATAAAACAAGCGGATTGTGATTTGAACGAACACAATCCGCTTGTTTTTTTTACTTGGGTTAACTTGACAAGCTTGCGTTCTTAACGATGGCATTGTTAAGTTAATATCTCTGTTTGAAATATTTTATACTGCAAGCCTATGAACGCAAGAAAACTCCGCGATATTGTGGATGGGTATAGCATGTTGTTGCCAACCTTGGTGGGTGTGTTGGCATTTTTTGCTTTCCCGCTGCTTTATTCCCTTTATTTGGCTTTTACCGATGCAAAACTATTGCAACCCGCCGGTGTGCCGGTGAAATTGATCGGCCTTGAAAATTTTATCTTTGCGTTTGGCAATGAAACTTTTCAAGAAGCCCTTATCAACACCTTTTACTTCTCGGCGATGGCGATGTTTTTCAGCGTGGTTCCTGCCTTGTTGCTGGCGGTGCTGATTAACGAAAACATCAAAGGCAAGAGCTTTTTTCGCTCGGTCTATTTCGTGCCGGTCGTGGCGAGCGTGGTCGGCGTGACCTTGGTGTGGCGCTTTTTGTTCAACAAAGATTTTGGCTGGATCAATACCGTGATCGAATGGCTGCGCGATACGTTTTATCTTGAGGCGCTTGGTATCGAGCCGGTATCTTGGCTGGGCAATGCCAAATACACCATGACCGCCGTCATTATTGTGTTTGTGTGGAAAACCATTGGCTACAACATGGTTATTTTTATGGCAGGTTTGCAAGGCATCAATAAGCAATTGTATGAAGCCGCTAGTATTGACGGGGCCAATCGCTGGCAAACATTGACCAAAATTACCATTCCGTTGCTGTCGCCCACCACTTTTTTTGTCGTCATTACCACTTTGATTGGCTGCTTGCAAATGTTTGACGTGCCCTACGCCCTTGGCTGGACACGCGGCAACCAAGCCGGGCCAGCCGACTCGATGTTGACGACTGTGGCGCATTTGTATCGCGAGGGCTTCATGAACAACAGCACCGGTTATTCGTCGGCGCTAGCGTGGATTTTGACCATCATCATTTTCATCATCACTGCGATTCAATTTCGTGTCAGCAATCGTTGGGTGAATTACGAATAAGCGAGTAATTTTATGACCAAATTTCTGCGCACCCCTTTCGAGAAATTTCTCGCCTATCTTGTGCTTGGCCTCGTTGGCTTTGTCATGGTGTTCCCGTTTTTCTACATGTTCACCTCTTCCATTAAGCCACATGCCGAAATTGTGCAAATTCCGCCTGCGTTGTTTCCACAAAAAGAATGGCTGTGGGGCAATTATGCCGAAGTGCTCAAAATAGTGCCGATTGGCACGCAACTGATTAACTCGGTCATCGTCACGACATGCGTCACGCTGGGGTGGGTCACCACCAGTATTTTGGCTGGCTACGCCTTTGCACGCATCCCGTTTCCGGGCGCAAATGCGCTATTCAGCCTTTACATCGGCACGCTCATGGTTCCCTTTGCCGTGTTGTTGGTTCCCATGTATTTGCTAATGAGCTGGTTGGGTTGGGTTGACAAACTGGTGGCCTTGATTGTGCCTTGGCTGTTTACGGCCTATGGCACATTTTTGCTGCGCCAAGCCTTCATGGGCTTGCCCCGCGAACTCGAAGAAGCCGCTTTAATTGACGGTTCGACCCGTTGGGGGGCGCTTTTCCGCATCTACGTGCCGCTGGTTTATCCCGCCATAGCGACATTGGCGACGATCTCATTCTTGTATTCGTGGAACAGCTTTACTTGGCCGTTGGTGGTCATTTCAAACAAAGACCTGAAAGTCGTGACACAAGGCTTGATGGATTTGCAAGCGCTGTATGGTGGCACGCGGCTCGATTTGGTGATGGCTGGCTCGGTCATGGCTGTATTGCCGACCTTGGGAATCTATCTGGCTGCCCAGCGTTACTTCATTGAGGGCGTGGCCTCAAGCGGCATGGGTGGGCGATAATTTCGCCCATCCCCGCCGAACGCACAGCCTCAGCACCTTGCGCCTTAATCATCTTGACGATTTTTCTGTAGGCTTGAAAAAAGCTGATGAATATCAATCGGGTGGCTCGATTGGCGTAGCGCAAAAATCATCTTTTGCAGGTCGTCGAGCGAAATGTTTCGGGTAATGCGGCCTTCGTGGGCGACGCTGATGCTGCCCGTTTCTTCAGACACGATAATGGCGATGGCATCCGTTGCCTCGCTGACACCCAACCCAGCGCGATGACGCAGCCCCATGCGATGATCGTCGAGGTGCGCATGGGTGAGCGGCAACACACATCCGGCGGCGATGATTTGGTTATGCGCAATAATCACGCCGCCATCATGCAGCGGGGTGTTGGGGTGAAAAATTGTCAGCAACAACTCAACGGTCAGTTTGGCATTGAGCGGCGTGCCCGTGTCAACCAGATTTTGCAAGCCTGTGTTGCCTTGTAAAATGATTAATGCGCCATGCCCCAATTGCGATAGTTTTTGGGCTGTCTTGCTGATCGTGCTCACTTCATCTTCAAGCTCGGTGTGTCGCGGCGACCCCAGCAAATCGCTAATTCGCCCCAATCGTTCAAGCGCCCGCCGTAATTCGGGCTGAAAAATAACCGGAATCGCCACCAACAAGGCGGGCACGATGGTTTTGATCACCATGCCGAAGGTCGGCAATTGCGCCAACCCGCCCAGCATAACGCTGATGGCTGTGATCAGCAACATCCCACGCAACAGCGGGATGGCCTGTGTCGCCCGCACCAGCGACAATACTCCAAAAAACACCGTCGCCACCAGCACAATATCTAAAAGGGCGAGGCTGTTAATTCGTTGAACTAACCAAAACGCTGTTTGGAACATGGGGAGTGAGTGAATGAGTGATTGAGTGAATGACTGAATGACTGAATGAAGAATTTGTTTATAAATCACTCATTCAAGCATTCACTCATTCACTCATTTTAAGAGCTTGACTAAGATTGCTTTTTGAGCGTGCATCCGGTTTTCGGCTTGGTCCCAGATGGCAGAGTTGCTGTGGTCGGCGACATCATCGGTGATTTCTTGCCCACGATGGGCGGGCAAACAATGCATGATGATGGCATCGGGGCGAGCATATTGCATGAGGTCGGCGTTTACTTGGTATGGCATGAAAATGGGCATCTTGACGGCGGCCTCGGCTTCTTGCCCCATGCTGATCCATGTGTCGGTATATATGACTTCGGCGGCCTCGATGGCGGTGCGCGGGTCGTTGATTTGGGTGACGCTGCCGCCGGTTTGGGCTGCAATCCATTGCGCCTTTGCCAACACATCGGGGCCGAGTTGATATTCAACCGGACACCCTAGCGTCATGTGTGTGCCTGAATAGGCGCAGGCAAAGGTTAGCTCAGTCGCAACGTTGTTTGCGTCGCCGATGAAGCTGACATGCACCCCCTTCAACGCGCCTTTGTGCTCGTAAATCGTCATCATGTCGCCCAAGGCTTGGCATGGGTGTGAGGCGTCAGATAGCCCGTTGATGACGGGCACGCGCGAATTTTCGGCCAACGTCACCAAATCGCTGTGCGCAAATACCCGCGCCATAATGCCATCTACAAAGCGCGACAGCACCCGCGCCACATCGGCCACGCTTTCGCGCTTGCCCAGCCCGATTTCTTCGGGGCCAAGATAAATAGCATGACCGCCCAACTGTCGCATCGCCATTTCAAACGACACGCGAGTCCGCAATGACGGCTTGGTAAAAATCATGCCCAGTGTTTTGTTTTGCAAGAGCGGCGCATTGCCGCCCGCCAGCCATTCGCGTTTGAGCGCAAAAGCGTAGTCCAGCCATTCGTTAAATTCGACAGGGGTAAGATCAGCAAGGGAAAGAAAATCGCGCTTTCGTAACATAAAAGTTGAGGGTTGAGCGTTGATTGGTTGATTAGTTGATTAGTTGATTGGTTGATTGGTTGATTGGTTGATTGGTTGGTTGATTGGTTGATTGGTTGGTTGGTTGATTAGTTGATTGGTTGATTGGTTGGTTGGTTGATTAGTTGGTTGGTTGAGCTTATGACTTAACCCTCAACTCCTAACTCTCAACTCTCAACCCTCAACTCTCAACTCCTAACTCTCAACTCTCAACCCTCAACTCTTAACTCTCAACCCTCAACTATCACTATCAACTATCACTATCAACTCTCAAGGTGTCAGTGTCAAAGTGCCGTTGGAATTGCGTTCAATGTCGGCACGAGACCACAAGAGTGGATTGAATTTGTTGTCTAACCAAGCCTGAATCATATCATCATAATGGCTATGCCCGCTGTGCCCGCTTTGCCCGGTGGTGTGAATGAGTTCGGAGCGGTTGAAATCGGCGATGTCAAGCACCATGCGCAATGACGGCACAGACACGACCGCCAGCGATTCATTGTGCCCCACCGCGTTGACGGCAGATGAGGCCCCGCTGGCCGCATACGGCCCGCGATTGAGCAAACGCTCAATGGGCGCAACCCCGCTTTGCCCCAGCGATTGGTTGCGGAAGGTGGCGGCGTGCAATTTGCCCCACTGCCATTGCTTGATGTCGTCGCCCAATCGCGTTTTAAGTTGGGTGACGGCCTCATTAAATGATTTGGTTGCGATTTGTTCGGCGGTTTCTTTGCTCGGTGTGCCAATATCGTCCCACCAAGCACCGTTGGGCGCAAGCAGCGCATTTTTTACCGCAATACGGGTGGCCGCGCCCGGGGAGACGCTGCGTTTGGCGAGGTCAGCGCCGAGGTCATCATCAAAAATATTACGCGCCAGCCGCAACCAAAACACCTCGAAAATGACGGCCCCTGTTGAGTTGGCGACTTGTTGGCGGTCCCAGTTCAGCATTTCGCGCCACGCCGTTTGGGTGAGCGCGTCGTTGCTCAGCGCAAGCTGCATTTTGCCCACAATTGGCAAAATATCTACTGCTAACCCCGATTGGCTGTCGCCGTGAATGGCCTTGAGGTCATCGGCAGACAATTTGTCTTTGGCCTTAAGCATCTCGACAATGCGCCGCGCCCGATAGCCGTGATCCCAGTCGGTCGAGATGTGATACGGGAATTTAGCATCCACCACCGCGTTGTTGGCGGTGGCAATAAAGCCTTCTTTGGGGTTAAAAATTGAAGGCAATTCGTCGAATGGGATATAGCCTTTCCATTCAAATTCGCCGCTCCAGCCCGCCACCGGCAAAAAGCCTGTGCCTTTGTTGCGCATGGGAATATTGCCGGGCGCTTGATAACCGATATTGCCGTCCACATCGGCGTAGACGAAATTTTGCGAGGGGGCGGCCCAATAGCGCAAGGCATTGCGGAATTGTTGCCAGTTTTGCGCCTTGTTAATCTCGATCACGCTGCGAAAAAGCTCGTTTGGCTCCAGCGCCACCCAGCGCAAGGCCGTCGGCGGCATACTCTTGAGCGCATCATTCACATCGTTCATGATCGGCCCGTGTCGCGTCACACGCACACGCACTTTCACCGGCGCTTCACCCGCCACATTAATCGTTTCTTCGATGACGCGGGCGGCCTCAAATTTACCCTGAAACTCAAATTCGTCGGCGTTGGCCGGATTGGGTTTTTCGATATACAAATCTTGCACGTCTGGCCCCAAATTCGTCACCCCCCACGCGATGCGTTGGTTGTGGCCGATCACGACCCCGGGCACGCCAGCAAACGACACGCCGACCACGTCATACGGGCAGCTTGGGCCAACCGTGCGGCAGTGCAAACCAATTTGATGCCAAATGGATGGCATTTGAATCGCCAAATGTGGGTCGTCGGCAAGCAACGGTTTGCCGGTGGTGGTTTTTGCGCCAGCCACCACCCAGTTGTTGCTGCCGATGTCGTTATTGCGATAGGCCGTGCCGATTAAGGCATCGAGACCCTCGGCATATTGGGCCAACAGCGCGGCTTCCTCGCCGAGCTTGGGCGCATCCAGCGCGGTTTGGGGTGGGTTGGCCTCTTGGGCGGTGGTGGATGGGGCAATGACGGGCATGTCTTTGGGGTAGGGCGGCATGACCGCATTGAGCAAGGCTTCGCCGCCCTTTTCGAGCAGCGCCGTGCGCAACAACTCATTGCCAAAGCTGTCGCCCCGCAGATCCCACGCCATTACTTTGCCCCAACTCAGGGTATGGCGTGGTTCCCACGGTTCAAATTGCCAATTGCGACCGATCAGCCCAAGAATGCGCAATTCAACCGCCAGTTGGCCGGGGCTGCGCCCGGCCGCATAGGCATTGACCCCCGCCGCGTAAGATTCGAGCGTTTCTTTCATTTCGCCGCTCAAGCTGGCTTGTTCGGCAGCGGCAGTGCGCCCCCAGCCAATCGTGCGGATAAATTTGTCTTGCTCAAGTGTGCCTTTGCCAAATAATTCTGACAGCCGCCCCTGACCGATGCGTCGCCAAAATTCCATTTGGAAAAAGCGGTCTTGGGCATGAACAAAGCCTTGGGCGCGGAACAAGTCGGCGGGTGTGTCGGCATAAATATGCGGCACGCCAAATTTGTCACGAATGACGGTGACGTTGTTACTTAGACCGGGC
>JAHBAL020000060.1 GCA_018500105.2 Anaerolineae bacterium
CATCGTGCCGATTTTCCGCAAAGACCCCTCGCTGCGCGTCGGGGTGACGTGGCAATTTATGCAACTTAATTTATTCCAGCTTGATTAAGTGGTTGGTATAAGTTGCGCTTGACCAGCATCACGCCCAGCAACTGAGCCGCAACCCTACCGCAACCGATGCTCCTCGATCAGGGTGCGCTTGCTCAGCTTGCCATTAACATACCAATTCCAATAGCGGGCGCGGCTTTGCCCGTCAGGGCAAATTTGCACCAATTCATACACATAGTTGCTTGGGTCATTCTTGTATGAAAAGCGCAAAATGATGGTTAGCTCGTCCACCTCCCACGCATAGCCGATAATGCGCCCGGTCTCGTAATACACCTTGCCCTCGCGCACCGAGCCAGCAAACGAATATTGCTCAAATTTGCCGCTCGGCCAACGATACGTATTGGTTTGCTGATAAGGCGACTCGCCCACGTCGTCAATTTTGAACAAAATGTGCGAACCATAGCGGTCAACAATATTGCCCGCCACATCAGTTTCGATATATTCGCCCACCCATTCGCCCTCGTGTTTTGCAAACACCGGAAAATTTTCTTTGAATGACATTGATTTCACCTCACATTATTAATCACAGCGTCATACATGTAACGCTGTCATCTTGACGGCCCGTCATTACGCTAAAAGTGTTACATAATCGCGCGTGACAGCCTACTTTGATTTCAGAAGCCGTCAAGATGACGGCGCGACAAGGGTGCTTCGTAACACCTACGGCAACCCGAACGGATAGCCGATCGCATCGAGAAAATGAATGCGTCGCAATTCGGGCACGCTGTGCAACTTGCGAATCATGTCGTCTTCTTGCCGCACAAATGCTTCGGCGTTCTCGCCCACACTGGCCTCCATCGCCAAAGCCGCGTCATGATTACGGGCAAATTGTTTGGCGTAGCGTTCGCGCTGATAACTGGCGTAGCGTTGCAATTGGCCGTGCAGCAGCGCTGGATCGCCCAATTGGTCGGGCGCGGGCAAATGCGAAATGAGCGTGCCAAGACAACCGATGCCAACATTCAAGCCCTGACCACGCGCCGGGTGAATCGAGTGCGCGGCGTCACCGACAAGCACCACATTGCCTTTGGCATAGTCATGCACATGAATCATTTTGGTTGGATAAAACCCGCCGATCTCGCCCGCAAAATCTGCCATCAAATGACAGCGTTGCGCCAGCATCGCGGCGCGATCTTGGGCGCTCGATTTTTTCCACCAGCCGATGCCCTCTTTGCCCACCACCGTTGTCACTTTGATCCAATTGGGGCGGCGCGGCTGAATGACCAACATGCCGTGCGGGCTGCCATAGCGATAAAAATAATCGCTGCGCCCCATGCCCGCAGGCGGCGGGCCAAACATCGCCACCATCGGATGGGTGTATTGGTATTCGTCCGCCGTGAACCCCATCACCCCGCGCAGCACCGAGTTTGTGCCATCGGCCCCCACCACCAAACGCGGGCGAATTTCGGCGCTGCTGCCATCGGGCAAAGTTACTTGCGCACTGATCAGTTTGTCGCCTTCCACCTGAAATTTCCGCGCATTGACCGGTTGCAGCCGCACAAAATTTGGGTTTTCGGCGGCCAAATCCAAAAAAATTTCGACAATTTCATCGTGCGGTGTCACCACAAAATAGGGATGCGGCAAATTAACACCGGTCGCGGCAGCCTCGGCGGCATAATCCATTTGCAAAATGACCTCGCCGTTGGGCAAACAAAACTCGTGCCCCACCCGCCGATGCGAGCCACGCGCCATGAACGTGTCGAGCGCACCCCATTGCGCCAACAAATCCACCACGCAAATTTGCAAATGATCGCCCCGCGCCGTGTCGAGTTTGTCTTTGCGTTGCTCGACCAGCGTAATGTGATAGCCCGCCTGACGCAAGCCACAGGCCAGCGCCGAGCCAGCAATGCCGCCGCCGACGATGAGAATATCGGTGTCTATTATTTTCATTTGAACCACCAAAGCACATTGCCAGCCAACCGATTGGCATACATGGCCTGCACCCTAAAAAAGCGTTTGATCGCCACCGGCCCCATGCGCGAGCCGCCCAGCCCCGAAAAGCCAAACGATTGCTTTTCGCCCTCGTGCAAGGTTGCGGTCAAGCAGGTGTCGTTTAGGCTGATCGCGCCTGCACGGATGCGCTTGCCCACCGCCCGCGCCGCTTCGACATCCCCCGCAAACACGGCAGCGCTCAGGCCATAGCGGGTGTCGTTGGCGAGTTGTATCGCCTCGTCTACGCTGTCGAATGGCATCACTGGCGCAATTGGGCCAAAGGTTTCGTCGGTCACAATTTGCATCTGATGATTGCAATTGACCAGCACAGTGGGTTCGCACCACGTGCCACCGCGCTCGATGAGCGAGCCGCCCGCTGTCGCCACCGCGCCCTTGGCAAAGGCATCTTGCAGATGCGCCCGAATGATGCCGATTTGCGGCTCGGCAATGATGGGGCCAATCTGGCCTTGCTTGATATCGTCGAGGTTGAGCGTGAGCTTTTTGGCTTTGTCGCTCAAGCATTGCACAAATGGCTCAAAAATGGGCCGTGCCACATACACCCGCTCAATAGACATGCACGAATGCCCATTGTTGACCATCGAACCCCACAAAATCGAAGATGCGGCGCGGTCAATATCGGCGCTGTCGAGCACGATCACCGGGTCTTTGCCGCCCAATTCTAAAAAGGCGGGAATGAAGCGTTTGGCGCATTGCTCGCCCACGTTGCGCCCCGTGCCGACGCTGCCGGTGAAACACAGCACGTCCACCTGCTCAATGAGGGCGGCCCCAGTCTCGCCCGCGCCTTGCACAAAACAAAACACCCCGCGCAGGGCAGGCACGGCCTCAATCGCCTGCTGCACCACCGCCACAAAGCGCGGCGTCACCTCGCTCGGCTTGACAATCACAGCGCAGCCCGCCATCAAGGCCGGTATCGCGTCAATCAGCGAAAGGATGAGCGGAAAGTTCCAAGGGCTGATCACGCCAACCAAGTCATACGGCACAATTTCATTTTTGAGCGTGACAAACGGAATCGAAACCGGCTTTTCGTCGGGTGTTTCGAGCAAGGCGGGCGCAGTGCGACACCAGCGGTCAATCGTGCTCATGATGCTGGTAAATTCGAGTTCGCTCTCGCTCCAGCGTCCGGTGTCGGCGGCAATGGCCTGCACCAGCGCCTCGCGCCGTTGGCCCAATTCGCTTTTCCATTGCTGCATAGCGGCGGCCCGCGCTTGCACCCCCAGCGCCAGCCATGCCGGTTGATGGGCGCGCAGGTCGGCGCAGCGTTGCGCCAAATCGGCAGGGCTGGGCGGGGCAAAGGTGTAATCTCGCGCCCCTGTGCGTGGGTTGCGGACAGAAATATTTGGCAACATGACTAAATCACCCCCAACTTGTGTAGTCGCTCGATGATGGCTTGCTGCTGTTTGACAAAATGCGTGCGGTCGGGCACGCCGTCGGGCAAATAGGGCGAAATGCTGTTGGCGGGGTAAAACGAGTGCACCGCGTAGCTGCTGGCGTATAGCTCGAAACGTTGCCGCGCAATATAGTTGCCCATGCCCGGCCGTTGGCGATAACGGCGCAGCGCCAACAAATCCACCTCGGCATGGGCCACCATAGACTCGCCGCCAGCGGCCTGCGCCAAAATGTTGCCGTTGTAATCCACAATTTGCGAGCCGCCACTGGTGCTATCGCCCGGCATGCCGCTGCCCACGATGCCGCCCGAATTGGCCGACACCACATACGCCATATTTTCGATGGCGCGGGCTTTTTTCGCCACATCTTTGGGCGTTTGCAATGGGCTGCTCACCTCTGACGACGAATGCAAAAAGACCTCGGCCCCCCGCATCATCAAACACCGCGCCAATTCGGGGTAAAGAATTTCCTCCGAGGCAATCGCCGCCAACTTGCCAATTTCGGTATCGGCAACGGCAAATACACCGTCAAGCCCGTAGATCTCCAAATATTTATCCCACACATCATGGGGCGTGGGCGCAAACATGGAATTGAGGCGGCGATAGCGCAGCACCACATTGCCGTTGGGCGCAATCACAAAGCTGGTTTGGAAATAAAGCGATGGAAAATGCGGGTCTTGCTCATAGGCATTACCCGACAAAAAAAGCTGGTTGTCTTGCGCGATCTTGCTCAGCGCGGCATATTCCGGCCCGTCCATTTCAAGCGCGGCGATATCGCGCCACGCGGTCAAACTTTCGCCCATCGGAAAGCCGGTGAGGAAATATTCGGGCAGCACCACAAGCTTGCAATCACGCCCAATAAACAACACGGTGGTGCGAATTTGCGTCGCCAACCGCTTGATGCTCGCCATCATGCGTTCGCGGGCGGCCTCGCGGCTCAGCCCATTTACGGCATTGCACACCGTTTGTAATGCTAAGGCTTTGTATGCGTCCATTTTCCTATTGTTGTAACAGTTTAAAAGCGTGCATCCATTTGCCAGTGCGCATGCCCTGCACAATCCATAGTTGCGCCAATACCTCGAGCATCCGCGAGGCGCGAATATCGCCCATGTCAATGATACTGCGCCAGCCCAATTCGGCGATGAGGCCGCGCACGGTGGCTTTGGCGGCATCGTCATTGCCACAGATATACATGTCGGGGTCGCCACCCACAAAGGTCGGATTGACCATGTGCCCAGCGCCGATCATATTAAAGGCTTTCACGACGTGGGCGGCGGGCAAAAGCCGTTGAATTTGCTCACCCGCTGAATCGGTTGTGCCAACGGTCAGGTCTAGCCCAGTGGCAGTAAAACGCAACGGATTAACCGCATCTATCACAATTTTGCCGGCAAAGGCCGCTGCACCTGCCATATTGATCGCATTTTCAGTTGCGCCGCCATCCCACTTGGTCGCCAAAATGATGACCTCGCCAACTGCCGCCGCCTCGGCAAAACTGAGCAATGGCACACCTGCCGCCAGCGCCGCCGCTTGGCTGTTTGGGCTATTCGGATCGCGTGTGCCCATTACCACCGCGTGCCCACGCTCGGCATACGCCTTGCCCAACACCTTACCAACAATTCCAGTCCCGTAAATTGAAATTTTCATATAAAAGTTTTGAATGATGAGTGATGAATGATGAGTGATGAATGATGAGTGATGAGTGATGAGTAACGAGTAATGAGTAATGAATAGAAAGAAGTGATCTCTACTCGTTACTCATTACTCGTTACTTGTTACTTGCTACTTGTTACTCATTAACCATTGACCACACTGTGCCGTCGGGGGCGGTGAAGCGCAAGCTGTGTTCGCCAAATTCGTTGCGTGTGATGTCCGAAACATCGCTGGCGCCGCCGGAGGTGACACGCGCATGATACTCGGTGATGTCGCTGACGGCGTAAGTGTAAAGCGACATGCCCAAACAGCCGGGCCGCGAACGATGCAGCAAATCATCATGCGGAGCGCCGCCGACAAAGCGAATAAACTTGAGCCGCCCCGAACGCACCGCCATCAAATCGCTGGCGCTCGAACGCGGGTCGTCAAAATCTTGAGTGTAATAGGCTTCGTCGCCGTGCAAGTCAAAAATATTGGCTGGCCCGACCGAGTCCGCCGTCGCCGGTTTGGGGCTATTGCGAATACGCAGCAAGCCCAGCACCTCATCATAAAACCGCAACGGCGCATCGCTGCCCTGAATGACCAACCCAACATGCGTCCCTTGGCTGGCCTTGAAATGCGATTGCGGGTTGGTTTTGCCATAATGCGGCAACGAATAGCCAAAGCGTTGAAACAAGACTTGGCGGTAATACGGCTGCAACAAACACGCCTCGCGCACACACGGGGCCGGCTGCACAAACGGCTTATGCCCGACCGGCATTGGGTAAATTTGCTGACGCTGTGGCGACACCCAACGCAGCGGCAAATTGGCCGCAATGGCATCTTCGGCGTGATTGACGAGATTGTAAATATCGTCAGTCATGGTAGTGGCCCAGCGGCTGCCCAGCACCTTCATCGGGGCCAAGCCCAGCCCATCGTTGAGCGGCGCGTCCCATTGCATCAGGCGAATGAGACCATGATCGGCTTCTTGATGCGCTAAACGCACGCCTTGCATTGCCGAGCGCACCCCGTACGCTGCCTCGGCCTGAGCCGCATCGAGGCGACCTTGCTGGCTAACGCGATAGCCAAACTGCGCCCAATATTCGATCGCCTCGGTCAAGGCCGGTGCATCGGGCAAGCCGATGCACACTTCGTAAATTCCGCGAATTGTCATTTTAGCAATAAATTAGCGCGTCCAATCGGCTATATTCCACAACTCGCTATCCAGCGGGCTGCCAACAGGTCCTTTTAGCTCATTCTTAAACGCAACAACTTTGGTTAGGCGTGTTACAGGAATAATAATAGCGTTTTGAACCAAGGTGTCATTCATTTTTAATACCCCTTCACGGCGTTTGTCGGCATTTAGCTCGGCGCGGGTATCGGCGCATTGTTTGTCATAATCGTCACTGCTAAAACGAGGGTAATTAAACCCCACCCATTTGTTGGCTTTAGTCGGAACACCCGATTTCGTGTAAAGACAAAAGAACGCAGTGGCATCATAAACGCTAATACCAAAACGGGTGTAAGTAAGGTCGGCAGTAAAACGAGCAGCGGTATCGGGGTTACCAGCCGCAAAGGATAAGAACGGAATTGGGTTAACAGCCTTTAGCTCAACCTCAAAGCCAACAGCTTGCAACGCATCTTTGATAATAGACATTGCTTTTTCACGCAAGGCGTTTTGCGCAGTTTGGAAAACAATCTTTAGCTTTTTGCCATCTTTTTCGCGCGTACCACCTGCACCAACTTTCCAGCCAGCCTCATCCAATAATTTTTTGCTCTTTTCTAAATCATAAGCGCAGTTATTGCGTCCACCGAAAATCTTATCTGGCGCGATATAAGGCAAATGGACGACATACTCACAGGTCGGCACACCACCAATTCCATACAAACGCTCGGCAATGGTTTTGCGGTCAATGGCAAATTGAATGGCTTGACGAACCTTTACATCAGTCAAAAATGGATGGGGTTTGCTAATATCGCTATAATCTTCACCCAAAGCTGGGTCTGGGTTGGTAAGGTTAATGAAAATAACATCAGATGTGCCAGTTGGCAAGTTTTTTAGCTGCCCCGTTTTACTGCTGGCGTACGAATTGAGTAAATCGCCTTCAATAACAAGGTTGGTAGCATAATCATATTCGCCGGATTGCAACACGGCTTGGGCTGCCGAGGGCGCTGTGCCACCGCCTTTGATAACCACTTCTTTGAAAAATGGTTTGTTGGCATCCCGGTAATGTTCGTTCATTTCATACAACACCGTGTCGCCCGGTTTCATCTCTTTCACCTTGTATGGCCCCGTGCCGATGGGGAAAATATTGTTGCGCTGGCAATCAGTGTCCTTGGTGGCTGCCTCGCCAACACACTTTTCAAATTGCTTTTTTTGCAAAATCGCCGCCCCAATACTGGTGAATGATTGATAAGGATCCGCATTAGGCTTGTCCCAATTGATGCGAAACGAAGTGTCACTTACTTTGTCAATACTCTTAACGCCAGCCAAGGTTGTGGCGTTGGCACAGGGCGAACCAGGCGCACGGCAATAGGACAGTGAAAACTGCACATCATCAATGGTGAATGCTGTGCCGTCATTCCACTTTAGGTTTGGCTTCAATTTCCATGTCACCGATGTGTAATCCGCCGCCACTCCGCCATTGGCTAAAGTTGGTAATTCAGCCGCCAAAACCGGAGTCATTTCGCCTTTTTCATTAATAGCGGCCAATGGCTCAAGCACTAATCGTGCTGCGTCATAGTTGTTAAAACCAGCCGATAACGTGGTGTTAAGCAAGGTTGGGGCTTGCCAATACAACATTTTCAGCGTTCCGCCACTGCCACGAGTCGGGGCCGGCGCTTTCGGTGGTTCGGCGGGTTTGGGGGCGGCAGTGGGCGAAGCACAAGCCACCATGACCAACCCAGTTGCAACGAGGGTCGTTGCCAGTTGTTTGTTTTTGACCATTTTTTTTTCCTCCTGTATTACAAATAAACGTAGGGTAATTAACCTACGCTATCAACCCAAAATATTCGCGATAGCCACAAATTTGCTGACCGCGCACTTGCAACCCAATCACCACGCGATTTTGATAGGGCGCATCACGCAGCGTGCCTTCGTCTTGAAATTCGAACATAAACCAACTGCCGCCATCGCTATACACCCGCTCAAGCTCGATTTTGCTGAATTTCAACACCGACAACACGAAGCCGTAAAACTGCATGGCGTTGGCTTTGCCTTTGTTTTCGCCTTTGTATTTGCCAGATGGAAACCAAAACGTATAGTCATCGGTGAGCAGGTCGTAATAGGCGCTCAGGTCGCCACCAAGCAGCCCCATGCTAAACGCCTCGAATGCCCGTCGCGCCACGCTCTCTGGCCCACCGGCGCGTGGCACAAATTTGCTCAGCCGAATGCGTTTATACATGTGTGCGCCATACTTTTCGCCCAGTTCAATATAGCGCGGGTCGTGGATAAAGGCGTGATGCGCCTCTACGCTCGGATATTTCAAAATGACGTTATTCGGCCACGTCTCATAATGCCCGTCGTCGCTGCCGACGGCATCGCCCGCCATCACCAATTGCACCCCATACTCGACCATGAGCGGATACGCGCCCTTGAGGTATTGCTGATACAGCGCATTTTGGGCTGGGTCAAGCTCGCTTTGCGAAAAAACATACAGCGGTTGGCTCATGCGGCTTTGCCCTCCAACACCTTTTTCATATACGTCCAACTCGTTTCGTTGGGTTGCACCCATTCGGCGGGGGCGCTGGCATATTTAGGCTGATGTTGCTCGACATAGGCGCGCACCTCGGCAGACAAGGCCGCATAGCCGCCCGCCACCCGCCCGCCGCGACATTGATAGACCAATCCGCCCGCCCGATCAGCCATTTTCATAAACGGAACCCACGACGCGATGCGCGTACACGAGTTTTGACACGGCACAGATGCTAAAGCAGGATTATCCACCTCGCTTTGGCGATAGAAAAATTGGAACAACTCGGCCCCAACATACAGCTCATTTTGCACGTAGTCGGGGTATTGGGCACGGCTGAGCGGCGTTGGATAAGCCAGCGTCACGTCCATCCACATACAGCGGTCATCGCCGCCCAAATCGGTGATTGGTATCGAAAATGGGCCGCGTGGCCCACCCGTCGCCACCATCGTCTGATTCACCGGGTCATTCCACACATGCACCACATCCACCGTTTCTTGGGTGAATGGGTTGGTCCAGCGATCCAAAATTTGGCCGGTCTTTGGGTCTTTGTAAAACGCGGCCTCACGGGTGATCATGCGATAGCCGCCTTCAATTGTCTCGCATCGCCCAATGTTGAAACCCTCAAATTGAAATAACTTTTGATAAGGTTGGTGCGGCAATTGCGCATAAATTGTGCCTGTCCACCAAAACACGCTGGTTTCGTTGGGGTCGAGCGAACTGCGCACTTTGATAAATTGGCTTAAAGCTTGATGTGGGGAAAGCGTTGACATAATTGTTAAAAAAACGATGCTGGAATCAGTTTTGTCTGTGTTTACTTAACAAACAAAGCGGCCAAGCACTCAACATGGGGGCTTTGTTAAGTTTAGTATAATTTCTCTCGACAGCAGCATATCATACCCTATATACAAAAACGGTTAAAATGAGAAATTGCTAAGTGCAGCATCGCACCCGAACTGATCAAACAGCGGCAGCGATATTCACCCAAAACAAACGCAAAGAGAAGAAAGCATGCCCCATAAACCTGTCTC
>JAHBAL020000107.1 GCA_018500105.2 Anaerolineae bacterium
ATATTGCTCATGCACCCTCGGTGCAACGTTTTAAGGCCGGAACCGACAAATGGATGACCTTGCAGTGGAATGTGTATGGCATCAACGCCGTTCGGTTGGCGGCAGACCCCAGCAGCCAAATTTCAAATTGCGCCGCACCCGGCAAAAATGGCTTTAGCCAACCGGTCAACGGCAACGGCAACTATACCTTTAACCTCAAAGATTTAGGCGTCGGGCAATATAAATTCGAGTTATTCATCACCCGCAAAGATGGGGTGATTGTCGGGCACAACGAGGTTTTCGTGTGCCTCACTTAAATTGCACACAGCCCCTGAATTTGCGCATATTGCAGCAACATGATGGTCTTTGCGTCTCGAATCTCGCCGTTTTGAATCATGGCGATGGCGTTCGTCAACGGCAATTCAAGCACCTCGATGTCTTCATCATCAAGGCCACCGCCCGCGCCAGCAAGATGGTCTTTGCTGTATTCGGCGACGAAAAAATGCAAAATTTCGGTGACAGAGCCGGGCGACATATACGCCTCGAACACTTTTTGAACGTTCTGCACCACGTAACCGGTCTCTTCTTCGACCTCGCGGCGAATACAATCTTCGGGGTTGTCTTGGTCAAGCAAACCGGCACACGCCTCAATCATCATGCCACTGGCATTGCCGTTGAGATACGTCGGCAGCCGAAATTGGCGCGTCAGAATGACGGTTTTTTGCGCCTTGTGATACAGCAAAATCGTCGCGCCGTTGCCACGATCATAGGCTTCGCGGCTTTGGGTTTGCCATGTGCCATTGCGTTTTTGATACTCGAAGGTGGCTTTGCGCAAAATATACCAATTGGCCGAAAGCACATCGAGGGTGAGGTTGCGAATGGGGGGCGTGTCGGTGCGGGTCGTTATACTGCTAGTCATACGCTAAGATTGTCGCAAACCCTATCAATCTATGCACATAGCGCAGCCCAGCCATGAAAATTTCACGTATTTACCCCACCCCCGATGGCGAAACCCATTTTGATGACGTCGAATATCCGCTCAACGACAAAGGCGATATCGGGCTACTTTCCGATCTCATAGTGGTGAATGGGTTGATTTTTCGGCAAACACCCGCCGATTATGATTATGCTTGGCACAATACGCCGCACAAACAATTTGTGGTGATGCTGGATGGCCACGTCGAAATTACCGTCAGCGATGGCGAAAAGCGCCAATTTCGCGGCGGCGACGTCTTTTTGCTTGAGGACACCACTGGGCGCGGGCATCACACCCGCGAGCTAAGCGGCAAGCCGAGGCGAACGCTTTTTATAAGAGCTATATAGTGAGTAGTGGATAGTGAATAGTGATAGTGGATAGTGATAGTTAATAGCAGAGAGTAAATCTTTTACTATCTACTACTATCCACTATCACTATCCACTATCCACTACTATCCACTACCTGCTACATCTTGCTGGCCATGAACGCGGCGAGGTCGCCGACGCGGCAGCTATAGCCCCATTCATTGTCGTACCACGCTACCACTTTGACGAGGTTGCCGCCAATGACGAGGGTGTCGAGTGAGCTGTAGATAGACGAGTGGGTGTTGCCCTTCATGTCGCTTGACACGAGCGGCTCGTCGCAATATTCCAAAATACCCTTCATCGGGCCATCGGCATATTCTTTCATCACAGCGTTAATCTCGTCTTTGGTCACATCGCGGCCCAGCACAGCGGTGAAGTCAACGACCGACACGGTGTTGGTGGGGACGCGGAACGCCATGCCGCTGAACTTGCCGACCAATTCGGGGATGACCAAACCGACGGCGCGGGCTGCGCCTGTCTCGCTCGGCACAATGTTAAGCGCAGCGGCGCGGGCATCACGCAGGTCTTTGCTCGCCATATCGAGCAAGCGTTGCGAGTTGGTATAGGCGTGAACCGTCGTCAATAAGCCTTTTTCGATGCCAAAGCGCTCGAACAACACCTTTGCCACCGGTGCGAGGCCATTGGTGGTGCAGCTTGCATTCGACACGACATGATGCTTGGCGGGGTCATACTTGTTTTCGTTGACGCCCATCACCAAGGTAATGTCTTCTTTTTTGGCGGGAGCGCTGATGATGACCTTCTTTGCGCCGCCATTGAGATGGGCGCGGGCCTTATCGGCATCGGTGAACAAACCCGTTGATTCGATCACGATATCGGCGCCAACGCTGCCCCAAGGAATATTACCCGGATCGCGCTCGGCGAACACTTTCAAGCGGTCGCCATTGACAATTAGATCATTGCCATCAACTGCCACTGTCCCATTAAAACGGCCATAGTTGCTGTCATATTTGAACATATGGGCGTTCGTCTTCGCATCCGTCAAGTCATTGATGGCGACAATGTCAAACTTGTCGCTGTGACGTTCGAGCGT
Source organism: Anaerolineae bacterium (assembly GCA_018500105.2). Taxonomy (GTDB): domain Bacteria; phylum Chloroflexota; class Anaerolineae; order J036; family Brachytrichaceae; genus AQU-03. The sequence continues at coordinate 2,373 of JAHBAL020000107.1, forward strand.
CGCCTTGAGCACTTGGCGACCAATGCGCCCAAATCCGTTAATCCCAATTTTTACTTTTGCCATGATAAGTTGTTTCTCCTAATATATTTAGTGTCAAAAATACACCTACTAGTATAACCCTAAATTAGATTTTGATAAATGACATTTGTCGCACCAGCGACGTGAATATTTAATCTGCATCATCTTCATCATCTGGCTGCGCCTCCACGTAGGCTTGTGAATACACATCCCAATCAGGATAAAGCGGATGCTTTTTGTCAACCTTAGCAAATGCAAATTGCACTTCTAATTCATTTCGCTTATCAATTTCAATGTTTAACATAATCCCATCATATTCATCTACATACCGACATTCAATCGCTTGGAAAGCAGTATTCCTTCCAATCGGAATGCCGCCTTGCTTGAATAATTTGAGCAGCTCTTTGGGCAATTCAACCCGAAACGGCAAATGACGGTCTATCTTTTCGGCTAACGCCAGTAAAGTCTGTTCAGGCAAAATGGGGAGTTTTTCAACATCATCCTCCCATTCGTCATCCTCATCTTGAATCCGATCACCCACTTCAATGGTTGCGCCTTGGCGTGGATAGCGAAACGAGATTTTGTCTTGCCCATATACACTCGGTAAGTCGTAGGTTTTTGTGGCCGCTTTGGGCGTTTCGCCATTGGCCCGCATCTCTTCGCTTACAAAAGTAGGCAACATGCGCAATGCCGCGCTCATGAGCAGCATTTCTTTAAAGGTAGGCAACGTGATCCCTTTCTTCATCACTGCGCGAATAATGCCCGGGTAGGCTTCGGAGTTTGGAATCGGCCAGTCATATTTCTCAATTGCCTCTAAATCTTCAAATCCCAATATAGATTCTGATGCGTAAAGCAGCGAGAAAAGATTAAATTTCTTGACCTCCGCCTCGTCTTGGGGTCCAATTCCTTCAAGCGCCTTTTCCAAATCCTCAATGGACGCATACAACGCCAAGCCAAATTCTTCATTGCCAAAGCCTATCAGCGAGGCATAGTATGGTTTCGCATGATCGCCATAACGAATCTCAACGATATCCTCGTTCCACAGATGTCGCCAAGGTTCAGCTTCATAATAGGCCGCTGCGACCTCAAAATATTCGCCCAACATCGGCACGGTCATCCCCGCAATCTTAAGCAAATCAGGGTTTGACTCTCCTCCCAACAGCGCATTAAACTGCGCCATGATCTCTTTCACAGCTTTTAGGGTATTTGGGTCGTTTAGCGTTGCGACTTCGACAGATAGGCTGGTCAGGTCAGCCTTCAACGCATCAGCGAGAGTTTCTGAAATAAAAAACACGCGCTTTGCTCGCCAAGGCTTGGCGCGGCCAATCGTTGTCATTGGCTTTAACATGGCCTGAAGGGTTGCCAGCAACACATCTTCCACCGATGGCGGTGACGGAAAAATACTGAAAAAACGCGGATTGACATCATTGCGCTCAAGCACAAACAAGCCATAAGGTCGAATGAGGGGCGATTCGTCATCATTTTCATCCAACGGCAAAAACGCCCTGATTCGTTCAACGAATACAACCAAATCCTTATCCACTTGTTTTAACTTCAGCACATCACCAATTAACTTTTTATCCATCAATCTCCTTAATGCAAACCATATGTAAACAATCCAGCCTATTTTATGCAAGCTTTTGTGTTTTTTTTATTTGCTCAAATAACGAATCTAAACGCTCGACGGCCAATTCATGCTTGGGCATGCCAATAACGTCTTCAATCATATTGGGGCTATCGCCAGCCATTACCTGCAACGTAGCAAGCACGCCATGACTGAGCACTTCCAGATCATAGCCACCTTCAAGCACACCAACCAATTTGCCATCACAAAATTCATCGCTCAGCGTCACCATCTGTTGGGTCATTTGCGCAAAGCCAGCCAACGACACACGCATATTGGCCAATGGGTCGCGCCAATGCGCGTCATAACCCGCCGAAATCAAGATCAGTTGTGGTTTAAATTGCCGTGCCTTGGGCACAATGAGTTCATTAAACGCCCGCAGATAACCTTTATCGCCCACGCCTTCGGGCAAGGGAATATTCATATTTGCCCCAGCGCCGCGCTCCCAACCGGCTGCATTCGACGTGCCTGTGCCGGGGTAAATGCCGCCATATTGATGCAGCGACACATAAAGCACCTGTGGGTTGTCATAAAAAATGGACTCTGTGCCGTTGCCATGATGCACATCCCAATCGAGAATCATGACGCGCTCAAGCCCAAATTCGTCGAGCGCACACCGCGCCGCAAATGCCACATTGTTGAACAAACAAAAGCCTTCGGCGTGATCGGCATAGGCATGATGACCGGGCGGGCGAGGCAGCACAAAGGTGCGCTTAAACTCGCCGCGCATCACCACCCGCGTCGCCTCGATACATGCGCCCGCCGCCAACGCCGCCGCATCAAAACTGGCCTCGGTGGTGTAAGTGTCGCCGCCATCGAGCAAGCCACCGCCAAACGCGCACGACCGTTCGAGATCGCGCACATAATTGAGGCGATGCACGCGGCAAAGTTGCGCATGGGTGGCGGCCTCAAAAGACATGGGCTGCACATAGTCTGCCGCCCGGCGATGCAGCAACGTCGTTATGGCAGTTAACCGTCCGGCGTGTTCGGGGTGGCCGGGCATATCATGCTCTAAAAATTTATCTGAATAAAAGGTTCCAATCCGGTTAATCGGGTTCATAGGGTTCACCCGTGCTTAGTATAACCATCATCCCGCACCGCCACCCAGATTAATATAATGCCAATCAGTAGAATAACGGCATTAATCACAAACGGCCCTTCGCGGAAAACATCGTAGATGGCCCCCATGCCCAAATAACCCAACACCTTGCCCATCGCTTGCGCCAAAGTGTATAACCCAAAGCCTGTGCCGCGTTTTTGCCCGCCGGTCAAATCCGCCACCAACGCTTGCTCGGCAGGCACAGCCGCCGAATAGCAAACGGCCTCGACGGTGGCAAATAGCACCAGCGGCAAAATGCTGGTCATGAACGGAATCAGCATCGAGAAAATGGCGCTTGCACCCAAGCCCACCATCATCGGCAATTTGCGCCCATAGCGATCAGACAAGCGCCCCATGCGCGATGGCAACGAGCCGAGCACAATCGCCGCTGGCGCATAAGCCAGCGCAATCCACGCTGGGTTGGCGGTAATATGGTCGCTGATAAATTTCAGCAACAAGGGCTGAATGCCATAAGCCGAAGCACTGGTGAGAAAAACGATGAAGAGCAACGAATACAGCCGCCAGCTAAATTTTGGCGTTGGCATATCATCTTGTGCAATCACCAATGCGCCGCGGGTGTCTTTGATGCGGCTGAGGCTGAGCACCGTCGCCACCAATGCGCCTAGGGCATACAAGCCAAACGTCAGCGCCCAAACATCGGGGGTAATAGACAACTGGCCGCGCACGTCATAACCCGTAGCAAGCAAAATGGGAACCATTAAGATAATGCCATATAAACCACCACGATACTGCGATTCTTCGGTCAGACCAAAACTGCTGCCACGCCCAGTCCCAGCCGCCAAATCGCTGGTGATGGTGTAAGCCGCCAACAACATCGTGCCCAAGGCAAAGCCATGCACCGTGCTCGCCAAAAATAACATTTCGGTGTTGCGGGCAAAGGCAAATAGCACATTAGCCAGCAACATTAACATCACCCCCAGCACCAAAAAGCGTTTGCGCCCATGGCCATCAAGGCCACCCCAAACAAGGGGGGGGTAGGGGGCCGCCGTAAACGCGCTGACCGAGAGCAGCCCGCCCG
>JAHBAL020000320.1 GCA_018500105.2 Anaerolineae bacterium
CCCGCCCCCGCCCCAACCCAGACGGCCGGGGTGGTGGGCCGGGTCCCCTCCCTGGTTGATTTCTGGGCCGGGCGCTGGGGACAACGCCGGGGAATTTGGCCTAAAGTTCTTCCAGTTGCGAAAAAAAAAAAAAAACCGCCGATAGCATATTGTGCTATCGGCGTCTTTTTTATTTTCTCTCTTGTTTGGATGCCATTATCTGACAATTTCCCATAATAAATTATTGAGCATTTCAGAGGACGGCTTGATGTTTGGATTGTATTCGCTGACACTGCTATCAAATTCTTCGATCTTTGTTCTTATAAAATCTCTAATTTCAGGGATAGACTTCTCAACTCCCAGTTCTACACCTGCCTTTTTACGAATAAGCAAATCGTTGATCCGCGCTAATAGCCTCTCATCATTTAGCTGCGCCAGCAAAATTTCAAATTCGATGGGCGGAGATTCATTTCTCTCTTTAATCCACATACAAGCCAATAATGGTCGTAAAACATAAAAATATTTCTTGGATTTAACCATTTCGCCCTGTAAATAATCTCGGTCATTGCCCTTTGCCATACTAAGGTAATGATAAATAGCCGAGATGGGTGAAAAATAATGCTTCGACACCTCGAGTAATTGCGCATATCGTCGTTCATCCTTTTTATAAACAATGGGCGACCTAAGCCACTCGAATAAAACAGGATTGGATTTGTTCATTAAAAACAACGCCTTTCGGACATCCCATCCCGAATAATCATCAATCGCATCAATTGGAAGCTCGATGACATCACGGCGTGGCAAAACATTGAGATACCACTTTAATTCGTGCCGGTAAATAAATCGCACATCATAATCACTATCCGTTGATTCAAACCCCCATGCCCTTGAGCCTGATTCGATTGCAAGGATGATTTCAACATTTTCGTCTTTTTCAACACTAGAAAGTCGCTTTTCAATCTTTTCTCTCATGAAAGAATCAATATTGCGCATAAAAACCTCACAATAAAAATATTCATCGCCTCTATTTCGCTACCAAAGCCACACTAATAGCCAAAATTTGAACTCACACCAACCCCAACAATCCCGCCTCATCTAAAATTGTCACGCCGAGTTGCTGGGCCTTGGCAGCCTTGCTGCCGGGCGATTCGCCAACCACGACATAGCTGGTTTTCTTGCTCACGCTGTCGGTCACTTTGCCGCCATTGGCCTCGATCCACGCCGCGATCTCCTCACGCGGCTTCGAGAGTGTGCCAGTGATGACGAAGGTTTTGCCCACAAGCGCCGCCGTACTCGCCACCGGACGCGCCGCCGCAAGCTCGCTGCTCGTCATTTTCAACCCTGCCGATTTCAGCTTTTCAACCAACTTGCGATTGCTCTCGCGGCTAAACCAATCCACCACACTTTGCGCCAAAATCGGCCCGACACCCTCAATTTGTTGCAATGCCTCAAGTGTCGTCTGCATCAAAGCGTCAATATCGCCAAAATGCCGCGCCAAATCGCGGGCCGAGACCTCGCCGATATGCCGGATGCCCAGCCCAATGAGCAACCGCGCCAACCCGCGTGTTTTCGAGGCGGCAATGGCGTCGAGCAAATTTTGGGCCTTCTTCTCGCCAAATTTCTCCAGCGGCAACAACTGCGATTTTTCCAGCGCGTAAAGGTCAGCCACGTCGGCGATTAGCTCGGCGTCAATCAATTGCGCCACAATTTTCTCGCCCAAGCCTTCGATATCCATTGCCCCGCGCCCGACGAAATGCTCAATCGCCCGATCAAGCTTGCCCGGGCAATCGGGGTTGGGGCAATAAAACGCCACCTCACCCTCTTTGCGCACCAATTCTGTGCCGCAAAATGGGCAATGTGTCGGCGGCACAATCACTTGCTCGTCGCCGGTGCGGGCTGCCACAATTGGCCCTGCCACATAGGGAATGACATCGCCAGCCCGTTTGACGATGACGCGGTCGCCGATGCGAATGTCTTTGCGGGCAATGTCTTCGTAGTTGTGCAAAGTGGCATTGCTGATGGTGATGCCGCCGACCTGCACGGGGTCAAGCACAGCATTGGGCGTGATCGCGCCGGTGCGCCCAACCTTGACCTGCACCGCCCGCAACAACGTGCTCGACTCGCGGGCCGGAAATTTGAACGCCACCGCGCCACGCGGGTCGCGCCCAACATAGCCCAATCGCTCGGCCAATGCCAAGTCGTTCAGCTTAATCACCATGCCGTCAATCTCGAAGCCGAGCGAATCACGCTTCGCAATATAACTCTCGCAATACGCGATCGCGTCTTCCAAATTGCTAAACCCACGCGCAATCGGGCTAACCGGCAACCCCAATTCGCGCAGCGAGTTGAGCGTTGAGAGTTGAGTGCTAAGTGCTAAGTTTGAAGTGCTAAGTAATTCTTCATCACTTAGCACTTCAGACTTGGCACTTAGCGCTTCGTGCAACACCTGATAGCACAAAATCGTGAGCGGGCGCTTGGCGGTGAGCTTGGGGTCGAGCTGGCGCAGACCGCCAGAAGCGGCATTACGCGGGTTGGCGAGCAGTTTTTCGCCCGCCGCCAAAGCCGCCACATTGTATTTTTCAAATTCGGCCAGCGTCATAAACGCC
>JAHBAL020000490.1 GCA_018500105.2 Anaerolineae bacterium
AGTCGCCTCGTCATTCCCGCGAAAGCGGGAATCTATAACTCAACAGGCGCAATTTGATGAAATTGCTACATTTTGACCTGCCTCGTTATGGATCTCCGCGTTCGCGGAGATGACGTATTAAGCGCAATGCTGACTTTTGAACAGCCTTGGTATGATGCCTGTATTATGGCACGATGTTTCAAGTTTATATATAATGGGCTAAAATTTCATCGCAGCCACGCCGCCTTATGACAGACGTGCCCTATCACCCATCCTCAAATTTTTGCTACATCAACCGCGAGTTGTCGTGGTTGGAATTTAACCGGCGTGTGCTGGAAGAAGCCCAATCCGAAAGCCACCCCTTGCTCGAACGAGTCAAATTTCTGTCTATTTTTGTCACCAACCTCGACGAATTTTTTATGATTCGTGTGTCGGGGTTGCGCAAACAAATCGAGAGTGGGGTCGCCAGCGAGGCATTTGATGGGCTATCGCCCGAAAACACCTTACACGAAATCACCAAGGTTTTGTCGCAGCAAATCGTCGAGCATTCGCAAACATGGGCCAATTTGATGCCGTTGTTGCACAAAAACGGCATTTCGATTCTCAATTATGCCGATTTAACCGAAAGCCAGCGCAAGGTGGCAGTCAACTATTTCAAGCGCGAGGTTTTTCCGGTGCTGACGCCGTTGGCCTTCGACCCCGGCCACCCGTTCCCGCGCATCAGCAATCCCAGCCTAATTTTGGCGGTGTTTTTTAATGACAAACCCAGCACCTCCGCCGCCCCGCCGCAAGAACGCTTCGCCCGCATCAAAGTGCCGCCGTCGCTGCCGCGTCTTATTCGGGTTGATGCCGGAACCAGCACGCACGGCGAGATGATTGGGCATGGCGAAGGCGAGGGCAATGCTTGTTTTGTCTGGCTCGAACAGGTCATCAGCGCCAATATTCACGCGCTTTTTCCGGGGGTGCAAATTCTCAGCACCCATGTTTTTCGCGTCACCCGTGACACCGATGTCGAAATTCAATGGGACGAAGCCAGCGATTTGCTCTCGACCGTGCAATCGCAGGTGCGAGATCGGCGCTTTGGCTCGGTGGTGCGCCTCGAAGTGGGCAGCGATATGCCCGATGCCATTCGCCGCACGCTCACTGACCAGCTTAATTTAAATGAGCTAGATGTTTATCCCATTCAGGGCACACTCAATTTGTCGAGCGTGATGGAACTGCTCAAGCTCAATATGCCGAGACTGAAAGATGCGCCCTTTTTGCCAAAGCTGCCGGGCCGCCTCAATCGCAGCGATGTGGATATTTTCGACATCATCCGCGACGGCGATGTCTTGCTGCATCACCCTTACGATACGTTTTCGCCGGTCGAAGATTTTATTCAATCGGCAGCCAACGACCCGCATGTGCTGGCAATCAAGTTGACGATGTATCGGGCCGGGCGCAGTCATGGCGACCAATTGTTGCCGATTGTGCAGGCGCTCATTGACGCGGTAGACAACGGCAAACAAGTGGCGGTGATGGTGGAGCTAAAGGCGCGATTTGACGAAGAAAACAACATCGGCTGGGCGCGGGCGCTCGAAGACGCAGGCGTGCATGTGGTGTATGGGCTGCGACATATCAAGGTTCACGCCAAAGTGGCGATGGTGGTGCGCAAAGAAAATGACGGCATCCGCCGCTATGTGCATCTCAGCACCGGCAATTACAACGCCAGCACCGCCAAAATTTATACCGACCTCGGTTTATTCACCTGCAACGATGATATTGGCGAAGATGTCACGCATTTGTTCAACTATTTGACTGGCTACTCGCGGCATCGTGACTTTAATCATCTGTTTGTCGCGCCGATCAATTTGCGCCAAAGCATGTTGGGGCTGATTCAGCAAGAGATTGTGCAACACCATAAGACCGGCAATGGGCACATCATTTTCAAACTCAACTCATTGGTTGACCCCGAAGTGATCAATACACTTTACACGGCTTCGTGCGAGGGGGTAAAAGTGGATTTGATCGTGCGGGGAATTTGCTGTTTGTGCCCGGGTGTGCCCGGCCTCAGCGAGAATATCCGCGTCATCAGTATTGTCGGGCGCTTTTTAGAGCACAGCCGCGTGTATTATTTTTATAACAACGGGCAAGAAAAGGTCTACTTGGGCAGCGCCGATATGATGCAGCGCAATATTAATCGCCGTGTCGAGGTGGTTTTTCCCTTGCTCGACCCCGCCATTCGGGCTGAGGTGCGCGATCATGTGCTACAGTTTGGGCTAAAAGACAATGTGAAAGCCCGTCAACTCAATGCCAACGGGCTGTATACGCGGGTGCAAGCCGCGCCAAATGAGCCAAATTTTGACAGCCAGCGCGAACAAATGCGCTTGAGATGAGCCAATTTCAACTGGTCTGTGACCAGCGCTTGGGCTGAAACGCTAAGCGATACCAGCCGCCACCGGGCGCCGGAAATTGACAAGACGTGATCACGGCCTGTTCGTCACAGCCGAAGTTGGCGTTGGGCAGCGCCTGTTCTGGCTCAATTGCCCAACCGAGCGCATCGCGCAATGCGCCATATTGCCCAAATCGCTCGCGCCATATTTTGCCAAACCCGCGCACTGGCTGAAATTTGCCCGTCGGCGGCACAATCGTCGCGTCGTTTTCGGGCATTCCGGCAAACCAAGCGTTGGCATTAACTTCCCATGCCTCGCCCATGCGGGCGTCATTCAGCAAAATATAGATCTTGTCTGAGTGTTGCGTCCAAATCATCACGCCGCGCTCAAAGCGTTGCACAGCGATGTTACTATACATGCTGACTTTGTAATTGCTGCACAAACTCGACACATCAAGCTGCGCCCAGAATATATCCGAGATCAAATTGCGAGAAAGCAGCCAATCGGGGCAAGTGTTCGTTGTGGTTTTCGTGCCTGCTGCAACATCCAAGGCCAGTAATTGCGGCTGTTTGCTATTCGACACAACAAACAAGGTTTCATTAATGGGTGACCATGTGATCGGAGGCGGCAGTGCTGGATTGAACGACACGTCAATCATCTCTATCTGTCGCCCTTGTTGCGCATCCCACACCGCAAATTTCTTAGGTGGCACGAGATAAGCTTCATAGACCGGCAGCCACACATAATGGGTGCGCGACCATTTTTCCCAGCCAGCATGATACAAGGTCGAGCGTGCGCCGTTGGCAAATACCAATTGACATGTCTGATTGCGCACCATATCCATGCAAACCCGTGTCACTTTGGTGCTATCGCCGCTGTAAATGGTGTCAGTCATCACCTTAAAACCGCCCTCAGAGGCCGGTGTTGGTGTGATGATGGGAGGCAAGGTCGGGGCCAGTGTCGGTGCGGCGGCTTGGCGGGTTGGCGCTTGGGTCGGCTGTCGTGTGGCGAGCACGGGGGCTGTCGGGGTAGCAGGCGCTGGGCTAGGCAACACGGTCGCTATCACTGCTGTCGGCGCGGGCGCTTGCGGTGACGTCTGCGGCGCGGCGCTGGGGCTTGGCTTGATGACAATGGTCGGCGGGGCCAAGGCCGTTGTCGCGGTCGGGTTGGGTAATTGGCTTACACGGTCTCGCTGCGCATTACACGCCATCAACAGCAAACATGGGATGAGCATACTGAGCCGCATGTCAGAAATATAGCACATGCAAATTAATGTAGCAAAAAATTTAAATTTCGCATACAGTATGCGTATATTTGTGTTGTCGGCGCACTATTTTTGCCTGTTTCACATTGCTTTCATTTAGTAAAAAATCTGATCGGCGCATCCGTCGCATCATGCCTATTTTCCGCGAAGGCTGAGGTGAAAATAGCTGCTAAACCTCCGAGGTCTTATTGCAAGCTGTGGCTACAACATCAAGCCGAGCTAAGACCTCGGAGGTTTGAGTTAGTTTTATATTGTTGGGTGATAGCCCATCATGTTGACTTCTTAACATTCTGTGTGAGCTTTGGTGAAAATAAACCTTCACGCAAGATCCATTCAATCCGAACATGCGGATATATCAGGCCAAAGTCTGAATATGTTTGCAGCATGATTGCATCGGGCCGAATTTAAGCGCTCTCTGCGTGTCCTCAAATTGCCAATTGCCCCCAAATTGGCTACACTTTAGTTGTGCTGAAGCACTAAATCAGCTACATTAACCAAAACGTCCTCACAAGTCCCCTCGTCATTCTCCTTCATCTGTCGCACGGTTTGTTGCGCGGCAGCGCACTGGCCTTGCCACACAGCCGCGCAATTATTGACATGTCGTAGGCGATAAGTCTATGACAAAGGAGGGTTATGACGGTATTAATGCTCATGATCGTGTTGTTTGCCACGTGTATCGTGGGGGTGGTGGCTGGGGTGCGTACCCGCAACTATATGCGCACACTCGGCGCAATCACGCTCACCCAAGCCATCGGCGGAATGCTGTTTTTGTTTATGATCTTGGCGGTGGGTGCGTAACCCACCGCCAAAGTCGGCGCTGCCTATGCTAATTGGGCCGCCGCACGTATTGTCCGCGCATGTCGCCAATCAATTTGCCATCGCCGAACACGTGCATCCCACGCACGAAGGTGTGTTTCACGCGCCCAATCACCTCGATGCCCTCGAATGGGGTATAACCTTGATTCGAGAATGAATCGGCAGCATGAATGGTCCAGCGCTCGTTGGGGTCGAGCAGCACGATATCGGCGTCGAAGCCCTCGGCAATGTCGCCCTTGCTGGTGCAGCCAAACCGGCGGGCGGGCGCGCCTGACACCAAATCGGCAATGCGATTGGCCGACAAGCCGCGCTTTGTGCCTTCGCTAAACAAGCCGGGCAACAAAAATTCTGTGCCGCCAAAACCGGCTTTGGCGTGCCAAATAGCATCTAAATCGGTGGGGTTGCTTGATTTTTGCTCGGTCGGGCAACTGGCGTGATCGGTCATCGCCCACTGTAATGTGCCATCCAGCACGCGCTGCCACAAATATTCGCGGTCGGCAGGCGAGCGCAAGGGTGGATTGACCTTGCCCCATACCCCGCACGGCGAGGTGTAATCGAGCAGCAAATGCCCGGCGGTCACCTCGAAGCCAAACTCGACATCGGGGTAGGCCGTGCGCATGGCAATCGCCGCATCCATCGCCTCACGCGAGGTGATGTGCAAGATATTGACTTGCTTCAGCCCCGCCGCGTGAGCCATGCTGCCGACGATGTTGATGGCGATGGCTTCGCTATGGGGCGGGCGGGCGGCGCTGTAAGCCTCTAAGCCTTGCAATTTACCCTCGGCGCGAATTTTCGGCTCGTAGGCCCGCAAAATTTCGGGTGTTTCACAATGCCAACTAACTTGGATATATTTCGCCAAATCGGGGCGTTGCTGCTGCAACCGCGCTGCTTCACGGCAAATAAAATCGAAATGCGCGAGGTCATAATGATCGCCCTCGTTGAGCATCAGCCACTTGCTTTGTGAGTCAGAGCGCCCGTGTAGCCCATGCAAACCATAAAACATGAACACTTCGCCGAAATTTGGCGCACCGCACTCGGTCGCCATATAATCCATCTCGGCAATTTGCCCATGCTCGATGGGCGACACGTGATAGCCATAATCGCAATAATAACGACCGGCTGACACGGCCATCAACTTGGGCCAAAAATTGCGCCACGACCCGCCCATATTTAAATACAAGCTGCCGGTGCGCACATAGGTCAAGATACAAGTGACGCCGCCCGACACGGCAGAGGCCGATTCGCTGGGCGCGTCGTCGTAAGGCGGGCTATAAATGCCGACATGGGCATGGGCGTCAATTGCGCCCGGAAACGCCAACATACCGTTGGCATCGTGGCACTGGGCCGCATCGCTGGCGTTTAGCCCAGCCGCCACCCGCACCACTTTACCATTTTTAATGGCGATATCGGCGTGCTCGACCGAATTGCTCACTGTGCTGGGGCGAACCACGCGTGCATTTTGAATGAGGAGATCGTAAGGTAGGGTTGACATAAAGATTAACTTAGGACTTACGCGCATTAAAAATATTTCACCACAAAGAACACAAAGTTCACAAAGAAAAGAAAGGTTTACCTATGCAAATCTTCGAGTTCTTTGTTCGCTTTGGGGTGAAAGTCAAACTTTCGCGTAAGTCCTAAACTTACGGATATTTTACGCTGAAATCATCACCCGATGATTAGCCACTAACCCGTTGCGCGGGCGATGACATCTTCGACCCCCAACCCATAAATATGCGGTGCTTTGACCTGAATGAGGGTCAAATACATCGCCATTTGGCTGCGATGATGGATTTCGTGTTCGCTCATCGCCATGAGCAAACGCCATATTTTGACCTGCGGCCCCTCCAAACTGGGACGTTCGTCGGTTAGCGCGGCGTCGGGCAATTGCCGCAATTGCGTCATGGCGGCCTCGTGTGTGTGGTTAAATTCGGTTAGGAGCGGCTCGCGTTCGGCTGGCGTGGCGGCAGTATGACCAGCATAATACCACCGCCCACCCGACACCGCCCCGACAAACATCGCCTCGGCGGCGCTGATATGGCGAATTAGCTCGGCAAAGGTCATCTCACCCAGTGCGGGCGACCAATCGAGTTTGTCGTCGGGCACAGCCGCGATGAAATTTAGGGTGCGGCGGCGCACGCCGCCAAAGTAATGGATAAATTGGGCAACGCTGTTGATCATGGGCGTATCTTACCTCAGGCTGTCCAAAAGTCACCTCGTCATTCCCTCGAAAGAGGGAATCCATAACGCGACAGGCACAAATCGAGTGGGTTGCGCCATTTTTTGCGGGCCTCGTTATGGATCTCCGCGTTC
>JAHBAL020000540.1 GCA_018500105.2 Anaerolineae bacterium
CCAAGCCGCGATACAGCCCGCCCGACATACCGCCATTACCCGCCCCGACACAGCTCACCATCGTGCCGTGCCAACTGTAGCTATTGGGTTCTTCGTATTCGCGTTTCAGCGTCACCCGCGCCCCAGTGGCATCGGCATGAGCTTTGATGCGATTGACCGGCTGCGTCAGGTCCGGATGCGGCGTAAAACCCGAATCTAAAAACGCAATCGTCACGCCTTTGCCGGTGTAATTGGGATGCGCCCGCATTCGCAGCGGCGTAGGCAGCAAATAGGCATAGTCACGCGAGGAAACCGGAAACGGCAGCCCTAGCTCATATTGCAGCCCAACCGTGCCACGCCGCCGCTCTTCCAATCGCGCATGATCAATGACATCAAGCACACATTCTGGACAAATGTCGCTATCTTCGTTCCAAAATGGGAAATTGGCCTTTAATGTGCGCAACACATTTGGCTGCAACTTCGGCTTAAATGCGGCAATGGCACGGTGAACAGGGCGACCACACAGAGAACAGTTTAACAAAAGCACTTATACCAATGAACGACAAAACAAGTGTGACGACCAAGCGCCACACTTGTCTTCCCGTTCATTACTTTGTAAAGGATTTTGCTAATTTTAGACCAAGCTGAATGCTGGGTTAATTTAATCCTCTGGCTCACTTCCGTCATCTTCGCCAGCTTCGGGCGCAGTCACTTGGGCGGCCTTGGCCGCCAAGCCAGTGGCGATACTGCTACGCACGGCAGTTTCCATGCGAGCCGCGACATCGGCATGGTCTTTCAAATAATTCTTGGCGTTGTCACGACCTTGCCCAATGCGGTTCCCCTCGTAGAAAAAGAACGTGCCGCGCTTTTCTAAAATATTCAAGTTTGTTGCCACATCAATCATATCGCCAATAAAGCTGATGCCCTCGTTATACATAATGTCGAATTCGCATTCGCGGAACGGGGCCGCCACCTTATTTTTGGTCACACGCACGCGGGTGCGGCTGCCGGTCACATCACCGCCGGTCTTGATGGACTGCACGCGGCGCACATCGAGCCGCACGCTGGCATAGAACTTGAGCGCCATACCGCCGGTGGTGGTTTCGGGGTTGCCAAACATCACGCCAATTTTGTTGCGCAATTGGTTGGTAAACAACACGGTGGTATTGGTTTGCTTGATGATACCGGCCAAGCGACGCAGCGCCTTGCTCATCAAACGCGCTTGAATGCCGGGTTGGGCATCGGTGATCTCGCCTTCAATTTCGGCCTTAGGCACAAGCGCCGCCACCGAGTCAATGACCAAAATATCCACCGCATTCGAGCGAATGAGTTGCTCGGCAATATCGAAGGCTTGCTCACCCGTGTCAGGCTGGCTAATCAGCAAATTGTCAATATCCACGCCACAACGAGCGGCATATTGCGGATCAAGGGCGTGTTCCATATCAATATACGCCGCGACCCCACCTCGTTTTTGCGATTGCGCCACAATGTGTTGGCAAATGGTCGTCTTGCCAGATGATTCTGGCCCGTAAATTTCGGTGATACGCCCACGCGGCACGCCACCAACGCCCAAGGCAATATCAAGCGCCAAACTGCCTGTCGGGATGACATCCACAATCAGATGACGCGCTTGCCCCAAACGCATTACTGCACCATCTCCATGTGCCTTCAAAATTGAGGCCAACGCCACATCGAGCGCTTTCTTTTTTCCATCTCCGGTTGATGCCACTGCTGCTGCCATTTGTTGTAAATCTCCTTAAATTAAGGCCATCACGGATGAGTTTTTTGCTTCGCAAATCTCTCCCATTTTGGATTAAGAACTTTTGTTCTGGGTGTAATTATAACTCAATTTCACGCAAAATTTCGCATATCCGTGAATCTTGGCAAGGCCGTTCAAAAGTCAGCATTGCACTTAATACGTCATCTCCGCGAACGCGGAGATCCATAACAAAGCCCACAAAAAAATGACGCAACCCACTCGATTTGTGCCTGTAGCCTTATGGATTCCCTCTTTCGAGGGAATGACGAGGCGACTTTTGAACAGCCTTACCGCCTCGTCGTGCTTATTTTTACATCTTTCGTCCCATTCCACCACAACGATTACAATATATAAAGGATTGCGCAAAATTTGACGACTAATATGATGTTGTCAATGCCAAACGGTCACAGTCAAACCAATTCATTTTCCACAAATCAAACATACAGGAGTTTAATTTCATATGATTCAAGAATTTATTAAGTTTATTCGAAACACAAATGCGATCGCCTTAGCCATCGGTGTCATCATCGCTGGCGCAACCGGCAAACTAATTGATGCCGTTGTGGCAAATGTCCTCAACCCGATCATTGGCGTGTTCCTCGGGGGCATGAACCTCTCGAATGCGCTGATCATTCCGCTCGGCACAACCCTAAACGACAAAGGCGAAAAAGTGCTAAACGCCATCAAACTCGGCGACCTCATCTCAGTATTCATCAACTTTGTGTTGGTGATGGGTGTCGTGTTTATTATTGCCCGCAAATTTGCGCCATCGGCGGTCGAAACCAAGTAAACCCGCCACTTTTGCAACGACTTATACCAACCGCACGATCAAAGTGGGTTTTTATCACATATATTTTACGGGTCATTCCGACCCTTCAACAAGCTCCTGTCCCTTATACACATCTGACGCTGCCGA
>JAHBAL020000510.1 GCA_018500105.2 Anaerolineae bacterium
CAAAGTGCCATTGACCGGCAAAATGTCGGTAGGGCAATATCGTGGCGATCTGTATGTGGGCGAGGATGTGATCAAGCGTATTGATTTTATTGTCGAGCCGGAGCAGGCGGGCGAGCCAACAGTGGCGGCGATGCGCTTGCTGGGCGATGATGGCAAGGGCGCAGCCGGAAGTGAGGTGAAAGAATTTAAGCCCAGCCAGCGCAAGCAATTTTTTGAGGCCGATGTGAAGGGTGCAAGTGCTACACCGATCAAAATTAAGTGGGTGTATACCGCGCTGGGCAGCCCCAACAACACCAAGATCGCCGAAGTGCTTGACGAGCGCATTGTCGAAGAGACCATCTTGACCGGAAACCTTGAATTGCCGCGCGATTTTCCAGTCGGCAAGTATCAAATCGAGATTTTCTTTAATGACAAACTCGCCAAGACGTTCAATTATGAGGTGAAATCTGAGGCCGCCGCCTTGGCGTTTGCCCAACTTAAGCCGTATATGCCGAGCAACAAAATGTTCGAAGTGCTTATGCCCGCTGATTGGGATGCGAAAGACACGAGCAAGGCTGACGAAACCCAAGTTGATTTTTACCATCCCAAGTCGGAGGGCTATATGGCGGTGTATGCGTTTAAGGCCGCCAATAAGCCAGATGCCGCATTTGTCAAAAATCAGCTCGATAAATTTGTGGACGGCACGTATAAGGACGAAAAAGGCTATGCCAGCAAGCCAGCCGCAAACCGCGACGATATCCCCGGCTCGGTGGCGGCAGAGAAGACCTTTACGCTCAAACTCACCACATCGAGCGGCAGAACACTCAACTATGGCGGCATCGCCATTGCGCGGCACGACAACGGCGTGTTGTCAATCCGGCGTTTGCTCATTACCCCCGAAGCCCTGAACGCCAACCCGGGTGTGATGCAAAAGATGATTGACAGCTTTAAAATCGCTGCCGCCGCGCCAGTCAAAGCCGAATCCAAGCCCTTGGTCATGGGCAAATTGGCGACCTATAAGCACAAATCGGGCGTGTTCCAAATTGACGTGCCGACTGATTGGAAGGCGACTGACCAAAGCAAAGCAGGTTTGGTGTCGGTCAATTTTGTCGAGCCAAATCAGCGCGGTTTGATCAGCGTCGAGGCCTCGATTGCCAAAGACAAGACCACGATTGATACCTTAAAAAAGGCACTCGAAAACTATGTTAAAGTGGCTTATGGCGCTATGTCCAACTTCGAAATGGACGAAATTAAGGTCAAAGGGGACAATACGGCCAGTGTAGTCTTCGTTTATGACATGATTGTGGGCGGAAAAACCACTCGTATGGTGGGGGTGGTATATATTGATCGCACAAATAACACAATTTCTTACCTTAGAAGTGTCATTCCGGTCGAAGAAGCCAGTAAAGTGGAAAAAAACTTTGATATAATTGGTAACAGCTTTAAAGTAAACGGTGCGGCAAAAATTTAGAGCCGCTTGCTTCCATTCCCCCCGAAACCGCCCTAAAGTTCGCGCTTTAGGGCGGATTTTTTTGTTTTGTGACAATGTGTCCCAAAATTACCCGCATCAACGGCATTTTATAATGCGCTTATCGCAAATGTCAGCCATACGCCGTCTATTAAAGACGTTTATCCCATCGCAGCCTCTGCAAACCGCACTCGCGGGGGTGCTCAACGAAATTAAAATCGCCCGCTCGTCTGTTTCGCCCAACGCCGCCGCATTTCGCGCCCTGCATGGGCGGCGTGACCTCCAATTGCATCTTGGTTGTGGGGCCGATGTGCGCACTGGCTGGATCAACATTGACCTGATGTTGACCGCGCCCGCCGGTTTCGATCTTAGCCAGCCCAATACGGCGTGCATTAGCTATGATTTGCGCAATGGCTTGCCTGTGCCAGATGGTTGCGCCAGCATGGTGTTTTCGTCGCACTTTTTTGAGCATTTGGAATATTGGCACGGCAAAAAGCTGATGGCCGATTGTTATCGTGCATTGCACGCGGGCGGCGTTTTTCGCATTGTGTTGCCCGATTACAAACTGTTTTTCAAAGCCTACTTGGATGGCGATCGTTCATTTTTTGAGCCGCTGCGCTATGGGCTGGTCGAGGCCGAGACGGCGACCTTGGCCGATTTTATGACTTACTCGGTTTATCAGTTTGGCGAACATCGCACTATCTACGATGTTGAGCGGCTCACGGCGGTGCTGCAAAATCTCGGCTACCGCGAGGTGCGTCTCAGCCAATTCGACCCCAGCATTGACGTTGATAACGAACTGCGTCGTAAGTTCTCGTTTTATGTCGAGGCGGTGAAACCCTGATTTTAATGATGAATGATGAGTTATGAATTATGAATGAGTAACGAGTAATAAGTAATCCCCCACTTACTCGTCACTCGTTACTCGTTACTCATCACTCATTACTCATCACTCATCACTCATAATTCATAATTCAAGATGAACACTTCCGGATTGGTGACCAAGGCGCACAGTGGCTTTTTTACGGTGGTTTGCGATGATGGGCAAACGCGGGTGTGCAAGGCCGCTGGGCGGTTGACCAAGGCGAAGCACAAGGAAGATGCGCTGGCGGTAGGCGATCGGGTGACAGTCGAGTCGGTGCTGAGTGAGGATTGGGTGACTGGGCGCATTGTCGAGGTGGCCCCGCGTAAACGGGTTTTGGCGCGGCGCGACCCTGTTATTGATGCCAACGGGCGCGAAATCCGCCAAGTGATTGTGGCAAATTTGGATTTAGTGGTGTTTGTGTGCGCCTGCGCCGAGCCAGAATTTCATTCGCGGATGCTCGACCGGTATTTGGTGGGGGCCGAGGCACAAAAATTGCCCATCGTCATTTGCGTTACAAAGGTTGACTTGGTCGGCATTGCCGCCGCTCGCGCTATGTTTGCCGATTATGAGCGCATTGGCTACAAAATCATTTACACGCAACGTTCAATGACAAATGATCAATCCCTCAATCCCTCAATCCCTCATTCACCCATTTCCCCGCAAGACGATGGCGTAGATGAATTGCGGGCGTTGCTACACGGCAAGATCAGCGTGTTGACCGGCAAGAGTGGGGTGGGCAAAAGCAGCCTGATGAATCGGCTCAAGCCGGGGTTGGGGCAAGAGGTGGGCGCGGTGAGCGAGTCGTTGCAAAAGGGCAAGCACACCACCGTTGCGCCGCAATTGTTTGCGCTTGATTCGGAAAGCTGGCTGGCCGATACGCCCGGTTTGCGCGCCTACGCCATTTGGGATGTTCACGCCGAGGAGCTAGACGCCTATTACCCCGAAATTACGCCGTTTATTCGCGATTGCGAATATTCAAACTGCACCCATATTAACGAGACGGGGTGTGCTGTCATCAAAGCCGTTCAACGCGGCGAGGTCAGCGCCGCCCGTTATGATTCTTATTGTCGTCTGCGTTCCGAACTTGCGCGGCAAAAACGGTGGTAAGGGGGAGTGGATAGTGGATAGTGATAGTGGATAGTGGATGGTTGAGAGTTGAGAGTTGAGAGTTGAGAGTAAAAGCATTATCTCCAATTGCTAATCCCTATTCCCCCTCCAATTCCCCCTCCAATTTTGATATGAAATTGATGACACACTATGTTTCCGGTCTGGTGCTGACCGATCACATTTTCGAGGTTCCGCTCGATCATGCGCAGCCCAATGGGGCCAAGATCGAGGTGTTTGCCCGCGAGGTCGTGGCATCGCGCAAGGTGAATCAGGGCTTGCCTTGGCTGGTGTTTTTTCAGGGCGGGCCGGGGTCGCCAGCCCCGCGCCCGACCGGCAGCAGCGGCTGGCTGAAGCGGGCGCTGCAAGATTATCGCGTGTTGTTGCTCGACCAACGTGGCACAGGACGCAGCACCCCTGTCACCGCGCAAACGTTGGCGCATTTGCCGCCACAGGCGATGGCCGACTATCTTAAACATTTTCGCGCCGATGCCATTGTGGGCGATGCCGAATATATTCGCCGCGAGTTGCTTGGCCCCGACGAAAAGTGGAGCGTGTTGGGGCAAAGTTACGGCGGTTTCATCATCACCCATTATTTATCGGCGGCGGCCTCGGCCCTGCACCAAGCGATCATTACCGGCGGGCTGCCGCCACTCACGCGCCACGCTGATGAGGTGTATCGTGCCACCTACAAGCGCGTCATCGGCAAAAATGCGCGTTATTATCAGCGTTACCCCGATGATATTGCGCGTGTGCGCGACATTATGCGCCATTTGCAGGCCAGCGAGGTGCAATTGCCAGCCGGGGGTGTGTTGTCGCCGCGCCGTTTTCAACAATTGGGGTTAATGTTGGGTGCGGGAGATGGGTTTGAGGCGATGCACTATTTGCTAGAGAATGCCTTTGTGGGCGGGCCGAATGGGCGCGTGCTCAGCCATAATTTTTTGCGTGCGGTGGAAAATGAGCAACATTACGAGACCAATCCCATTTTTGCCATTTTGCACGAGGCCATTTATTGCCAAGGCCACGCCTCGCGCTGGTCGGCGCAACGTGTGCGCGATGAATACCCCGAATTTACGCCCGACGTGACCACACGCGGCGAGCAACCGGTTTATTTCACCGGCGAGATGATTTACCCTTGGCAATTTGACGATTACGCGGGCCTGCGCCCGCTCAAAGAGGCGGCGCATATTTTGGCCGATTATGATGGCTGGCCCGTGTTGTATCGCCCCGAAGTGTTACAGACCAATACCGTGCCATGTGTTGCCGCCGTGTATTACGACGACATGTATGTCGAACGTGAATTTTCTGAAGAAACTGCCCGCGCCATTCGCGGACTAAAAATGTGGGTGACCAGCGAGTATGAGCATAACGGCCTCCGCGCCGACGGCGAAACCGTGCTGGGACATCTTTTGGAAATGAGTGAATGCGTGAATGCGTGAATGCGTGAATGAATGAATGAGTGAATGAGTGATTGGTAAATATCAATCACTCAATCACTCAATCACTCATTCGCTCACTTCGCTTGCGGTAGGCAAAAAATTCGGGGATGAGTAGGAGGCCGGACAAGGTCATGATGCCGGCCCCGATGAGGCCGATGCTGTATAGGGGCATACCGGCGGCCAATTGAAACGCGATAAACGGCACAAATACACCGCGCAAACCGGTGAGAAAAATATGCACGCCCATGTATTCGGCCACATGCTCGGGCGGTGCAAGTTTGGTCGCCCACAGGTTCCACGCAAGATCGCCGCCCGACGAGCCAAACCCGATGCAAATGGCGCTGAACAGCAGGCTGACCCAATCACCCCCCAAGAAAAACGAGGCCATGCTGAGTGCAAAGGCAAAAATGGTGATGATGCGCAGGCTAAAAAAGCTCAGTTTGTCGAACACCCAGCCCCACATTGGGCTGAGCAACAGGCGTGTGGCATCGGGGATGATGCTGACGAATAGCGCCACCTCACGCGGGCCGAGTTGGATGCCATATTGGGGGCTGGACAGATAATCTACCCGCAACGGCATGACCATAAACCACGCCAGCCCAAGCAGCATCCACGAAATTTGCAGCACCAAAAAAGTGCGGTCGGTGCGCAAAAAGCGAAAACCGTGAAATGGATTGACCGCGCCAGTTTTGCTGATGGGTTGGCTTGGCACGCGCCACAAACACGAGGCCGAAATGAGCGCCATGATAGCGATCACGCCCAAGATGACGCGATAGAGCGTGAGATCGTAAGATAACACGCGCCCGGCCAATTCGCCAAAGGCGATGGCTGCCAAAATTTTGATGACATTGGTGCGTGAAAACAGCTTGCCGCGTTCGTTGGCTGGGTAATTGCTTTGGTAGATTTGGGTGGTGAATGGCGTGAGCATGGTTGCCAGTGCTGCGCCGATGGTGACGAATGGCACATAAACCATGAGCGACGGAATGAGCGCAGGCAAACTGTAGCCGATGGCCGCCAGCACCAGCAGCACAGCGGCGATTCGCCCGCTCGGCAGCCCGACACGCTCGGCCAGCAGCACTATCACTGGCGCTAGCAACATGCCCACCCGCCTGTCTCTTATACACATC
>JAHBAL020000040.1 GCA_018500105.2 Anaerolineae bacterium
GGTTTGGCCTATGGCGATAGCGCCGAGGCCAGCAAAGCGCCGAATGCGGGCGGGCTTGAGCTTTGCCGTCAGACGGTCGAGGCGGGGTTTGCCATGTTGGGCGCGGGCGATTATTGGGGCTTTAATCAGCATTGCGTCAGCGCCAAAAGCGATGGGCGCGATATGGGCCAAGTCGTGCGTTATTTGCTCAATACCCCGCTCAGTGCCACCATTCATGACATTTTGTGGGAGGACATGAGCGGCCCCTATGGCAAGCCTTGGCCGAGTTGGGTGGCCGGTTGTCTCATTTCGCTCAGCTCACGTGCGCGGCTGGCGACGGATTTGCATTGAAGCCATGGGCCATGAGCCGTGAGCTATGAGCTTCAAGGGTTAGCAAGAGTGACAGTTTGTTGACGATTACGATTTCAAGCCCAAAGCACAAGGCTCAAGGCTCAAGGCTCATGGCTCATGGCTGCAAAGCTTCCTCGACAAACGCATCATCGCATAGTCGCCATGATTGCAAGCTAGTGGTGTGGCCTGCGTAGACGGCGGCGATGAGGTAGGACATTTCGGGCCATGCTTGGGCGAGGTCGGTGGCGGATGGGCGCGAGGGGTGGTCGGGGTGCGAGTGGAAAACGCCGATGAGGTCGAGGCCGCGTTGGTGGGCGGCGCGGTCGGTTTGGGCAATGTCGCGTGGCGCAATGAGATAGCGGTCGCGCTGGCTGTGCCCGGCTTCGTCGGGTGATTGGCCCGCTTGCCATGCGTTGGCGACGATGACGACTTCGCTTACGGCGCGAATGCCGTTTTCGCTGCGCCCAACCAATAGGGCGCACGCCTCATTGGGATAGCACGCCTCGGCGTGACGCGCCAAAGTTTCGCGGTGGGCAGGGGTAAGAATGAGCATATTGAGCAAGTTCGGGAGTATAGTCTAAGGGTAAAATCAACCCATTCGACATGCTGGATGATTTCATCACCCAAACCCTTGCACAGATTGACGATTTTGCCGAGCTAAAAGTCTCGCTGGTGGCGTTGCACTGGCTGGCACAAAAACAATCGGCGACGGCGGCGCTGACGCTGGACGAGTTGTCCAATCACCCGGCCTTGCGCAACGGGCTTGGCTCGACCCCAGCCCTGACGCTGGAATATGCAGTGCGCAAGGCGATTGCGCGGGGCACATTACTGACAACCGCCTCGGACAGCGCCGATGACCTCAAGCTCGCCAAATTTTTTGCCAACAATGCGCCCAGCCGTGAATTGATCGAAGTAATTCGTTTGCAGCCGACGGTGGTAGGCGAGACAACGGTGGCTGAAAATGCAGTGTCCAATAAAAAGAGCAATTTGCTCATGCTGGTGGCGGGCGAAATCGGGCGACTAGAGATGATCGAAGCCTATGGCGTGACACTCGAAGACGAGGCGATGGTCGAGGAATGGCTGGCACGGGGCTACACGCAAGAAGAGATTATTTCGGCGGTGCGGGCGGCCTTGCGCATTCCGCGCCTTAGCAGCGCCCCGCCGCGTGGCTTGCGCCAATGCGAGGCGCAAGTGAAGGCGCGTTTGCCGCGCACACCCAGCCTATATTACGAGATGATCGTGACCAAAATCAAGCCGCTGCGCGAGGAATTTATCGCTTTTCGAGAGCTATCGGGGCGGCTGCCAACGGGTCATGAGTTCAACCAAATTCGCGCTGCGGTGGGGTTGCATGGGGTGAATGGCGCGGTGCAGATGATGCGCCGTGTGGTGAGCCGAGATGGCGTGGATGTGGATGCGCTGATGCCGCTATTGAGCGAGCAGCAAGAAGCCGAGTTGTCATTGGCGCGGCGCAGTTTGCAGCCCGATGTTGAATTGCGTGAATTGGCGCAGCTTTACGAA
Source organism: Anaerolineae bacterium (assembly GCA_018500105.2). Classification (GTDB taxonomy): domain Bacteria; phylum Chloroflexota; class Anaerolineae; order J036; family Brachytrichaceae; genus AQU-03. The sequence continues at coordinate 1,849 of JAHBAL020000040.1, forward strand.
ACCACGTTTGGTCTGCCTGCCACCTCAAGCGTGGTGGATGACATTCGGGCTTTGCTGCGCGAAACCAGTGACATGGTGGTTTGGCGGGCGGCGTTTGCGTATGCCATCCAACAAAACAAACGCAATTGGCCGTATGTGCGGGCGATTGTGCGCAATCCCACGCCCGATTTGCTTACGCCCGCGCCGATTAACGAGGCAGCCAAAGCCGCATTTGCGCTGTATCGGCAGCGTGTTGACAAGGCGGGCAAGCTAGATGCAAGTATTGCGAAGCAGATCAACGAAGTGGCGCAAACTGTGACCGATATTGCGGCATGGGAACGCGCCATTGAGATTGCCGCTAATGCGAATGCGCTAAACTGGAATTATATTAAAGCGGTGCTGACCCGCCCGATAGACGAGGACAGCGCCGACGAAAGCAAACATGGCAAGCGAAAATCAGCCACCCAAGCCACACGCGGCGCAAAATCAGCCAGCAAGTCCGGCAAATCGGGCAGCTACCGCCGACCCCAGGTGGAGAGCAGCGACGAAGAACGAGCCGCCGATGAAGAGCGCGCTCGAACGCTTCGCGCAGAAATGGCAGAACGCAAACGCAAACGCCAAAGTAGCCAGTAATCCCGCATTTGGCGACCCAAACACGCCCATTCAACCGCGTGATGGCGAAGCGCCGTGTGCGCATTGTGGCAATATGCGCTTTTTGATCAATGCTGAGGGCAAACTTGTGCCGTGCCCGCATTGTGCGGTGGTGCAAAAATGGCAGGTGCGGGCGCTCGATTCGTTTTCGTCGCGTCAGGGCACGGCGCTCGGTCAAACGTTTTTCAATTTCAAGACCAAATTTAAAGGCAAGGAAAATGACTTGCTGGCGACGTGTTTAGAGGCTGCCGAAGATTTTGCCCACGAGCCAGATGGCAAATGGCTGATTTTTTGGGGAGATCGTGGCAACGGGAAATCGCATCTGTGCGCGGCGGTGGCAAATCATTTGGTGAGCATCGGCACGCCGGTGTTGTTTTTGACCATGCCCGATTTGTTGGCGGCGCTCAAGCAAACACTCGATTTGCAGGCCAATACCGAGCAAGAGAGTTATAGCGGGCGGATGCGCAGTTTTAAGACCGCGCCGGTGTTGATTTTGGATGACTTGGGGGCCGAATCTGGCTCGGCGTGGGCCGACGGTGTGCTGTTCGAGATCATAGATTATCGTTATCGCAACCGCTTGCCGACCATGATCGCCACCAATGTGGCGCTCGATGAATTTGACCCGCGTGTGGCATCGCGGATGCAAGACAAGGCATTGGCGACGGTGATTAAAAACAGCGCCCCCGATTTCCGCAAACGCGAGTTGAGCGAACGGTAATTTCGTTTTACTTTTTACTTTTTACTTTGCACTTTCCACTTTCCACCCCCACACAATTGTGATTCGTATATTGCACCGTGCGCCCGATGGCAAGATCATCAGCCCGACCAGCGAGCAATTGCCACACTTGTTGGCCATGCCCGAGGGCGTGACATGGGTTGATTTGTTCGACCCAGAGTCAGTTCCCCATTTGCCCAAAGCGGCTGAGCCAGAAATTGAGCATTTGCTGCGCAGTGTGTTCGCATTTCACCCGTTGGCGCTGGATGATGCGCTGCTGGAGGCGCATGTGCCGAAGGTGGATGATTGGGGCGATTATTTGTATGTGGTGTTGCATGATGTTGATTTTCATATCGAACATGAACAACTCGACACACACGAAATTGACATTTTTATCGGGCGCAACTATTTGGTCACCTATCGCACTGAGCCAAGCAAGGCGGTGGAGCGGGTATGGAAAAATGCGCAATTAGATGATCGGCACACGCGCGGCGGGGTGGATCGGTTGCTGTATGAATTGAGTGATGCTATTGCCAGCGATTTTATGCCTTGTGTGGATGCGCTAGACGAAACCTTGGATGCGTTGCAAGATGAGATTATGCTGGGGAAATATGCGCACAACCCGACCGAGCGTATTTTTCGCATCAAGCGCAGCGTTTTGCATTTGAGGCGCATTCTCAACCCGCAGCGTGAAGTGATGAACAAACTGGCCCGCGACGATCATCCCGCCATCAGCGACCGCGAACGGGTGTATTTTCGAGATGTGTATGACCATTTTTTGCGGCTGGCCGATTTAACCGAGTCGCTGCGCGATATTACTGTCGGGGCGCTCGACACTTTTTTGTCTATCACCGCCAATCGCACCAACGAGGTGATGAAAACCTTGACGATGTTTACGGTGCTATTTTTGCCGCTGTCCTTCCTCACCGGCTTTTTTGGCATGAATTTCTTCGGGGCAACCTACGAAATTCCGGCTCCTTTCACCCCGGTCATCCTTTTCATCGCCATGCTCCTCGTCATGCTCATCCTCCCCATCGCCATGCTCTGGTTCGTCCGGCATCGGGGGTGGTGGTAGTGGATAGTGGATAGTGATAGTGGATAGTGGATAGTTGCGGGTTAAGAGTTGATAGTTTTTATACTTCGCACGGGTAAAAGTTATCAACTATCCACTATGACTATCCACTATCACTATCCACTATCACTATCCACTATCACTATCCACTATCACTATCCACTATCACTATCCACTATCACTATCCACTATCACTATCCA
>JAHBAL020000509.1 GCA_018500105.2 Anaerolineae bacterium
GCACGGCGATGGATGACACGACTTGGTTATTGCCGGGCATGTCAACCACACGCGGGTCGAGTCTGTTGAGGGTGGCGACGTTTTGATAATTACCCGCTGTTTTGGCAAATAAACGCACCGTGACCGTCACGGGTTGGGTTTGGGCAATACCGATGTTTTCACAGGTGGCAACGTTATTTCCGTCAAACCAACATTCGCCTAACTTGGGGTCAACGGTGACACTGCGATACTCGAAGCCAGTGTCCATGACAGTGCTAAATTGGCCTGAGGATGCGTTGCGTTCGCCGGTGACGCTGAGGACATATACGGCGGAAAATTCAGTGTTTAATTGCACCGCACTTGGCACATTGCCTTTGATTGCCAAATCGGCCTCGTCTTCGTTGGGTGGCAATGTCGGGTCGGGGATGCGTGTGCCATCTGGCTCATCAATGCGACCTATGCCGTTACCCGCCGCTGCCGAGATTGCCAGCATCAAAGCCGCACCCAGCCCAACACAAAAGGAACCGTATTTTCTAAAGTTTTTTATTTTCATGATTTGTATCTTTACTTAGAATGCAGAATGCAGAATACAGAGTAAAGATAGGACTTATGCGCGTTAAAAACATTTCATCACAAAGAACACAAAGATCACAAAGAAAAGAAAGGTTTACCAATATAAATCTTCGAGTTCTTTGTGCGCTTTGTGGTGAAAATCAAACTTGCGCGTAAGTCCTAAAAGAGTGAAGATGACTCTGCATTCTTTACTCTGTATTCTTTATTCCGCATTCTTCATGTCTACTATGATACAGAATCAAGTGCAGCTGCAAAAATCTTGAGTGATTCGTCAATTTGTGCTTCGGTTACGACCAAAGGCGGAATCCAGCGGATAACATTGCTGTAGCTGCCGCAGGTCAGCATGAGCAGCTTGTGGTCGGTGCAATATTGATTAACCTTGTTCATGGTGGCGGCATCGGGCGAACCGTCGGGCTTGACAAATTCTGTGCCGACCATGCAACCCAACCCGCGCACGTCGCCAATTTGATTGAACTCTTTCTTCAATTCGAGCAAACCTTTGCGCAATTGCTCCCCGCGTGCGGCGGCGTTTTCAACAATCTTTTCATCACGCATCACCCGAATGGTCTCGACGCCAGCAGCGGCGCAAACCACGTTGGGGGCATAGGTGCCACCGTGCGAGCCGGGCGACCATTTGCCCATGATTTCGTGATTGGCGGCGATGCCGCTGATGGGCATACCCGACGCTAACCCCTTCGCCATGATGACGACATCGGGCTTCACATCATAATGCTCCATTGCAAACCACTTGCCGGTGCGGCCAAAACCAGTTTGGATTTCATCAAAAACCAACAAAATGCCGTGTTGGTCACACACCTCGCGCAGCCCGCGCAAGAAACTGGTGGGCGGGGCCACATAGCCACCTTCACCTAACAACGGCTCGACAACGATGGCGGCGGTTTCGTTGGGGGCCGATTGCGTCTTGAGCAAAAAGTGCAATTGTTCAAGCGGCCAGCCACAACACGCGCCGCCATCATTCGGGCAGCTTGCGCTTAGCTCGGCTCGGGCTTGATCGCTCATGGTGCGTTTGGCAATGGGGCAGTGGTAACAATGCGCATACGGATTGCTGAAAATGCCCGATGGCAATGGCTGATATTTGACACTGTAGCTGGTTTTGCTCTTGGTCATCGCCATTGTCAGATGGGTGCGTCCGTGAAATGAGCCTTCAAACGCGATGATATTGGTGCGCCCGGTCACTTGCTTGGCCAGCTTGACCGCCGCCTCGACCGCCTCGGCCCCGCTGTTGCCAAAATGGAACATGTCTAAATGTTTTGGCAAAATCTGCATCAGTTCATCGGTCAGGTCGAGCACGCACTGGGCCTTGCCGACGCCAATTTGCCCGTGAATCAGCTTCGCAGCTTGATCTTGAATGGCCTTGACAATACGCGGGTGGGCATGACCGGTGTTGGTTACGCCGATGCCACTGGTGAAATCGAGATAGCGGTTGCCATTGGTGTCATAAATATAGCTGCCTTCACCATATTCGATGGCAATGTCGAATGCGGCGGCCCATGCGGGTGAGAGATTTTCTTTGCTCATATAGCGATTTTAGCCGTTTTTGCGAGTGCATGAATAACTTGTATCCATATTCAATTTGATTTTTGCATCTTGCCAATACCGAATAAGCCCTTATAATATAACGCTCGCTTTTTCAGGCCAGCATAAAACCCATTAGCAACAACAAAAAATGATTCAAGAACGCAAAGACATCCGCAATATCGCCATCATCGCCCACGTAGATCATGGCAAAACCACGCTCGTAGACGCATTGCTCAAGCAAACCAGCGTTTTTCGTGAGAACCAAGTCGTGGTCGAGCGGGTGATGGACAGCAACGACCTCGAACGTGAGCGCGGTATTACGATTTTGGCGAAAAACACCTCGGTCGTTTTCAAAGATACGAAGATTAATATTGTGGACACACCGGGCCACGCCGATTTTGGCGGCGAGGTTGAACGGGTGATGAACATGGTGGACGGCGTTTTATTGCTGGTGGATGCCGTTGATGGCCCGATGCCGCAAACCCGTTTTGTGTTGCGCAAGGCGCTCGAGATGGGTCACAAGGCCATTGTCGTGGTCAACAAAATTGACCGCCCCAATGCTCGCCCCAATTTCGTGACCAACGCCACCTTCGATTTGTTTATCGAACTCGGCGCCAGTGACGAGCAATCCGAATTCCCAATTATTTACACCAACGCCATCGAAGGCTTGGCCTCGACTGATCCCGAAGACTTTAAGCACCCCGACCCCAGCCAATCGCCTAAGGATTTGAACGCCTTGTTCGAGGCGGTGGTGCGCTATTTGCCCGGCCCCAAGGTTGATCTTGATGCGCCGTCGCAATTGCTCGTCACCACGCTGGGTTACGATGATTACAAGGGGCGTATCGCCATTGGGCGCTTGTCGGCAGGCAAACTAAACAAGGCGCAAGAAGTGATGCGCATGGCGACCGATGGGACGCAATATCGCGGCAAATTGAGCAACGTGTTTACACATCAGGGGCTAAACCGCATTGAAATGCCGACCGTTGAAGCGGGCGATATCGTGGCGATCACGGGCATCCCCGATATTTATATCGGCGAGACCATTGCCGATTTCAACAATCCGGTGGCGTTGCCGCCCATTCGGGTCGAGGAGCCGACGGTGCGCATGACGTTTGGCGTCAACACTAGCCCATTTGCCGGGCGCGAGGGGCAATGGGGCACGACGCGCAAATTGCGCGAGCGGCTATACCGCGAGCTTGAGAGCAATGTGTCGTTGCGGGTGGAAGATGGCGCGACCGCAGACAAATTTACCGTGAGCGGGCGCGGTGAGTTGCATTTGGTGATTTTGATCGAGACCATGCGCCGCGAAGGCTATGAATTTGAGATCGGCAAGCCCGAAGTGATTTACAAAACCGATGAAAATGGGCAGGTGCTAGAGCCATACGAAGAGTTGTTTATCGAGGTGACCGACGAGTATTTGGGTGGTTTGGTCGAAACATTGGCCGCCCGCCAAGGCCAAATGCTCGACATGAAACACAATAGTTCGTCATCGGCGTCGGGCGCAGTCGTCAGCACGGTCATGATGCACTACAAAATCCCGACACGCGGCCTGTTCGGTTTTCGTGGGCAATTGCTCACTGGCACACGCGGCACAGCGGTGATGAACACGCTGTTTTGGGGCTATGAACCGATTGCGCCCGGCGATGTGCGTCGCCGTGATCGTGGCTCGTTGATTGCGTGGGAGGACGGCGAGGCCGTGACCTATGGCTTGCGCAATGCGTGGGAGCGCGGTCAATTATTCATCGAGGCAAGCACAATGGTGTATGAGGGCATGATTGTGGGCGAACACGCTCGCCCCGATGACCTTGAGGTGAACGTGTGCAAGACCAAAACGTTGACCAAAGTGCGCACCCGTGCCAGCGACCACGACACCAGCCGCTTGCCGCCCATCCGCCCGATGACGCTGGATGATTGTGTTGAATATATTGCCGACGATGAATTGGTCGAGATTACGCCTGTCAATATTCGAATGCGCAAGCGCCTGCTGGCAAAAGACGAACGCGCCAGAGTGATTAAAGCCATGAAGGAAGCAATGGCGGGAGAATAATTTGATTTCTCGCAAAAGCGCAAAGAACAATTTTTGCGCTTTTGCGCTTTTGCGAGAAATTTTTTTAACAAGGCGAGTGATCTAACTTCTAACATTGGTTGACGCACCCGATTATGAACTGGGGCAAACCTTGATACGATAAAACACATATGCCAACGCCACAGGTTGTTTTTTATCCGCATTCAACTTCGGCCCTAAAGCGAGGGTGGGATGACATGGCGCGGGTGGCGGCGCTTACCCTTGGCCCAGCTGGGCGCAATGTCATTACCACGAATCCTGTCACCAATAAAGCCGAGTTACAAAGCGACGCGGCAAATATTGCCCGCTATATTGTGGCTGTGCCAAACCGCGCCGCCGATGTGGGCGCAATGCTGATGCGCAACCTGATTTGGCGCATCTCACAGCGGGTGGGTGATGGCAGCGCTACTGCCGCCGTCATCGCGCAGTCGTTGCTCGATCAGGCGTTGCGGTATCGGGTGGCGGGGGCAAATGTGGTCTCGCTCAAACGCGGGGTTGAGGCAGCACTGACGGTGGCGCTGGCTGAATTGGCCGAGATGGCGATGCCGGTGCGCACCCACACCGAGTTGATCGGCCTCGCCAATGGTATCACCGGTCACGAAGGGTTGAGCAATTTGCTCGGCGAGATATTTTATAACCTCGGCTCCGAGGCGCATATTCAGGTCGAAGAATATGTCGCGCCGTATCTCGATCGTGTGTATTTGGAAGGCGGGCGCTGGGTGGCGCGTATCGCCTCGCCCTATTTGTATACCGAGCCAACCGCACGGCGCAGCGTGTTCACCGATTGCGCGGTGGTGTTGTTTGAGGGGGATGTGACTGAGGCTGAGCAAGTGTTGCCGCTGCTCGAATTGTTGGCCGATTTGCCCGAAACTGCCCGCAAAATAGCACTCTTTGCCCACGAGGTGAGCGGGGCGGCGCTCAGCACCCTCGTTGCCAATCATCAAGCCAAAACCGTCGAAGTGTTGGCGGTGGAATTACGGCGGGCGGGGGCGCAGCGATCCGCCGATTTTGACGATTTGGCGGTGCTGACCGGGGCTGCGGTGCTGTCAATTGAGCGTGGGCAAGCGTTGGCGCAGGTGCGGCAAAACGATATTGGGCTGGCGCGGCGGGTCGAGGCCACGCCCGATGAATGTTTGGTGAGTGGCGAAACCGGCGCGTCGGGCGGCTCGCAAGCGGCAATTGACGCGCATATTCAAGTATTGCAAACGCAAGCCAAGCAACTGCCCAGCCACACCCCCGACCGTGACAACTTGGTCGCCGATTTGCAGCAACGCATTGCGCGGCTGATCGGGCGCGTTGCCACGCTCAAGGTGGGCGCATATAGCGAAACCGAGCGGGCGCACCTCATTGCCAAAGCCAACAAGGCCCTACGCGCCCTGCCTCTTGCTATTAATGAAGGGGTTGTGCCCGGCGGCGGCAGCGCCCTGCTCAAGATTGCGCAAAAACTTAGGGTTGAGAGTGATCCTTCTCAACTCTCAACCCTCAACTCTGAACGCTCAACCCTGAACGCTCAACCCGCCACCAGCGACGAGCGTTGGGGATGGGAGATTTTGGCGACGGCGTTGGAAGCGCCGTTTGTGCAGATTTGTAGCAATGCGGGGATGCGACGGCCTCATGATTGGATTGGCCCGATTTGCAAAACGCGCCGACCTGTGGCGTTTGATGTAATTACGCAGCAGCTATTGCCAGCCCGAAAATCGGGGCGGCTGGACGGGGTGGGCGTGCTGCGCGAAGCGTTGCAAATCGCCGTGAGCGGCGCGATGATGGCACTGACGGTGGATGTGTTGATATTGCACAGCGACCCGAAAGTGATGATGGAGCCGTAGTAATGTGCGGATTTGCAAATTGTCACAATGAAAATGGCTTTAATCACACCAGCAAAATGCCAATTCTGCGGTATAGTTGGCCCCATTCAGACATAGTGACAAAATGACACAAACTCGTTAGGCAATCGTTTGGCATAAAAACGTGTAATATCAACCGCTTAATCAAACTGGAATAAATCAAGTTGCATAAATTGCCACGTCACCCCGATGCGAAGCGAGGGGTCTTTGCGGAAAATCGCCACGATGATGGCATCACAGATGCAGATAACCGCAAAGCTTCCTCCTCGTAATTTACCCTGAGCTTGTCGAAGGGTCGGAATGACTGGAAAAATATAGGTGATTAAAATCCAGCTTGATTGAGAGGCTTGTATAAGGCGCGAAAAATATGGAGACGCGAGGCAAAACGGCGGATCTGTGTCTTTGCGGTAAATAATTAAGGAGAAAATACGATGAGCTTTATTGAATCAATTTTGGCGCGTGAGATTTTAGATTCACGCGGGAACCCGACGGTTGAGGCAGAGGTATATTTGAGCGGCGGTGCGGTAGGCCGCGCCAGTGTGCCGAGCGGGGCCAGCACTGGCGAACATGAGGCATGGGAATTGCGCGATGGCGACAAGAGTCGTTATGGTGGCAAGGGCGTGTTGAAGGCGATTAAGCACATCAACACCGAAATTGCCGCTGCACTAGAGGGTTGGTATGCCGGTGACCAAACTGGCATTGACAAGCTATTGCTGCAACTCGATGGCACAGACAATAAGAGCAACTTGGGCGCAAATGCCACTTTGGCCGTTAGCTTGGCCTGCGCCAAGGCTGCCGCCATGAGCACCACCCAGCCGTTGTATCGCTATTTGGGTGGGGTAGATGCGCATGTGTTGCCAACGCCGATGCTCAATATTTTGAACGGCGGCAAACATGCCGACAACAGCACCGATATGCAAGAATTTATGATCTTGCCAGTGGGTGCAGATTCATTTGCCGAGGGCCTGCGTTGGGGCGTTGAGGTGTATCACGGGTTGGCCAAGGTGCTCAAGAGCAAAGGCTATGGCACCAATGTCGGCGACGAAGGCGGTTTTGCGCCTAGCCTCAAGTCAAACGTTGAGGCGGTCGAATTGATTTTGGTTGCCATTGAAAAGGCTGGTTACAAGCCCGGTCAAGATATCGCGATTGGTCTTGACTGCGCCGCCAGCGAATTGTTCCAAGATGGGCGCTATGTGCTGGCCAAGGAAAAGAAGCAACTGAGCAGCGATGAAATGGTGGCCTATTGGGCCGATTGGGTGCGCCAATATCCGATTGTGTCCATCGAAGACGGGCTGGATCAGAACGACTGGGACGGCTGGATTAAGCTTAATGCGACTTTGGGCAACAAGATTCGCTTGATCGGCGACGACTTGTTGGTGACCAACCCCGAATTTATTGACCGCGCCATCGCGGCCAAGGCATGTAACGCGCTGTTGTGCAAGGTCAACCAGATTGGCACATTGAGCGAAGCCATTGCTGCCGTGCGCAAGAGCCATCGTGCTGGCTGGGGCGTGGCGGTCTCGCATCGCAGCGGCGAAACCGAAGATACCACCATCGCCGATTTGTGCGTGGCGCTCAATACCGGCCTGATCAAGACCGGCGCACCCGCACGCGGCGAACGCACTGCCAAATACAACCAACTCATCCGCATCGAGGAAGAGCTTGGCGATGCGGCTGAATATGCCGGCTCGATGGCGTTACGCTAATCATGGGTTAAATCTTTGCGCAAAAAGACAAGTCATGCCGAAATCAACGATTTCGGCATGACTTGTTTAATCCCTTTGTTGGCTTGTAGGCGCAAAAGCGGTATACTTTAGATTGTTCAAAAATTCACAAACGTTTGATTACAGTCTCATGCTGTCACTTATCACATTTATTCCTGTTATTGGCGCGTTGCTCGTGCTGTTGCTGTCAAAACAACTGGCGCGCAGCGTCGCCTTGGTCGCCTCGCTCGCCTCATTTGTGCTGGGGCTGATGGTGCTGAATGGCTTTAATGCCGCACAAGCCGGTTTTCAATACGTCGAGGCCGCACCTTGGATTCCGCAATTTGGCATCAGCTACAAACTCGGCGTGGACGGTATCAGCCTTTGGCTCGTGATGCTGACCGTGTTCATTTTCCCCATTGCGATTTGGGCATCGCCGGGTGCGATTCAGCACAGCGAAAAAACATATTACGCCTTGGTTTTGTTAATGGAAACGGCGACTTTGGGCGTGTTTTTGTCGCTCGATATGTTTCTGTTCTACGTGTTTTGGGAGTTTGCGCTGGTTCCGATGTATTTCATCATCGGGTTGTGGGGTGGGCAACGCCGCATTTACGCCTCGCTCAAATTCTTCCTCTACACCATGGCTGGCAGCGTGCTCATGCTCATCGCTATTTTGGTCATGGGCGTGCAAGGCAAGACCTTCGATTATGAAGCGTTGGTCAAGCAAGGGTTGCACAGCGCCAATGTGTCGCTCTTTTTGATCTTTGCGCTGGCGTTCGCCATCAAAGTGCCGATGTTCCCCTTCCACTCGTGGTTGCCCGATGCTCACGTCGAAGCGCCTACGCCCGGCTCGGTCATCTTGGCGGCGGTGTTGCTGAAAATGGGCAGCTATGGCCTCATTCGCTACAACTTGGCCCTGTTCCCGCAAGCCAGCCAACAATTTGCCCCGCTCATGATCGTGTTGGCGGTGATCGGCATTTTGTATGGCGCGATTGTGGCTTTTGCCCAAAGTGACATGAAAAAGCTCATCGCTTATTCCTCGGTTAGCCACATGGGTTATATCATTTTGGGCATTTTCTCGCTCAACGAGTTGGGCGTGCAAGGCGCAATTTTGCAAATGATCAATCACGGTCTCAGCACTGGCGGCTTGTTCTTGGTGGTGGGCTATATTTACGAGCGCATGCACACCCGCGAAATGGGCAAGATGGGTGGCTTGTGGGCCAAGATGCCGGTTTATGGCACGGTGGCGCTATTGTTTGTGCTTAGCTCAGTCGGCTTGCCCGCCCTCAACGGTTTTGTCGGCGAGTTTGTCATTTTGCAGGGCGCGTTCCAATCGAACCCCTTGTGGACAGGCTTGGCCGCGGTTGGCATGGTGTTGGGCGCAGTTTATTTGCTCACTATGTATCAAAAAGTATTTTTGGGCAAGGGCAAAGACGATGCCGCCGATGATCACGACGCGCATGGCGCACACGGTCACGCCGCCAGCGCCGGGCATGGTTTGCTCGACCTCAATTGGCGTGAATTGGCCTCGGCCATCCCGCTCATCGTCTTGTGCTTCTACATCGGCTTGGCTTCTACGCCATTCTTCGCCGCCATGAGCGCCAGCGTGAGCAAATTGCTCAAATAGCGATTGACGCATGCCTTCGTTTTAAAACCGCTGTTGGGAATTGAACCAGCAGCGGTTTTTGTTTTTCGGAGGGCACACATGTTTTCGCCGAAATCACGATCCGCACAATTTTCCCCTTGTTTAGCCACAGGATATCAAATTTTGCAGGAATGTGTAATGGTCAAGATGATCGTGGAACTGTCATTTCGACGCGAAGCGAGAAATCTTTGCATAACTTGAGGCTCGCAGCGTATTTTAAGCAAAGATTTCTCCTCGTTCCTCGTCGAAATGACAGATGTTACGCAAAAATGACGATTTTGCGATTCCGCTATCATCTTGACCCTTACAAATTTCGCGCAAACGGCGCATGTTTATAATACCCAGCGGAGGTTTTTTTGTGCCAAATATTAATGAGTTAATGAATAACCCCACCGTTATGGCAGCGGGGGGACTTGCGCTTAGATTTTTAGGCGTGTTACTTTTATTGTTGGTGGTGTGGGTCATCGCCAGCATTGTCAAAGGGGCGATTGGGCGAGCAGGGCGCGGCGCACGGCTCGATGACCGCACCGGCACGGCGTTGACCGGAACGCTCGGCAACGCGGGCTATTGGTTTGTCTGGCTATTGGCGTTGCCCATCGTGCTGCGCTTGTTAGGACTCGACGGCCTGCTTGGCCCAGTTCAATCGCTTGTCAACCAAATTTTGGGCTATTTGCCCCAACTCGTGGCGGGTCTCATTATCCTCGCCATCGGGCTATTCATCGCACGGCTACTGCGCCGCGTGGTCACCAATGCCCTAAACGCAGCGGCTGACCAACCCGCCGCCGCCAACCTTGGCCTCAGCACCACCATCCGCGAAGGCGGCTTGGCAAATTTGGCTGGCACGGCTGTATTTGTGTTGGTGTTGTTGCCAGTGGTGGCAATGGTTCTACAATCGTTTGGGCTGACGGGTATTTTGGCTCCCATCCAAAATGTCATTAATCAATTGCTCGGCTATGCGCCGCAATTGCTGGGCGGTGTGCTCATTTTGTTTGTCGGCTTCATTTTGGCGCGTGTGGTGCGCCAAGTGTTGACCGGCGTGTTGCAAGCGGCTGGCTCCGAACGCTTGGCGGCCCGGCTCGGCATCGAAAAGTCGTTCGGCGAAGGCGGCTTGGCGGGCCTCATTGCCAGCATCGTGTTCGTGCTCATTTTGTTGCCCGTCGTCACCTCGGCCTTGCAATCGCTTGGTCTGACCGGTGTGCTATTCCCAGTGCAAAACGTGCTGAACCAGTTGCTCGGCTATGTGCCACAATTGCTCGGCGCGGGCATCATTTTGGTTGTGGGCGCATTTGTGGCGCGGTTGGTGCGCCAAATTTTGACCAATGTGCTACAAGCGGCTGGCTCCGAGACCCTCGCCGCCAAACTCGGCATGGGCAATGCCTTTGGCGCGGGCGGCTTGGCCGGGCTGATCGGCAGTGTGGTGTTTGCCATGATTTTGCTGCCCGTCCTCATGGCGGCATTGCAATCGCTTGGCCTCAACAGCGTCACCGCACCCATCCAAAGCATGATCGAGCAAGTGCTCGGCTTTTTGCCCAAGCTGATCGGCGCAATGGTCATTTTGGCGGTCGGCTTCTTCATCGCCCGCTTGGTGCGCCAAATTCTCACCAACATTTTGCAAGCCGCTGGCTCAGAAAAATTGGCGGTCTCGCTCGGTATGGGCGATTCGCTGGGCGGCAGCGGGCTGGCGGGGTTAATCTCTGGCGGCGTGTTTGTGTTGATGATGTTGCCTGTTGTTGCGGCGGCCCTGCAACCCTTGGGGCTTGAATCGGTGACGCACCCCGTGAGCGGTTTGCTGCAAACCATTTTGCGTTTGCTGCCACGCTTCGCCGCTGCCGCTGCCCTCATGGTTGTGGCATGGGTGATTGGGCGCACGGTCAAGCGCATTGTCGAAAATGTGGCGCAAAAGCAATTGGCAAACATGAGCGGCGGCGTCAAACTGCAACGCCCGAACCTGCTCAAGCCACAATCGTTGCCCGAAGTGCTGGGGGCGCTGGTGTTGACCGGCATCATGATCTTGGCGACTATTCAAGCGTCAGAGGTGATCGGCTTCGCGTCGTTGTCTAGCATCATCAGCAACATGGGCGCAATCGCGGCCCAAGTGTTATCGGGTCTCATCGTTTTGGCAATTGGGCTATTCCTTGCCAACTTCGTCGCCAATATCGTAGATAATACATCCATTCCAAATGCACGCGGGCTGGCATCGCTGTCACGCATCGCCATCATTTTGCTCAGCGGCGCAATGGCCTTACGGCAAATGGGTGTGGCAAATGATATTGTCAACTTGGCATTCGGGGCCATCATCGGCGGCCTCGGCATCGCCGTCGCCATCGCCTTCGGCTGGGGCGGTCGCAATGCCGCCGGGCGCTTGGTTGATAACTTTGTCACCAGTTTGGAAGATAAAGAGTAAGAATCAAGAGCCAAGAGCCAAGAGCCAAGAGCCAAGAGCCAAGAGCCAAGAATCAAGAGCCAAGAATCAAGAGCTAAGAATCAAGAATTGAGAATCAAGAATTGAGAATCAAGAATTGAGAATCAAGAATTGAGAGGCAAGAAACGAGAATACAGAATACCGATTAAAGAACCAAAGCTGAATCTTGGTTCTTGGTTCTTGGTTCTTGGTTCTTGGCTCTTGGGTCCATCAGATTTCTATGCAAAACTTTGAATACCTAAAACCCACGACCATCGAACAAGCGGTGGCAGTGCTGTATCGAGAAGGGGATCAAGCAAAACCCCTGAGCGGCGGCACAGATTTGATCGTGCAATTGCGTGAAGGGCGTCGTAGCGCTAAATTTGTGCTCGATGTCAAGAAAATCCCCGAACTGTCGCAGCTAACTTTGAATGCTGATGGTTCGGTGGTAATCGGCGCAGCCACGCCATGCCACCAAATCTATGGCAATGCGGCGATTGCAGCGGCGTTACCGGGGTTGATGGATTCATGCACGCTCATCGGTGGCACGGCCATTCAAGGTCGTGCTAGTTTGGGCGGCAATCTCTGCACGGCCTCGCCCGCGGGCGATAGCATTCCGTCGCTTATTGCCCATCATGCCGTATGCGTGATTGCAGGCACAGGCGGTTGGCGCGAAGTGCCTGTCGAGGCGTTTTGCACCGCGCCGGGCCGCAATTGCTTGCAGCGCGGCGAAATGTTGGTCAGCATTAAATTGCCCGCCATGCCCGCTCATAGCGGCGGGGCCTATCTGCGTTTCATCCCGCGCAATGAAATGGACATCGCCGTTGCCAGCGCAGGCGTGACGGTGACCTTGGACGGCGACACCATTACGGCGGCGCGGGTTGCCATTGGCGCGGTTGCGCCCACCCCGTTGTTGATAGATGTGGCAGGGGCGGCGCTGGTTGGGCGCAGCATCGGCGACCAAGACGCAATTGAGGCGTGTGTCGCTGCCGCCAAAGCCGCCGCCAAACCAATCACCGATATGCGCGGCACGGTTGAACAACGGGTGCATTTGGTAGGCGTGATGGTTAAACGCGCTTTGGCAAAAGCAATTGAACGCGCACAAGCAAAGGGGTAATTATGTCAAAGAAAATTCAAGTTTCTACCACCATTAACGGTGAACCGACCGACTTTTTGTGCGAGCCAAATCAAAGCTTGCTTGAGGTTTTGCGTGATGGGCTAAATATGACCGGCTCGAAAGAGGGCTGCAACAACGGCAACTGCGGCGCGTGTAGCGTCTTGATGGATGGGCGCTTGGTTAATTCGTGTTTGGTGTTAGGGGCCGAATGCGAAGGCGCGGCCATTACCACCATCGAGGGCATCGCTACGAAAGACGGCTTGCATCCATTGCAACAGAAATTCTTAGAGCACGCAGCCTTGCAATGCGGCATCTGCACGCCCGGTTTTATCGTGGCGGCCAAGGCGTTGCTCGACAAGAACCCGCATCCCACCGAACACGAGGTGCGCTATTGGCTGGCAGGCAACTTGTGCCGCTGCACCGGCTACGATAAGATCATCCGCGCTGTGTTGGATGTGGCTGGTGCGTAACAAGAATTTTCACCACGAAGACCTCAAAGATCACAAAGAAAGGATACTAAATTGATTTAATCTTTGAGGTCTTTGTGTTCTTCGTGGTAAAAAAATTAAGTTGTGCGCAGGTGCTAAACCAACTTTTATTTAGCCCCTAAACCCGCAGCCAAACCAATTCGCCCGCCAAAGCCTCGCCGCGCAATACGGCGGGTGGGGTGCGCAAAATCAGCCGCCCATGCCCAACCTCATAATGGCGCACTTGGTCGCCGCCCACCCAGTTTGGAATGAGGCTGCCCAGCACATGATGCGTCACCGTTTGGGCGGCTTCGTCTAGCGTATACGTTCCCCAATACGCGATATACCCCTTCAAGATGGCTTGATAATCTGCCAAGGCGGCGGGCGCTTGTAAATTGCGCGGCAGCGGCGGGCGATCTTGCTGCATGCCCTGCCCCGCCATGCGCCCGTCGGGGGTGTAAATTAACATGCCCAATGGCTTTTCGCCATATAAATGCAGTGCCTCGCCGCTGGGCTTGTAAAACGTGGCCGAATGTAATTGATAAGTGCCGGAGATGATGCTCATTGGGGTGATTGTATCTACACAATAGTGTCAGGGTGTCAACGTGTCAAAGTGTCAGAAAAGCCTGACACCTTGATACCTTGACACCTTGACACCTTGACACCTTGACACCTTGACACCTTGACACCTTGCCCCCCTGACACCTTGCCCCCCTGACACC
>JAHBAL020000288.1 GCA_018500105.2 Anaerolineae bacterium
AGATGTGTATAAGAGACAGGTTTGCGCTCGAGCGTGACGATGTGAAACGTGAAGGCAGCGGCTATTTGTTGACCTGCACCAGCAGCAGCATGGTCAAACGCAGCGAATTGACCACCTTGCCGACTGTGCCGGGGCAGATGTTCATCGCGTGTGGGGTGGGCGATGCCGACACAGTGATTAGCGCCTCTGTCACGAAAGGCGACGAAGAAGTGATGTTGTTTAGCCAACTCGGCATGGCGATTCGCTTCAAGCAAGACGACGTGCGTCCGATGGGCTTGCCAGCGGGCGGTGTGGTCGGCATGAAGCTCGACAATGGCGATCTGGTGATGGCGATGGCATTGGTGCAGCAGACGTATGCGGTTGAGCACGATGTGGTGTTGGCGACAACCGACGGCAAGGCCAAGCGCATTTTGATAGATGATTATCCAATTCAAGGGCGGGCTGGCAAGGGCGTGGTCACGACCAAATTGCTCAATGAAGCCACGGTGGCCGATGCGGTGATTGTGGCTGCCGATGACACAATTGTGTATGTGACGGTGAAAGGCAATGCGAAATCGCTTAAGGCCAAAAACTTGCAGCGGCGGGGGCGCCCTGCCTTTGGCGATGATGCGATGTCAATGGCGGGGGGCACAGATCGTTTGGCGAAGTTGGTGGTGGTGTGATATAACATATGGATGGAGGTATTGTTTATGGGGACGCAATTAGAGGAATATTTTGACTTTTTAGCTGTGGATGATATTCGATTGAAAGGCCATCGGCTTGGTATTGAGTCGGTTTTGGATGAATATTTGCATCATGCCCAAACGCCGGAACAGATTGCCGAGCGATACCCGACATTGCGTATAGATCAGATTTACGCGACAATTTTGTATTATCACCTCAATAAGCCCCTTGTCGAGACCTATCTGAAAACGTGGTTAGATGATGCGCGTGTTGCTCGGGTTCAACAGCAACTGAACCCAAGTGCGGCTGTGCTTAGAATTCGTCAGTTGAAGGCTGAAAAACACCGTGCTCATCATCTTATCGCATGAGCGAAATTCAATATTTGTTAGATGAGCACATCAACCCAAGACTGCGCCGTGCATTGAAGCTTGCAGCACCTGAGTTGGTGGTTTGGATGGTAGGCGATGTTGGCGCACCGCCTTTGCAATCACTTGATCCTGAAATTATTTTATGGTGCGAGACAAATGGCTTTTCATTGGTGACCAATAACCGTAAAAGCATGCCGGGACACTTACACGATCATCTTTCGGAAGGAAATCATATGCCGGGTATTTTCGTGGTGGATAGCAATTTGTCGTATAAAGAATTGATTGATGAATTGCTCTTAATATGGGGTGCTTCGTTTGCTGAAGATCATATGGATCAGTTGATTTATTTGCCCATTCGGTGATGGAAGAAAATAGAAATGACAATCGTTGAAATCAGCGGATGATTTTTTGCTTAAGGTATCATTTACATGTGACTTGTTCCTCGAGATTAACCATAACCTATAAACGTATTTGCTTAGTAAGCGTATTGGCCTTTGGTTTAGTGGCGTGCCGCAGCCAAGCGACGCCCGAACCCGCGCCAACGGCGACTGCCGCGGGTGTTGTGCCTAATGTGCCGATTGGCACAGCCATCAGCTCGGCGGTAACAGCGGCGGCGCAGACCAGCACGCCTGTCGCAATTACTGCGCCTGCCAAACCGACCGCGCTGCCATCCCCCACGCCACCGCCACCCACGCCCGTGCCCACGCTTAAGCCAGCCGCCAATGCTGGCACAATCGTGATTGGCAATAACACTACCGGCATTGAGGTCGAATTGGCTGCCGGAGCCGGAACCAAGGCTGTGAAAGAGGCCGGCGCGTTGTGGATTCGCTATAACGGCGTCGTGTGGGCCGATATCGAGCCGAATCGTGGCGACCGCAAATGGGAGAGCCAAGCCAACCTAGAAACCCGCTTGAAAGAAGCCTCGGCGGCGGGCTTGCAGACCATTTTGATTGTGCGCGGTGCGCCAGCTTGGGCGCGGCAAGTCGAAAAAGCGTCATGTGGGCCGATCAAGCCAGATGCAATGGCGTATTATGTGATTTTTCTGCGCGATATGGTGGCGCGGTATAGCGCCGCGCCGTTCAATGTCAAATATTGGGAGATTTGGAACGAGCCGGATGTGTCGCCTGAAGCGGTTGCCAATATTCCCGATTCGCCATTTGGTTGCTGGGGCGACGCCAAAGATGCGTATTTTGGAGGCGGGCAATATGGCGAAACGCTGAAAGTGGTTTATCCGCTGATTAAGAGCGCTGACCCAAAGGCCCAAGTGCTGATCGGCGGCTTGCTGCTCGATTGTGACCCGCGTGTCTCGAAGCCCGACAAGGATTGTAAACCCGCCAAGTTCTTAGAGGGCATTTTGAAGAACGGCGGCGGGCCGTTTTTTGATGGCATTAGTTTTCATGCCTACGATTTCTTTTATGGCAAGCCGGGGCATTATGGCAATGCCAATTGGGACAGTGTATGGAATGTGACCGGCCCCGTGTTGGCGGCGAAAACGCGCTTTATCAAAGAGGTGTTGGCGCAAAACAATGTGCAAGGCAAATACCTCATTAACACCGAGACCGGCGTGTTGTGTTACCAATGTCAAACGCCGCCGGTTGAGTTTGAGATCACCAAAGCCTATTATGTGCCAGTGACATATGCCGCTGCCGCCGCCGAGGGGCTGTCGGGCAACATTTGGTATAGCCTGAGCGGTTGGCAAGAGTCAGGCTTGCTCAGCAAAAATCAGCCGGTTTTGGCGTATAAGGCGTATCAAGTATGGTCGCAGCAGATGAAAGATTTGAAATTTGTGGCTGAAAACACGGCTGTGCCGGGCATTAAAATTTACGAATTTAAGAATGACACGAAGCGCGTTTGGGTGGCTTGGTCGGCAGATGGCACGCTCAAACCAGCCAACCTTAACACGCCGATCAAATCGGTGACAGATGCCTTGGGCAACGCAAAATCGTTGCCTTTAACGCAGATTGACATCATGCCGCTCTACATTGAACTTGAAAAATAAATCTGTTTATCCAGCGATTGTCTTAATGATCTTAATCAGTTTGGCTTTTTTGATGGGCAACCTAACGCCCATTAACATGATTGCCAACATAAAAAGAGAAGAATATCAGACTTATTTGCCGACCTTGCTGTCGCCGCAAACCTTGGTCACGCGGGCCGCGCCGATTTGGCCCAGCGGCCTTGCGGCAACCAATAGCAACCAAGTGGCGCTATTTCGCACCACTTTTGCATTGACACGCACGCTTGAAAACGCGCAACTCGAAATTTTTGCCGATACACGTTACGATGCTTGGGTGGATGGCTTTTGGGTCGGGCGCGGACCGGCCCGCTTTTCGCGCACGCTACACGAATATGACGTGATTTCAATCGGCACGTTGTTCCCCGGTCAACATGTTATTGCCGTGCGTGTTCAATTTGCCCCCAATACCCGCCGTTCCGAGTCGCAAATTCCGCATTTGGTGGCGCATATTCAGGGCACACAAGGCGGCGAGCAAAAAATCGTATTAACCACCGACACCACTTGGAAGGCCATGCGCAGTGACGCATGGCGCAATGACTCGCCGCAAGTGCATTCGCAGGCATTAATTGGCCCAACCGAGATTTTTGATTTTTCGCGCTTGCCCGAAAATTGGAATCAACGCGGATTTAATGATCAGGGCTGGCCCACTGCGGTCAAACAGCCGGGGGCGGTGGCGCTTTATCAGCCGCGCAGCATTCCCAGCCTCATGCGCCGCGAGATCATTCCAAGCGTGACCAGCGGCGTAGTGGATTTTGGCACATTGTCGCCCGATAGCGTCCTAGTCGAGGTGCTGAATCCCGGTAGCCCTCGAGGCAAAGTTGAGTTCTATACCACGACATCAACGGCTGTTCGCTTTGAAATGCTGGGTTTGAGCGGGTCACCGCAACAGGTGCTGCTCGATGGCAACGGGTTGACGTGGTTGCCGACTGGCAGAACGCGCCCGGATGTATATATCGCTGAGGCGGTGGTGGCGGGGGGCAGGCACGAGCTGACGATGGGCGATGTTGTGCCTTATGGGGCGACAGTGCTCATTTCAAAGCAAAATGTGGTTGTGCCAAACCCATTTTCGCAAGGTACGCATGCCGGGCGGCGTTTGCTATTGGCCGAACCTGTGCCAAACCGCGTTATACAGGCGGTTGCTCGCGCCAATACTGGTGTTGATATCATAATTCCGCCATCGGCGATGCCGGGCTATGTCGTTGTTGACTTAGGGCGCACTGTGTTGGGGCGGGTTCAGGCCGATATCAGCACAGGGGCGAACACAGTGATTGATGTTGGCTGGGATGAGCGTTTGCTCTCCAGCACCAATCGCCCTTTGCCATTTCCGGGGTCGGCGCATCCGGAATGGAATCAAACGGATTCGTGGGCGCTCGGCGTGGGCGAATTTGCCATTAGTTCAATTGACGCACGCGCAGGGCGTTATTTGATTGTGGCGGTGTGGGGCAGTGCCCAAGTCAGCATCAGTAATTTGCGGGTCGAAGAGGAGCTTTATCCAACCCAGCAACTTGGTTCGTTTACCTCATCGGATGAGAAGCTAAATAAAATTTGGCAAGTTGGCGCGACGACGGCGATGGTCAATATGAGCGATGCCTACGCCGACCCTTGGCGCGAGCGCGGGCAATGGTGGGGTGATGCTTTTATCGTTGATCACGTTAATCGTGTGGCGTTCGGCGATTATCGCCTGCTGCGCCGTGGCCTTATGTTTTTGGGCGAATCAATCACGCCGCAAGGCCGCTCATTCAGCCTTGCGCCCAACAATGGCGATGCCCAAATTTTGGATTATGGCATGTTGTGGGTGCAATCGTTGGCCAAATATGTGCATTTGACCAATGACATCGAGTTTGCCAAGCGCATGTATCCCAAATTAGATGCCTTTTTGCGCTATTTGAAATCGTTAGAGAATAGGAGCACGGGCTTGTTGGATGTGCCCGTCGGACATTGGTCTAAAACGGCATTGGTGGACTGGTATGCTTATTACGCCCAGCCTAATTCAGCGGTGGCGGGCCAGTCGTCGGCGATTAACGCCATGTATTTTGGCACATTGCAAGACGCGGCTATCATCGCCGGGTGGGCTGGCGACCCGCTTGGGTCATCGCAATTTCGCACGCGGGCCAAGACGCTGCAAGATGCGATGAACGAAACCTTGTTTGTGAAAAGCGAAAAACGTTATTTATCGTCTATCATTCAAAATACCAAAGTGCCGCCCTATTTGCATGCGCAGGCGTGGCCGTTGGCCTACGATGTGCCGAAATCGAGCGATGTGAGTGGCGTGGTTAGTTCGATGATGTCATTAATTTCGATTGAAAACCCGCAACGCGAGACTTTTGAGATCTATGGCACGTATTGGATTTTAGAAGCGTTGGCGAAATCGAAGCGTTTTAATGACGCAATTAAACTCATCACCAACTACTATTACCCCATGATCGAGCGTTGGGGCGCAACCACATGGTGGGAGTCGTTTGATATTAATCGTATTGCTTATACCCAAGCGTTGTCGCATGGCTGGGGTAGCTCGCCGACATGGTTTTTGACCACCCACATCGCGGGTATTCGGCAAACGTCGTCGAGCACATGGGAGGCGCGTCCGCCGCTTGGCGGCGTTACCTTAGTGAGTTTTGTAGATGCGAGTTTGCCGGTGGGGATGGATAAAGGCGTGTTGCAATTTCGCTGGGATCAAGTGAGTTGCAAGGAGCATCGTCTGCGCATTACCGCGCCGCCCAATTTTATGGGCAATGTGGTGTTGCCTTATGGCCCATCTAACGGCTTGCAAATTCAGCAAAATGGCAGCCTGATTTGGCAAAACGGGATTGCGATTGCCAATGGGGTGAGCGCTCAGACCGACGGCATGCACATTCGCATCACGCCGGGCGCATATGACATTATTGCCACGCGCAGTGCATGTTTGTGATGCTATTTGGTTAATGTGCAAATGACTGCGCTGGTGAATAGCTCGCGGTGCAATTTTTGCGCCAACTTGCCCGCCCATTCAACGCCTGTGCCATCGGCGACGGCGGGAATGCGATGATCTACGTGTGCCCAAGGATGGCGGGCAAAAATCGCCTCAAATTCGCTGAGTAATAGCCGGTTAACATGATCAAACACGGGTTTGATCGGGAATTGGGCGTGGGCGTTGTAGGTCGCCATATTGTGCTTTTGCGCGTCTACAATCGCCACCGCTTCGGCGATGGCGGCTTCGCTAAACATGACATGCGGCCAAGGGAACGCCAGCCAATCATCGGTGTGGGCGCACCAAGGTGAGTAATAGGGCGGGAAAACGATAAATAACTGGCCACCCGGCTTCAATGTGCGATAACATTCCGACATGACACTGGCAACATCGCCGACATGTTCGAAAACGTAAATTGAGCTGATCAGGTCGAATGTGTTATCGGCAAAAGGCAAGTTTGCGCCATCGGCGTTGGCGAGCGGCGGGGTGCGGGCCGGGCCGAGGGTCGGCTCGTTGGCAAACAGCGACACAATTTCGACCAGTGATGGGTGATTGAGGTCAACCCCGACCGATAGTTTCGCGCCTTGTTTGGCAAAATAATCGGTCGCTCCGCCTAATCCGCAGCCAAAATCTAACACACATTTGCCCGAAAAATTGAGCGCTGGTCCACGCCTTAAAAAATCTTTGAGTGTGTCAATTTCCCAATCGAACCCTGCTTTTAACGAAGTTTTTATTTGTTGCTGAAATTCGGCTCTTGCGGTTGCATTTGCCCGTAAACGATTCATGCCGAGAATCAGGTTTACTTGGGTCGAGATGGGTAACCATCCAAAAAAAGGTTTCAAGATGCGCTAAGGTCCTTTTGTCAACGTGTGCTGTTTGCAAAATGATCAGCGCTCCGAGTGTAAATCGGAGCGCCATATGTCAAATAAAAAAATGGTAGTTAGGGCATCTTGGTGACCAATGCGCCCAAATCAAGCTGTTGCCCAGCCGACACTTTCATCAACATGACTTTGTCCGGCTGTTGTTTTTCGCCAATCATGACCGAATTGTGCGGCGACCAAATCACTAAGGCATATTCGCCGGGTGGCAAATCGGCAATGGCGAAATAACCTTCTTTATCTAGCACCGCCTTGGGCGATGTTTGTGGACTCATGTTGACCAAAAAGTCTGGCCCGGGTGTCAGTGGTAAGCGTGTGCCGAAGAAAATCGTCACCCCTTCGATTGAGTAGCTGGTGGGTGGGTCTGGAACAATGCGCCCAGCGACTGCCGCACGGGCTGGGGCGGGGGTGGGCACACCCCGCGCATTCTTTGGCAGTGGACTGGTGAGCGGGCTATTGAGTGCGCCTTGGGTCGTGCTGGTTTTGGCGGCTGGCTCGGTCCCGCCGCTTGTGGTATTGGTGGTGGCGGTCTCGCCGCGTTGAGAACATGCGCTCAAGACGAGCATGATGCACGTGACGAGCGATAGTAGAGAAAATGTCTTTTTCATATTGGAGGTGATAATGATACCGTGATGTGTGAGAGTCCTTATCAATAAATAGACAATAAAATGGGCTACCGAGTAACTCGGTAGCCCATAAACTCAGCTTAGCTAGGCATTAGATCAATGCGTTGATTATTGACCAATACCTTCGTATGAGTAAAGGGTGTCTGCGTTGTTGTTGGCATCCGCACCTTCGATGATGTCTTCGTTAGCGATACACACCATTGGTTGTGAGGAGGTCACAGTGGCAGCGCCGTTATAACCATCTGGCAACGAGGTTGCAAATGGGGTAACGACTTCATACAAACCACCGGCGGCGATGCTGCCCGACACTGAGGTCACAGATGAACCTGAGTAGGCGATATTCATCGTAGCGGCGGCGTTGCCAATGTTCTGGCAGTTGATAGCGCTGCTATATTTGAAGTAGCGGCGGTGAATGATTGGCAAGCGGACGGTGGTCGAACCAGCGCTGGCGCCAGTGTATGAGGCGGCGCGGTTCTTGCTGCCCAACGATTGGTTGACCAACACCACGACTGGTTGACCCGTTGAGGTGATCTTGGCAGGTTGCTTGTCGCCGTTGTTCACGCCCGAACCGGCTTGGAATTGCAAGAATTCAGCCAAACCACCGGGTTGAACGTTGTTCACGGTCTTCGAAGAACCATTGCCATAGGTAATGGTGATGTTGGTGGCGGCGTTACCCACGTTTTGAACGTTTACCGAGGTGTTATAACCATAGTAGTTGTTCATGGTCAACGGCGCATAGGCGGTGGTTGAACCACTGGTGAACGGGGTGTAAGAATAGAGCTGACCGGCTGCGCCGCCTTCGCCATACACGTTGGCTTCTACGGCGATGTTGCCGTTGGCGCTGATCTTGGCCGAGTAGGCGGTGTTGCCCGTCATGCCCGACAAGCCTTTTTGCTCGAAGTTCGCATAACCATTGGCCGCAATGTTAGCGGTTTGGGTGGCGACGGCGTTGGGGTTGCCAGCGGCGAAGATTTGCACGGTCACTTGCACGGCTGCTGCGGTGGTGTTTTGCACCACGAAGTTGGTGTAGAAGCCGTAGTAGTTATTGAAAGCGTTGGGAGCGAACCAAGTGTTGGCGACTTTGGTGCTGTCCACGCCGTCATACGATGCACCGCTGTTGGCGCCACCGTTGGCTGAGTGGTTGACCACTGCGGCAACTTGTTGGTCGCAGCTAATGACACCGGCATATTGACCAGCAGCCAAACCACCGATGCTGGGCACGTAGGTGGATGCGCTCGCGCCTACGCCCAAGGGGAATGAAGCGCTGGTGTGCTTGAGTGCGCCAGCCGAATCATAAAATTGATAAACACAGGTGGCGGTGCTGCCCGACAGGTTTTGCACTGTGAAGGCGCTGGCGAAGGTCCCGCTTGGGCCGGGCACTGCGGCGTTTGCACCGACGGCCCCGACCATTGATGAGGCCAATACTGCCCCTGCCAAAGTAAGTTTAATTGTCTTCATGTTATATATTCCTTTATCTAAACTAAGCTAAGAGAGTTTTAAAGTCTTCGCAGTTGTTCTGCTTGGGCCTAATCATATGGTTTTGATCCTAAAAATCAATAACCCATTGGTATTATTTGGGCTGTTTGCAACGAAAAACAGGGGTATTAGACGGCATTAACCCGTATTAGTGCTGCTGGGCATAGCGTGCGACCCGCCAAAGCAGGAAACTGAAGATGAGATCGGAGCCGAGGAAGATGATGCGTAGCATGGCTGCAACGGTAATGGCAGACTCTAGGCCAGTGTAGGGCGAGAGCAAATAGGTGAGGCTGAACTCGCGGATGCCGAAGCTGAGCGGAATGATGACGGTGGAAAGGAAGATGAACCCGCCCATCAAGGCATATAACTCGATGGTGACGGGTAGGGTGAGGCTGGTTTGTGGCTCAACGGCGATGGCGGTGATGTAGGTTAGCCCCGCGCCGAGTAAATAACACAAAACATAGACAAGCAAAATAAAGGGCAAAATTCCCAAACGGTGAGCCGCAATGGCTGAATGACGTTTGCCCAATTGCCATAATACTGCCAGCATCACCCCAAACAAGAAGATCGTCGCCGACCAACCCAGACGGTCGTGATGCAGCGCCCAGCCGATGGTATAAGCGATGGGGGCCGCCAACACCAAATTCACCCATTCGGCGCTGCTGGCGATGAGTGTTTTACGGCCTTGCACGCCATCTTTTTTATACGACTCGACCCGCTCGATCAGATACCACACCACGCCGGGGGTGTTGCGCAGCAAATTTGACAGCGCGTAAACCTCGGCATCGCGCCAACCGTAGGGCACGCCCGCATAGCGATTCATCAACAGCCCCCACATCCACGCCTGAAGATTAAACGACAAGCCGTAAAGCAGGGTGCTAAAAATCAGCGCATTACCCATCGCGGCCCAGCGTTCAAATCCCACCTCGCCCCAGCCGCGCCGAAAAATGAGCGCAATCGAAGCCAGCGTGAGCAATGCGCCCAACGCTCGCGCCAACTTGATAAAGAGCGGGTTACTGAGCACCTTGTCTCGCAACAAGCTACTGAGCGAACGGGCGAGGGCGGCACTTTTGCCAACTACCCCATTTGTATTGGTGAGAAGGTTCACGAGGCGCTTAGTTTACCGCCGTTTTGGGCCGCATTATGTTTTTTGCAACGCCCATGTTAAAACGGTGGCTTGTTTGCTGCGTTCGATCAGCCATTGAAATGGCAAAAACGCTAGCCGCGTGAGCGGGGTGTAATACAGGCGGCGCAGTTGCTTGGCAATGGGTTTTAGGCCCGCAGGCCAATCTTGCATCCAATGCGTGAGCGAATTGCCCAGCACGAAATAAGTCACCATAAAGCATTGCCGATCAATCACCTTGAACCCATGTGCCTCGACGGCTTGTGCGAGGGTGTGGACCGGAAATAAAAAGAGGTGGCGCGGCAATTCCCAACCCATCCAATAGCGCCCAAACACATGACGGCTGAGGCTGTCGGGGTTGGGGATGGCGATGATGAGATGACCGCCGGGTTTTAGCACGTCATAGGCTTTTTTTAGCGCATCCATCGGCGCATACAAATGCTCGAACACATTCCACATCGTCAGCACATCCTGACTGTTGGGCGCGATTTCGGCTTGCTCAAATGGCAGCGTGGTGACGGGAATGCCCAATTGCGCTTGGGCGAAGGTGGCCGCGCTGGTGTTTGGCTCGATGCCTTGCAATTGCCAGCCGCCCGCCAATTGCATTTCTTCGAGAAAAACGCCGTTGCCGCAACCGATATCAATCAAATTGCCCGATTTGCAAAACCGCTCGATGAAGGCGCGTTGTTTTAATGTGCCGATGCGCTGCAACCGGCGTTTGATGGACGATGATTCTTGGCGCAACAGCTTGCCATATGAGTCGTAATCGCCTTGGTAATAGGGTTCGAGTTGCTGCCAAGAGAGTTGCGGGTATTGGTAAATCAGCCCGCACTGTTCGCATTGATACAGCGCAAACTGGCCGGGATGCCCAAGATGGCGGTCGGGGCCGGTGAATAGGTGTTTTCGTTGGGCGCTGCCACAAACTTGGCAACCATCGTCGGAGATTGAGCGGGTGTTGGTCAAAATGTTCAAACCTGAAGCGCGATTTTAACTGATCTTGACCTCAATTGGCTTTAACTGTCAGAGGACAAAATGACCTCTCACAAAGATCACAAAGCCTTCAACCATTGTGATCTTTGTGTTCTTTGTGAGAGATTTTTGTGTTATTTAAGGCATGGGAATGGGCAACAGCGGCTTTCGCCAGCCCGAACGCAATCCAGCCCAAAACGCAGGCACAAATTGGGGCCGCCCCTTCAGCACAAATTCACGCAGCCCAAACCAGCCCATATTGAACGCCACCGCCAAACGCGGCCAGCGGCTGTGGCGACGAAAATAGAGCACGCTGCTTTCGCCGTGCATCTGCCAGAATAGCGGTTTGCCGGGCTGAGTGGTTTGCGAGACCTTGTGCCACATGTGTGCCGTCGGCACTTGCACAATGTCAAGGCCCGCATCGCGCACGCGCTGACAAAATTCGAGGTCTTCCCACATAAAAAAAATGCTCTCATCCAGCAACCCGACCCGCTCGAAGGCACGGCGGGTGATCAAAATGCAGCACGCAATCGCATAATCAAGCTGGCGTTGCTGACCTGTGATGTGGTTATCCATCACAAAGGCGGGCGGAAATGGACGATAGCTGGCTCCTGCAGACCAAATGCGCTCGCGGCGATGATATTCGTAGGCAATAGGCACACAAATCCCCACGTTATGGGTGCAACTCACTTGGGTCAACTGTTGCAGCATGTCGGGGGCCAGCACGGTGTCATTATTGAGCATCAGCACGGCATCGGCCCCATTCGCCAAGGCGTGGCGAAAGCCAACATTGTAGCCACGCGGCACACCCAAATTGCTGCTATTTTCGATGACGGTGACTTGCGGAAAATATCGGCGTACATTGGCGACCGTATCGTCACGCGACGCATTGTCAACCACCACGCAATGCGTTTGTGAATTGAGCAAGGGGGCAATGCTGCTTAGGCATTCGTGGGTGTCGGCATAACCGTTGTAGGTGAGGATGACGATGTAGGTCGTTGCCATGCTAGATTATTTCACACCTATCGGCAAGTAGGTCTTTTGATTCAGACGTTCGTTCAGGATGGTATCTGTATACAAATTGTCACCGATCACGTATTGCCCCGAATAAATGACATTCCCGACCTCTGTCCATGCTTTTTCGCATTGCTGTATCCACCAAACATCATTGGCGGCTGGGACGGTAGTTTGCTGCCAATACCCTTGCCAGTGCGAAAAACGCAACATGCCGTTGCGATTCCACAGCATGTAATCTTTGCCAGTGGCGGGGCCTTTGGGCTTTTCCCAGCCCCACGCATACAACACCGCTTCGCAGCCTAAAACGGGCTTGTTCGGGTCATTGGGGCGAGCCGCCCACGCATAGCCCTGATATACCACCCCAACCGATGGGCTGGTTTTGCAAATTTGGTTGGCAATGGCGCTCTCGCTGGCAGGCACGCCCTTTTTGAGATCATCACAGGCGTTATTGCGCTGATCGGTATTCGGCTCGCCCCACTGTTCTTCTAATTTGGCAAACGCATAGCCGCCTTTGGCGCATTTATCGTTGACCATTACGGCCAAATCGGTCTTGGTGAATGGCTGAGATTGATTGGTGACGGGGTAAAGCAGCCCCGACGTGCAATCCACATCGCCAACGGGGCGCGTTTCGGCCTCGGTTTTGCCTGCATAACGCATTTGGCGTAATTGATTGTTAATCGGTTGCCATAATTCATACTCATAAGCGCGGGTGACGCTGTTGCTTGGCTTTGGATATTCGGCAGGCGCATCTGTAAAATCGGAATAATGGTCCTCGCGGAACCCTTTATAGGCCGCCGTTTTGCCCGTGTAAGGGCGACTCCACTCCCAAATCACTTTTTGCGGCGACTCGGTGTATGAAATGGCGTGCCAGCGCCGTCCCACAAATTGCCAGCCGTCTTTTTCGCCTTGCCACGTGGCGCTGTCAACTGGGCAAATTTGGGTGTGTTGTTCGCAAAATTCGTCTTTGCCGATTGAAAAATCGCTCGAAAATCCATTTGCTGGTGTTGTATTGGCGCGATTGGCAGCAAGTAAACAAAAAATGGCGGTGGTGAGCAGAAAAGATGTTTTGTTGACCATCATGTATGGTCTTTATCTTACAACACAAATGGCGCGGCCTGAAAAAGAATGAGGTCGTCGGGATGATCCACATCCAGCGCGGTCGCACCCGACGCATACCAATACACCGGCAAGCTCGCCGTTTGAGCAGCGCGGGCGTGGGCATGGGCGCTGTCTTCGCCATAATGTAGCGGCAATGCCAACGGCGGCTTGATAAGCAGCGCATTTGTGCCGCGCCCATGCCGGTCTGGTGCAATGACCACACACATCGTCGCAGCATGGGCCAGCGCCATCATCGCCAGCGCATCTTCGCGCCCAAACCATGCCAAATCTGCTGGCACAATGAGTAATGCCTCGTATTGCGTCAGGCTGTGCCGCGCCAAATCGAGCGCCTGATTAAGTCCAGTTGGGTGGCCGGTTTGCTGTTCGCGCAGGCTGGCAATGCCCCATGTTTTCGCCCACCGCGCCACCTCGTCATCGGGCGTGAGCAAAATCGGTGTCAGGTCTGCAACCCCGCGCAACTCAGCCACGATGCGCCGTGCCGTGTCATGCACAAATTGCGCCCGTTCGGGCAAAGGCCATGTCTGCGCCAGCCGCGTCTTTACTTGCGTTAGCGATTTAACCGGAATGAGGGCTGCAATGGACATAAAAGGTGGAGCGGGTGAAAATTTATGCTAATTACCCAGACGAGTGAGCCAAGAAATTTGATCGAAATCGCTGTCAAACGATAAGATATGACTAATGTCAAATTCTTTGCAAGCGAGTGCAATGAGGGCATCGTTAAAATTCAGACGACCCGAAGTTTGACGCATCAGATTGACACAATCGTTAAATTTGTTGCGCACATTTGGCAATAGCCAAATAAATTGATCGGAGGTAGACGCTTGAACCAGTGCTTGATTGCTCAACGCTTCAAAATCAGCAATTCGTTTTTGTTCCTCAGCGCGTCTGGCGACAACCGTCAGCGTTTCGATTAAAACGCAATCCGCGTAGATCAGATCAAATTTGTCATCAGCCTCGATCGCCTGTAACAAACTTATGGCTTTTGCGTGTTGTGAGTCGCGTGAACTGGCCAGTGCCACCAAAACACTGGTATCAACCATTAAACGTGTTCGTCTCGGTTGCTCGTCATTCATACATATTTTGGCTGTCTGTAAGTGCGTCTCCAGCCAATTGGGTAATATTTGCCCATGCGCGGAGCGAAGATGCCGGTTGCCCGTCTTTAGAAGCTGAAGGTTGTCTGATGCCGCCTTTCAGATCATTAAAAGCGTTTTGGGTTCTGATCATGCGAAGCATTTGAAATGCCACTTCCCATTGTGATTTGGATAAACCCTGTAATTCTGCGACAAGATCTTGATATGTGACAGTTTGCATAAAATTTAAGGTTTCCTCCCAATAATGCCGAACTCGCTATCTCTCTGGCATCGCAAGGAAACGAGGAAATAGTGAGTTCGGCGAAAAGAGCAGTTCAAATTCTACTTTTAACTTAGCACTTAGTACTTAGCACTTTTAACTTCTCTTATCGCTGCGGCAACCGGCAACCGCCCAATTTTTCTGGGCGCAAGTGGTCGGCAAAATTGATCACCTCGCAGGTCAGCGCGGCGCGGTCATTGCGATCTCGCATCCAAGTATTGGTTACCAGCACCCCCAAACCCAAGGCGCGAATGGCATCGGCATATTCGGCATCGCGCTCGTCTAGCACAAAACCGTTGATGAACTCGGCGTAATGCTGCGCCACACTCAGCGGCGTGGGTTCAACGCCCATTTCGCGCATCATCTTGGCGGCAGGGCCTTTGACCGCCTCGCCCCCAATGATGGGCGTGACCGCGATGATGGGGGCTGCCGCGTTGAAAAGCGCATCTTTCACCCCCGACAACCCCAACACTGGCTCGACACTGAGATAAGGATTAGAGGGACACAAGATAATCGTGTCAGCCGTTTCAAGCGCTCGTAAGGTCTCAAAGGTTGGATTGGCTTTCTCAATGCCGTCAAATAAGATGCGTTTGACGGTGGGCTGCCACTTGTGCTTGACAAAATACTCTTGGAAAGGCAGCACGCCAAATTCGGCTGTGTCTACCATGGTGCGCACAATGTCGTTTGTCATCGGCAAAATGCGCGTATCTATATTTAAGCGTTGCGACAACACTTGGGTCACTTCGGTCAAATTGGCCCCAAGCCGCATCATTTCTGTGCGCAACAGGTGCGTCGCCACATCCCGATCCCCCACGCGGAACCAAGGCTGCACGCCATATTTTGCCAACATCCCAAAATTTTCAAATGTGTCTCCCGACACCCCCCAGCCTGTATCAACATTGGCAAGCCCGGCCAAGGTATACATCACTGTATCCAAGTCGGGCGAAATCCGCAATCCATACAACTGAAAATCATCTGCTGTGTTTACAATAATGGTCAGTGCCTCTGGCCCGACACTCTGGGCCAGCCCATCAGCAAACTTGGCACCGCCAACACCACCGGATAATGCGACAACGTTCATAACGAGTATATTTTGCGTCAGAATGAAAAAAATAGCAAGTCTTTTTAATTATGAATTATGAGTGATGAATGATGAATGAGTAACGAGTAACGAGTAACGAGTAACGAGCAGTAAGTAAATTATTGGTTGCTTATTACTCGTTACTCATTACTCGTTACTCATTACTCGTTACTTATCACTCGTCTCTTCCCATTCATCACTCATAATTCATAATTCACCCCAAAAAATGGCTCATTACACCTTCCGCCCCGCTACCACCGACGATGCTGAGCAGATTTATGCCCTGCAACGTGAGGTGAGCAAACAAGACCAGCCCGACCGAATCGTAACTTTGTCGGAGATTTTGGCCGACTTTAGCGACCCATACGGCAATGCCGAACACGATAGCCTCGTCGCCGTTGATGCAACAGGCGCGATTGTCGGCCTCATATGGGTGTTTGTGCCGCCCGAACCGATGGGCGAAGTGCCCGCCTCGCTCACGGCTTCGGTGCATCCCGCCCATCGCCGACGCGGGATCGGGCATCATTTGCAAACATGGGGCGAGCATCGCGCCGCCGAACGCCTCGCCAATTACGCCAGCAGCGGCCTGCGCCGTCTCTACCGCGTTGGTGCGCGTGACACCCAATTAGATCGGCTAACGCTTTTTAAGGAATACGGCTACGCCGAATCACGCATGTTATACCGCATGAGGCGCGATTTGCGCGAGCCAATTCCTGCCCCGATCTTGCCCGCCAACATTAAATTGCTGACCTATCAGCCTGAACACGATCTTTTGGCGTGGCACGCCGTAGATCAAGCCTTTGAAGATCATTGGGGACATCAACCGCTCAGTCTCGACGAATGGCATTTGTATTACACCCATAGCCCCGATTTTCGCGCCGATCTCACCGTGATTGCGTTGGATACCGAGCGCAACGAAGTCGCCGCCGCCTGCATAATGAAGGTCGTGGCCGACGAGGTTGCAACGACGGGGATGAAAATAGCGTGGCTGCCATCCATCGGCGTGCGGCGGTCTTGGCGCAAAATCGGATTGGGTGCGGCCTTGGTGTCGCAGGCCATGCTCAATTGCCGCGCCGCTGGGCTAGACTATTTGCGCCTCGGCGTAGACAGCGACAACCCGACCGGCGCATTGCGCCTCTACGAGCGACTCGGCTTCCGCCCGATTTGGCGTTGGGTGTGGCTAGAGAAAGATTTCGTATAATCTCGCCCGCGTGAACGCCTTTATCAGCCCCACTGGCAGCATCCAATTGCTGACCTTGCCTTTTTATGTAGAACTTGCCCTCATCATCCCTATCGGTTTGCTGTTTTATCTTGCGCCAGCCTATGCTTTGCTCGATGCGTTTGCGGGGCGGGCCTTGCGCCAAGCCGAATTTACGCTGGCTGAGCGCGTGTCGTTGGCGTTGGGGTTTGGCGCGGCGCTGCCGCCGTTGTGGGTGGAATTGACCAGTGCGGTGGGGCTGCGCTGGTCGCCCTTGTTGGCATGGGTGTATGTGGGCAGCGGGGCGGTTTATGTGGCTTGGCGGTTTGTTCGACACTGGCGAACCCGCGCTCGCCCGATTGCCATTGACACACCTGCGCTAATGTTGGCGATATTGATGCTGGTGGCGCTGGCGGGCCGCATGTGGGCCATTCGTGATTTGCCGGTCGGTTTGCTCGGCGATGCCTATCATCACACCATGATGGCGCAACTGATCGCCGAAAATGGCGGCTTGTTCAAAAATTGGCTGCCCTATGCCGATCTTGGGACGTTCACCTATCATTTCGGTTTTCACGCCAACGCCGCTATGCTGACTTGGCTGACCAGTCTTGAAACACCGCGCACAGTGTTATTTGCCGGTCAATGGATGAACACGCTGGCTGTGCCGTTGGCCTTTTTGCTCACCTCGCGCCTCATCAAGCTCAGTCAGCCAACCCAGACCCAATTCGCCGCCCTTGCTGGTCTCATTGCCGCCGCCCTGACTGGTTTTTACAATTTATATCCGGGCTTTGTCGTCAACATGGGCCGCTACACCCAATTGACCGGCCAAAATGTCTTAGCCATCGCACTTGTGCTGACAATTGAAAATTTAAAATTTAAAATGGAAAATGGAAAATGGCTGCCTTCAATTTTAAATTTTAAATTTTTAATTTTAAATTCTATTTCATTGGCGTGTTTGTTCCAAACCCACTACTTGGTGACCGCATTTGCGGGCATGTTTGTGGGGTTGTTGGTGTTGATGGCGCTATTGCGGGCCAAAACTTGGCGACATCAATTCGTGGTGCTGCTTGTGATGGGCGGCATTGGCCTGCTGGCGTTGCTCTTGGCTGCGCCTTGGCTGATTAACGTCAGCAGCGGTTTTTTACTGCGCAACGCTAGTGGCTATGTTGCCCCAAACGATGGCGAAGAGGTTCGGCAAGTGGTGGCGCAAGCGGCGATACTTGCGCCCATCGTGCCCCATTTTCTAAAAGCGCCAATTTTATGGCTGGCAGCGGCGGGCGCACTCATCGCCGTGCGGCGGCGGGCGTGGCTGTTGGCAATGCCGGTGCTATGGTCGGCGGCGCTGGTGCTCATCGTCGTGCCATACTTGCTTGGCTTGCCCGGCGCGGGCATTATTGACTATCTTACGGCATTCAGCGTCCTTTATCTCACGCTTATCCCGCTGGCGGCTTACACATTGGGAAATTTAAAATTTAAAATTGAAAATTTAAAATTATTTCCAATTTTAAATTTTGCCCTGCTGGTCTTGGCGGCGTGGGGCAGCACGTGGCAGGCCAATATCGTCGAGCCAGAGCGCCAAATTTACAATTGGGCCGATCATCGGGCTATGTTGTGGATACGCCAAAACACGCCGCCGGATGCGCGATTTTTTGTGAATGGCTTTCCGGCATATGGCGGCTCGTTGATCGCTGGCAGCGATGCTGGCTGGTGGATTCCGCTTGTCACCCAGCGCAAAAGCACGCTGCCGCCGTTGACCTACGGCAGCGAGCGCGGCATGAATAACGAAGATTTGTTTGCGCGAGTCAACCCACTCTATCAGCAGTTGCGCGGGCGACGCTTGCCCGACACCACACCGGTTTCGCTTGATCTGACCACACCGACGGCGCTCGATTTGTTGCGCAAAGCCGGTGTGACGCATATTTACAGCGGCGCAAAACCTTTCCCCCCGCCCAACGGGGCGGACCGTGTTAATCTTGAGCTATTGCGGCGTCACCCCGCGTTTAAGTTGCTTTATGCCGAGGGTGGTGCTGAGGTGTATGAGTTGAGTAGTCAGTAGTCAGATAGAAGAATCAAGAACCAAGAACCAAGAATCAAGAATTAAGATGGAATATGAGTAGTAAGCACTTACAATACTCATCTGACTACTGATTACTGACTACTGTCTACTGTCTGCTGACTACTTGTAATAATATGAAAATCGCAGTTATCGGCCCCACTTATCCCTTTCGCGGGGGCATTGCACATTACACCACGTTGCTGGTGAAGCATTTGCGCGAGCGCCACGAGGTGCGATTTATTTCGTATCTCAAGCAATACCCCAAATGGCTTTTTCCGGGCAACACCGCGCTCGATCCGTCGTCGAAATCTGACGTGCTGCAAGTGCAATGTGATCGGGTTTTAGAGCCGCTCAACCCGTTGTCGTGGTGGCGAACGTATCAGATCATCAAAAAGGATCGCCCCGATTTGCTGTTGTTGCAATGGTGGACACCGTTTTGGTCGCCGATGTTGTTTTTGCTCACGCGCCTCATTCAGCGCACCGCCAGCCTCGCCGACATGCACGTTTTGTTCATTTGTCATCATCTCATCCCGCCCGATGGTGGCGTGTTGGATTGGTTTTTGGCGCGGCGCATTTTGTGGCGCGGCGATTCTTTCATCGTGATGAGTGAAGAAGATTTCGCGTTGTTGCGGCGGGCCTTGCCGCAAGCCCGCATCAAAGGCACAGCATTGCCGCCTTTTGACGTGTTTAACCGCACACCTATGCCCAGCGCCGACGCTCGCGCCAAGCTCAATTTGGCCCCTGATGATGAAGTATTGCTGTTTTTTGGCTTCATTCGCCGTTACAAAGGCTTGCGCTATTTGCTCGAAGCGTTGCCGCACATTCGCCAGTCGCGCCCGGTCAAGCTGATTGTGGCGGGCGAATTTTGGGAGGATGAGCGCCCATACCGTGAATTGGTGCAGCAATTGGGCGTGCAAGATGCGGTTCAGTTTTACAGCAACTATATCCCCAACGAAGAAATTTCGCTGTATTTCAGCGCCGCCGATGTGGTGGTGATGCCGTATTTGGAGGCCACCCAAAGCGGCATTGCCCAACTTGCCATCAGTTTCGAGAAGCCCATGATCGCCACTTCGGTCGGCGGGATGCCCGAAGCCATTCACCACAATTCGACCGGGCTGATCGTGCCGCCCGCCAATAGTGCCGCGCTGGCGGAAGCGGTGCTGCAATTCTTCGCCAATGATTTGGCTGAGCCATTCGCACACGCCATCCGCGCCGACAAAACCAGCTCGTCGTGGCAGCCGCTCATCGCCTTGGTTGAGGAGCTAACTGCGATGGGCCGCAACGACATGTCTGACCCAAAGGCTAAATCACCTAGAGTGTTGTGAGAGTGACAAGTAGCAAGTGCTAAGTGCTAAGTGCTTACTTATCGCCAAGCACTCAGGACTTAACACTTAACACTCAGGACTTAGCACTTAGCACTTAGCACTTTTTATTCTGATGCGTTTCGTTTTCCTTTGCACCTCCAGCATCGAAGATGCCTCGCCGCAAGGCCGCTGGCTGCCCATTGCTTGTGAACTGACGAACGGTGGGCATGAGGTGCATGTGCTGATGTTGCACCCGATGTTTGATCAACTGGCCGCCAAGCAGGTGGTGTTGAACGCGGCGGGCACGCTGGTGGCTCAACACGTTGGGCAAATGCACGTTTATGGCAAGCCCGGCAGCCGGCGATATTTCGGGCCGTTGCAATTGCTCGGCATCACTGCCCGCGCCACCTTCGCGCTGGCGCGTCATGCCATTGCGCTTAAGCCTGATGTTATTCAAGTGTGCAAGCCGCAGCCGATGAACGGGTTGGCGGGCTTAATCGCGGCGCGTTGGCTTAATCGCCCTTTGCACGTGGATTGCGATGATTATGAGGCCGAGTCGAACCGTTTTAGCAGCGCATGGCAGAAAAAGCTGGTGCAATTTTTTGAGGATCGTTTGCCGTGCTTGGCACGGGCCATCACCGTCAACACGCGCTTTTTGTTCAATCGCTATCGCTCGCTCGGCATCCCTGCCGAAAAAATGACGTATGTGCCAAACGGCATCGCAGCCAATCCCCAGCCCCCAATCGCCAATCGCCAATTCCCAATCTCTAAAATTGTTTATGTTGGCACAATGAGCAAAATCTCGCACGGAACCGATTTGCTCATCGAGGCATTTGCCTTGCTACGCCGCCAATTTGCCGATGTGCGGCTGGTGATGGTTGGCGATGGCGACGACCGCCCGGCATTGGTGGCACAGGCCCAAACCTTGGGCATTGGTGCGGCGATTGATTGGGTAGGGCGTGTGCCATTTGCCCAGACGCAGGCGTATTACGCCGATGCCATTTGTTCGGTTGACCCCGTATTTGATCGGCCTGTGATGGGCGCACGCTCGCCGCTCAAGATTGTCGAGAGTTTGGCGTGTGGCACACCTGTCGTGACTGGCGATGTGGGCGATCGGCGCGAAACGCTACTGGGAGGCCAGCCGTGCGGGGTGTTGGTCGCGCCGGGTAATGCCCAAGCCCTTGCCGATGGCTTTGCCACGCTATTGGGTGACGCAAACTTGCGGGCCGAGATGGCGCACAATGCCCCATTACGCGCCCGCGAATTTGATTGGGCAGCTCTGGCGCAACGCTGGGCGGGGCAATATCCGCCCAACGGTAGGCTGTGGGGGCAAAACAAACCCCATGCTGCCATTGTGCATCTCTTTTATCTTGACCTTGCAGCAGAGTTACTGGGCGCGTTGTTGCCTCTGCAAGCCCAGCTCGATATTTATGTCACGGTTCCCGAAAAAGCGGCGGCACAATTTGAGGCGAGCATCTTGGCACTTTGCCCAGCGGCGCGGGTGTTGCCAGTGGCAAATCGCGGGCGCGACATTTTGCCATTTATGATGGTGTTGACGCAGATTCAGCATTTGAATTATGGCTTTATTTTGAAATTGCACAGCAAAAAGTCAAAGCATTTGGCGGATGGGGCACGTTGGCGCAATGAGGTAGTGGGCGGTTTGACCGATGACGCCGACAAATTGCTGGCTTATATCACCGAGCCGACCCATCGGGTGGCGTTGGTCGCCCCGCGTGGGCATATTGTGGATGGCAAAAAGTATGTGGGCGGGAATTTGGCGCGAATGCGGGCGCTGCTGGCCTTGTATGGCATCGCCCTTGATGATGCGCATATCCCCGCTTTTCCAGCGGGGTCCATGTATTGGATTCGCAAAGATGTGGCGGATTTGCTGCTGAAGCTATCGCCTGAGTCTTTTGAGCCAGAGCGCGGGCAAATTGATGTGACTTTGGCCCATGCGATTGAGCGCATTGTGCTGGCGCTGGCGGTCAAAGATGGCAGTCGCGCCATTTACCCCAATTTGCTTGATTATCAGCACGAAGTCAATCAAAATTATGAGTTTGCTCATGACAGCGCCAACACGCCACCTGTGAAGCGCAGCCGGTGGCAAAAAATAGTGCGGTGGTTGGGAGGGAGGTGAGTGGCAGAGTTGCAGGTTGCAGAGTTGCAGGTTGCAAGGTTGCAGGTTACAAGGTTGCAGGTTGCAGAGTTGCAGGGGGCAAAACTGACACTTTGCAACTTTGCAACCTGCAACCTGCAACCTGCAACTTGCCCGCCCCCTCCCACTTTGACTATAATTTCAACGTTTATGTTAAAGCGTCTTATTCATTACATTCAGGTCATCCGCGAACACTATCGCACTAGTCCACAATCTCTCGAAGATCAGTTGTATGAGGGTTTGATTGAACGCGGCGACGTGGTGTATGACATTGGCGCAAACTATGGCTCGGTGGCGCTATATATGGCGCACTTGACCGGCCCGACTGGGCGCGTATATGCGTTTGAACCGATTCCGACCACTTACCAAAAATTATGCCGCAATTTGCGTTACGATTTTCGTCTGAACAAGGCCAAGATCACCCCATTACAACTGGGTGTGTCTGATGCCAATCAGATGGCGGTGTTCAATTTGCCGGGCGAGGCCAATCAGTCTGCCTCGTTAGCGCGGGCTGAAGAATGGCAGCAGGCGTTGGGGATGGGCGCACAGACGCACACATTTGAGTGCCGATGCATGACGCTCGACAGCCTGATCGAATCGGGCGAGGCTGCGCCGCCAAATGTGATTAAGATTGACGTGGAAGGAGCCGAATTACTGGCATTACGTGGGGCGGGTAATCTGCTCAAATCGCCCAAGCCACCGCTCATGTTGATTGAAGTTTTCGCGCCTTGGGAGCGTGCCTTTGGTTATACCCCTTGGGCTGTGTTTGAATTGCTTTTGGCGGCAGGGTATCGCATCGTGTATGTTTGCCCCGATGGCTTGCGCGATTTTTCGCCCACCGCCGAAAAACCTGCACCACCCGAATATGAACACGGCTACAATATTATTGCGTATGTGCCGGGCAAACACGATGGGCGAATGGCTAGCTTGCGACCATTATTTGCGGGTCGCAGCGCTGCGCGTCTGCTGCCCATGTCGCCTGCGCCGATGCCGAATAAGTAGTCAGTAATCAGTAGTCAGTAATCAGCTAGGAGAATCAAGAACCAAGAACCAAGAAATTAGGACTAATCTGGCTGCTGACTACTGACTACTCCCCAACCAACCTATGTTGCAATACTGGCTAAACCTCATTCTGAATCGCACACAACCGATGTCGGAGGGGCATCGCCGCTACCAGCGTATTGGGCAGGCCATTGTGACTGGCTTCTTGGGCAAGGGGGTTCTGGTGCTGGTCAATTTAATCGCCGTGCGTTGGGTGCTGGGTTACTTGGGGGCCGAGCGATACGGCGCTTGGATGACGATCAGCAGTTTGCTGGCGTGGATCGCGATTGCCGATTTTGGTCTGGGCAACGGCCTCATCACCTCACTATCAGAGGCGTATGCGCACGGGCGGCGCGATGCAGCCCAACGCATTGTGGCGACCGCTTTTTGGTTGTTGACGATGATTGCGGTGGTGTTGTGGCTTGTTTTAGGCGGTGTCGCCTTGCTAATAGATTGGGGCTGGGTGCTCAATGTGCGCTCATTTGATGCCCAAGCCGAAGTGAATTTGGCCGTATTTGTCGCGCTATTTATCACGCTTTTGGGGCTGCCTATGTCCATCATCGAGCGAATTTACCGCGCTCACCAAGAGGGCGCGAGTGCCAACTATTGGTCGGCCTTGGGTAGTGTGCTTAGCCTGATCGCCTTGATGATTGCCACCAGTTTGCGCGGCGACCTCATGTGGCTGATCGTGGCATTTTCGGGCATGGCGCTGGCGGTGCAAATCGGCTCGGCGTTATGGCTGTTTGGCTGGCACATGCCTTGGTTGCGCCCCACATTGGCCGTAGCCGATATGACCCAATCGCGTGGCATTGTCACCACCAGTTTGCAATTGTTCATTTTGCAAATTGCCGCGCTGGTCATTTTGCAAACCGACAACCTCATCATTGCACGGCTATTGGGGGCCGAAGCGGTAACCCCGTATAGCGTGACATGGCGCTTGTTCAATTACGCCTCGTTGCTGATGGCATTTACTGCGCCAGTGCTGTGGCCGGCCTATGCCGAGGCAAATGCGCGGGGGGATGTGGCATGGATGCGTCGCGCATTTTTGCGCAGCAGCAGCACCAATATTGCGATCACAGCGGGGTTGTCGTTGTTTTTGGTCATCATCGGGCAATGGTTTGTCCGAATTTGGACCGGCAGCGAAGCAGCGGTGGCCCCATTTTGGGTGTTTGTGGGCATGGCGGTGTGGAATACCATTAGCGTGGTGACAACGGCGACCTTTACCTTTTTGGGCAGCCTCGACCGCTTGCGTGGGCCGGTGGTCTATGGCATTTTGTCTGCCATTGCTAACCTCATCTTCTCCATCATTTTTGCCCAATGGTATGGCATTACGGGCGTCATTTGGGCAACTGTGCTGGCGTATGCGCTGTTTAACTTGGCCCCGTCTGTGGTTGAGGTGGCGCAAATTTTGCGCACGCCCGTTGCCACATCTGCCCAAACCACTACTAACCCCGCCGAGACCGATGCCGAAGACGAGCCGCCTTTTGACGACGTGGATGTCGTTAAAGCTGCCCGTTTTAGCGAGGAATGGCGCGAACCGAGTTTTGCGCCCGATGCCCAAGCTGCGCCCTTTGCCAAGCGCGTATCGCCACGAGCGGCGACATGGCTGTCGCGATTTCGCACGCAATCTGCCAAAAATGAAGCGCCTGTGCCAGTCATTGACGCTATCCCGCCAAACATTGTGTTGCGGCAGCCTGCCTCCCGCACGGATAAGAAAGTTGATAGTGGATAGTGATAGTGGATAGTTGTTTACTATCCACTATCACTATCCACTATCACTATCTACTATCAACTTCCCAATTCCCCTCTAGGTGCGATACTTGCCGTTGATCGTCACATAGTCATGCGACATATCGCAGGTCCAGACGGTGCATTCGGCCTCGCCAAGCCCCAAATCGAGATGCACTTCGACATCTACCGGCTTCATGGCAGCGGTGGCGTCGGCATCTGAATAATGGGTGGGCGTGCCGTGCGAGAACACATGCACCCCGCCAAACCACAGCGACATGTGATCGGGGTTGACATCTTCGCCGCTATAGCCTGCGGCGCAAGTAATTCGGCCCCAGTTGGCATCTTCGCCATAAAACGCGGTTTTGACCAGCGGCGAGGTGGCAATGGTGCGGCCCACTTTGTGTGCCATGTCCCATGTGCGAGCGCCCGTCACCCGAATGGTGATGAATTTGGTTGCGCCTTCGCCATCACGGGCGATCTTCTTCGCCAATTCCATGCTGACCTCGTTGAGTGCATCCTCGAATTCGGTGGCGCTGGGTTTGGCCCCGCTTGCACCATTTGCCAGCACGGCAAACGTGTCGTTGGTGCTGGTGTCGCCGTCAATGGTGATGCAGTTAAATGAGCGATTGGTGGCATTTTTAACCGCTTGCCGCAACGTTCCCAACGACACTTTTGCATCAGTCATCACTACCGAGAGCATGGTCGCCATGTTGGGGTGAATCATGCCCGCGCCTTTGGCGATACCGGCAATGGTGAATTGCTTGCCATCGGCGGTGGTGTAGGTGCGGCAAATAGATTTTGGCACGGTGTCGGTGGTCATGATCGCCTGCGCAATGTCGGCCAGCGACGTATTGTTGAGCGCCGCGACGGCTTGTGGCATCCCTGCCTGAAATTTATCCATCGGCAATTGCACCCCAATCACACCGGTTGACATCACCATCACTTGATCATGCGCATTGAGGCGCAGCAGCGTGCTGGCAAGTTGGGCGGTGGCGTCGGCATTGCGCAGCCCTTGTTCGCCGGTGCAGGCGTTGGCGCAACCGGCGTTAATCACCACTGCGCGCATTTCCTTTGCATAGGCAGAATTGAGCTGAGCCATGCCGCGTAGCACGGGCGCGGCCTTTACCTTGTTAGTGGTGAACACGGCGGCGGCTTTGCAGTCGGTGTCGCTGGTGATCAGCGTCAGGTCGGGCTTGCCATTTTTCTTGATGCCCGCCGCAATGCCGGCGGCGCGGAACCCTTTGGGTAGGGCGGTTTGTGTAGTCATGGGGGTGATTTTAATGCAAATGCCGATACCGTTTTAAGCTTCGCTAAGCACTTGCGCCACCCGTTGAATTTGCTCATCGGTCATCTCCGGAAAAATCGGCAACGATAGCATTTCCTTATGGTTGCGCCATGCGATTGGGAAATCGGCTGGCTCATTTTCTTGGTAGCGATAGGCCTGTAAAAATGGCAACGGGGTGGGGTAGTGAATGCTGGTGGCGACGCCGTTGGCGTTGAGGTGGGCCTGCATTTTGTCGCGATTTTTTACCCGCACCGAGTAAACATGATATACATGACTGGCGTTTTCACGCACGACGGGCAAGCTTAGGATATGCGGGTTGCCTTGCAACAATTCGTTATAACGTTTGGCGACCGCTTGGCGCTTTTGCGTCCAGTCGCCAATATGCGGCAATTTGGCGAGCAAAATAGCGGCTTGCAGCCCGTCCATGCGGCTATTAATGCCTTCCATAACGTGATCGTGCTTGTTGACGGGGCTTGCCCCGTGCGAGGCAAAAATTTTGCAGCGTTTGGCCAATTCATCGTCATTGGTAATGATCGCGCCTGCG
Source organism: Anaerolineae bacterium (assembly GCA_018500105.2). GTDB lineage: Bacteria > Chloroflexota > Anaerolineae > J036 > Brachytrichaceae > AQU-03. The sequence goes on from JAHBAL020000288.1 coordinate 26,949, forward strand.
TCGCCATATGCGCCCAAATTTTTGCCGGGGTAAAAGCTAAATGTGCCAGCCACGCCAAATGTGCCGACCCGTTGCCCGTTGTAGGTGGCAAAATGGGCTTGAGCGCAGTCTTCGATCAACAATAAATTGTGGACATCGCAAATGGCTTTAATTTTGTCAATTTGGGCGGGCTGACCGAGCAAATGCACGGCGATGATGGCTTTGGTGCGCGGAGTGATTTTTGCGACGATTTTGTCGGCATCAATATTGTAAAAATCTTCTTCGACGTCAACAAATACGGGGCGTGCACCACATTGAGTCACCGTTTCCGAGCTGGCGATCCATGTGTTTGCGGTAGTAATTACTTCGTCGCCGGGGCCAATGCCCAGCATTTTCAGCACAATGTAAATGGCCGAAGTGCCATCGGCGCATGACACGCAATGTTTGACGCCATAGGTTTCGGCATACTTTTTCTCAAATTCAGCCACAAAGCGCCCGCGAATATAGGCGCTTTCGGCGATGACGGTCGCAATAGCTTGATCAATGTCTTCCTTGATCGAAAGATATTGGGCATGTAGGTCAACAAATGGGATTTTCATAGTTCAATGTTATAGTCGGCAATGTCAGAAATATTGCCGATAATGCGTCCGGGATTGCCCACAACAACCGCACCGTCGGGCACATCTTTGGTCACCACCGCGCCCGCTCCAATCAGGGCGTTGACGCCCACGCGAACGCCGGGCAATAGGGTGACATTTGCCCCAATTTTGGCGGCGCGGCAAACGTGCGCCCCTACCAACGAATGTTTTGCGTTGGGTGACAGCGGGTAGCGAGCGTTGGTGACGACGACATTCGGGCCGAGCCAGCAGCCGTCTTCTAGCACCGAATATTCGGGCACAAAGACGTGTGAATGCAGCCGCACGCCATTGCCAATGGTGACATGATGCTCAACGATGCTGCCTGTGCCAATGCTGACATCATTGCCGATGGTGTTGGCTTCGCGGATCATCGCGCCGTGACCGGTTTGAAAATTGGCCCCAATGACGTTGGCGGCATAGATCACGGTATGTGAGCGAATGACGGCATTGGGGCCGATGACGGTGGCTTGCTCGCCTTCTTTTTTGCCGCGTGCGGGTTTGCCGATAATGGCAAAAGGTTCGATGTCGCTGTGGTCGCCAAGCTGAACACCGAGCATGATGATAGCGGTAGTGTGTTGCATTTAACTGAGTATATCGCCGATAACGTCGCTGATGGCGACGACTTTTTTCTCGCGTAGCGCCTTTTGTCCGGCTTCGAGCACTGCCACGACAGCGCGTGCATGGCTTGGCCCTGTGATGGGCGTTGTGCCGTTGCGGATGCAATCGAGAAAATGGGCGCTTTCGACTTTGAGTGGTTCAGGAAAATCCACACGAGGAATGCGGATATCGCCCGCGCGTTGTTGCAAACGATAGCTATTAGGCGTATCAAAATCCATGCGTTCGCCGAGGCGGGGCACACGGTCGAAGCCTTTGTCAAAGATGGTGATTTTGTCGTCGCCGACATCGTCGTAGACCACCATTTTGCGGCTGCCAACCAAGGTCATTTTGCGCACTTTGCCGGGGTCGAGCCAACTGACTTGCACTTGGGCAATGACGCCGTTGGCCCACTGCAAGGTTGCAAACACCACATCTTCGACACCGGCTTGCAAATAGTCTTTGCCGCTGGCGCTGATGGTTGTGGGTAGTTCGTCATTCATCCAGTGAATGAGGATGCTGATATCGTGCGGAGCAAGGTTCCACCATGCGTTGACGTCATTGCGCACTTGGCCGAGGTTGAGCCGCTGCGAGTAAATATAGTGCGGCTGGCCGATTTCGTTACGATCGAGCATATTTTTTACATGGCGGACTGCGCCATTGAATAAAAAGGTGTGCCCCACCATTAAAACGCGGTCGTGCTTGTTTGCCAGTGCCGTGAGCGTATCTACCTCGGCGACGCTCATGGCGAGCGGCTTTTCGACAAATACGTGTTTGTCGGCGCTGAGTGCCATTTTTGCCAATGCAAAATGTGACGCGGCAGGCGTGGCGATGACGACGGCGTCCACATCGGAGTCGCGCAAGACATCTTCGGCATTGGTGAGGGTGCGCGTTTTTGGAAAATTACTTTCGACATATTGCCGACGTTCTGCCACTTGATCGGCTAGCCATTTGACATGACAATTGGGTTGTGCTGAGAAGTTTCGGAGTAAATTTGGCCCCCAATAGCCGCAGCCAATTTGTGCAAGGGTGAGGGATTTGTTTTGCATAGCGGTGTGTATTATCGCCTGTTGACATCTGACGGCAGCGAAGATTTGCATGATTGCGTGTTCACGCTAATTTCGCGGCTATACTTCGCCCCGTTTTATCGTTTTGCTGTTGATAGCATTGTCATACATTATGCGAGTTCTTCATTTGCCGCAAAATATTGCTGCCCAGATCACGATTACGGTGCGAGCTTTGCGTGATATCGGCGTGCCGGCGCGGGGTATTTCGCCGCGTTTTGTCATTATGCCTAACGATGTGGTTGAGTTTGTTCCCGATTTTCCGAAGGAAACCATTAAGGCAGCGCCTTTACGTTGGTCAAAAGCGCATTTGGGGCGGACAAAAAAGATTTTGCAAGCGATTATGTGGGCTGATGTGGTTCATTGGCATTTTCAGCCTGCGTTGCTCATGGCGCTTGATTTATGGGTAGCGAAGGCATTGGGTAAACGCGCCTGTGTCGAATTTTGGGGGTCCGATATTCGCCTGCCTGAGTTAGAGGCACAGCGAAATGTTTATTATGCAGATGGCTGGAAAAAAGGGCTGTATAAGTTAGAGAGCACAGCACAATCGCAGCGTATTCAGCGTCGCTTTGCGCAAGTTAACCCAACCGTGTTTGTGCCTGATGTGCAAATGTTGAGCTATGTTGACCGGAAGTTGTTGCCGGATGTGCGGTTGATTGAACGGCGGGTGTGTGTGCAAGATTATGCAACTCATTACCCTGATATTGGACAGCGCAAACCGACGGTGATGCATATCCCTAGCGTGCCGGCCTTTAAAGGCACACCTGCGGTCGAGGCGTCAGTGCAATCGCTTTCGGCACAGCATGATTTTGAATATCGTTCGATGACGGGCGTGACCTATGACGAGGCAATGCGGGCGATGTCTACCTGCGATATTTATGTTGACCAATTGGTGTTAGGGGTGTTTGGGCTTGCTGCAATTCAGGCGATGGCCTATGGCAAGCCGACTGTGTGCTATATGTTGCCAGAGATGCAAGCCGCCTTGCCCGATATGCCGATTATTCACGCCACCCAAGAAAATTTGCACGAGGTGTTGGATAATTTGTTGCGTAACCCGCAATTGCGGCACGAGATTGGGGTAAAAAGCCGGGCGTGGGTTGAACAACATAATAACGCACATACAATTGCCAGCGACTTGGTCAAGATCTATTCGGAGCGAAAGTGACGATAATGCTATTTTGCCGGGCAAAATTTGGTTTTGTTGCCGACAATAGCTGATGGGAAAAGCTGAAATCATGAGAATTGCGTATATCGCCCATATGAACACCTCGCCTGAAGATGGCGTGGTGAAAAAGGTCGTTGACCATGTGCGCCAATGGGAGAAAGCCGGTCACACAGTTCAGCTCTTTTTGGTGTCACGCACTGGTGTGGTGTGTGATGCGCTCAAGCCGCTGAACCCCAAGGTGTATATTTCGACACGGCATTACCATGCGCTGGGCCGTTTAACTTGGATGGGCGTCAATATTAGCCAGTGGCGGCCAGATATTGTGTATGGGCGAGTTGGGCTATTTTTGCCATATATGCTGTTTTTGCCGCGCAAAGCCCCGTTTGTGATTGAGGTGAATGGCAATCAGTTGGTCGAATATAAAGTAACTGAAACCAAGCGCTCGTATGACTACTTTGTGCGCACCCGCGATTTAATGTTGCGTCGGGCTGCGGGGTTTGTGTGTGTGGCGCATTATCTCGACGATTTATATCGTCCATATCACAAGCCGACGATTGTGCTGAGCAATGGCATTGACTTAACAAAATACCGGGTTTTGCCGGTATCAAATGAGACAAAGCCACATTTGATTTACGTGGGTTCGCATCAGCCTTGGCAAGGAATTGAGCAAATGTTTGCCTTAGCGCGGCGTTTTCCTGATTGGCATTTCGACTTGGTGGGTATCAACGGCGAAGGCTTAGAGGTTCCATTCAATGCAATTTGTTATGGGTTTAAGCCATTTAGCGAATATGTGCCCTTGATGGCACGGGCACATGTGGCGATTGGCGCATTGGCGACCTCGGTGCGCGGTACGCCCGAATCGAGTTTGTTGAAGGTGCGCGAATATTTGGCCAATGGTTTGCCGATTATTTTGCCTGCACCAGATACTGACTTTATTGAGGGTGCGCCATTTATTTATAAGTCGCCCTATGAATTTAACTCGGAAGATAATTACGTGGGTTTAGCCAATTTTGTGCAGGCTTGGATGGGGCAACGAGTGCAACGCGAAGGCATTATGCATTTGGATGCGAGCGCGAAAGAGGCGAAGCGGTTGGCATTTTTTCAGCATATTTTAGAGGCGAGAGCCTAGTTATGACCATGCATGTTTTAGTTGTTGGTGGCGCTGGCTATATTGGTAGCATTACTGCGGCTCAATTAGTGGCGCAAGGGCATCGGGTGTCTGTCTTTGACAATCTGAGCACAGGCCATTTGCAGGCGATTCCCAAAAACGCCCAGTTTTATCTTGGTGATCTGGGTGATACCGAACGAATTCACACAGTTATTCAGACGGCTAAGCCAGATGCCATTTTTCACTTTGCAGCGCTTGCCGAGGTCGGTGAATCTATGCGTAACCCAACGATCTATTACCGAGAAAATGTGGTGAATTCGCTCAATCTTTTCGAGGCTTGCGTGAATAATGGCGTTGAGAAGCTCATCTTTTCTTCCACTTGCACGGTCTATCCAGCGACACAAAATGTCATTACAGATGATTCGGTATTGTCGCCAAAAAATTGTTATGGGGAAACCAAGTTGACAGTTGAAAAAATGCTACATTGGTTTCAAGGAACGCATGGGTTGAAATTTGCAATTTTGCGCTATTTCAACGCCTGTGGGGCATGGGGTGAACTTGGTGAAGATCATACGCCAGAATCGCACTTGATTCCGCTGGTGATTCAAACCGCACTTGGGCGACGCGATTATTTTGAGATTTATGGTACAGATTACGATACACCGGATGGCACTTGTGTGCGTGATTATGTGCATGTGGCAGATTTGGCTGATGCGCATTTACGTGCGCTGGCATATTTGGGCCAACACAAACGGCTGGTGTGTAATTTGGGTAGCGGCAAGGGGTATTCGGTGCGTGAAGTCGTTGAAGCAGTTCAGCGCGTGACTGGGCGATCATTTGCTGTGATTGAAAGCGCCCGACGTAAAGGCGACCCAGCAAGGTTGGTGAGCGGTTCGGCGGTTGCAAAGCGCGAATTGGGTTGGATACCCAGCCATAGTGATTTGTCAGAAATTGTGGACACGGCTTATGAATGGATGTGCAATCATCCATTTGGATATACTGGACACCCTTAAGAGTGGATATGTCGTCTATCGAAGTTTCAATTGTGATGCCTTGTCTTAATGAGGCTGATACCGTGTCTGTGTGTGTTCAGAAAGCCTGCCGCGCCTTGTTTGACGCGGGCATTTCGGGCGAGGTGATTGTTGCTGATAATGGCAGCACGGATGGTTCACAACAATTAGCACAGCAAGCAGGCGCGCGAGTTGTGCCTGTCGCACAAAAAGGCTATGGCAATGCGTTGATGGGCGGTATTGATGCGGCACGAGGGTGTTTTGTGATTATGGGCGACGCAGACGACAGCTATGATTTTTTGCAAACGCCGCGTTTTGTAGCGAAGTTGCGCGAGGGTTACGATATTGTTCAGGGCTGTCGTTTGCCAGCCGGTGGCGGCGTGGTGATGCCGGGTGCGATGCCGTTTTTGCACCGCTGGTTGGGTAATCCTATGTTTTCATTTTTGGCTCGCTGGTGGTTTGGTGCGCCCATTCATGACATTTATTGTGGCTTGCGGGGGTTTACCAAAGATTGGTATGTTGGGTTGAATCAACGGTGTGTGGGCATGGAATTTGCCACTGAGATGATTATCAAGTCGAGCCTGATGAAGGCTAAGATTGCTGAAATTCCTATCACTTTACATCCTGATGGGCGAAAGGCGCACCCGCCGCACTTGCGCACTTTTCGAGACGGTTGGCGCACGTTGCGGTTTTTCCTCATGTATACACCGCGCTGGTTGTTTTTGCTGCCGGGTATTTTGCTAATGGTGTTAGGGTGTCTCGGTTACGGTGCAGCATTTTTGTCAAACACCTCATTGAGTGAATTAACTGAAGTGCGGTTGTTGTTGATTTCTAGCTTATTGCTCATCTGTGGTTATCAGGCAATTTGGTTTAGTATCTTAGCCAAGACATTTGCTGTGATGGAAGATCTTATGCCCGAAAGTCCGGGGTATCAGCTTTTTTTTCGTTATGCGACGATTGAGCGGGGGATTGCATTGGCTTTGATAATTCTACTGGTGGGGTTGGTCTTGACGGTGATCGGGGTTGCCAATTTCTCTCCGGCTGTCGGATTGAATCTATTAATTGTTGGGATTACCGTGGTCGCATTAGGTATTCAAACCATGCTGTCTAGTTTTTTTGTTAGCCTTTTGGGGTTAAAGCGGCGTTAAATCATGTTTCAAAAACTTCACCAAGGCTATGTCCATTCGCGCCGTGTGCGCGTGCTTTCCCAATTATTTGCTCAGCTATTGCCTTTGAAAGCAAGTGTGCTGGATGTTGGATGTGGCGATGGGATATTGGCTGGGCTTATTGTGAAGTCACGTCCTGACATTCAAATGAATGGAATTGATGTGCTTGTTCGTCAAGATACTATGATCCCTGTGACATGGTTTGATGGTGGTTCGATCCCATTGCCTGATCAAAGTGTTGATGTCGTTATGTTTGTAGATGTGCTACATCATACAACCGACCCAATGATTTTGCTTAAAGAAGCAAAGCGGGTTGCCAAGCAATATGTTTTGATCAAAGATCATACATGTGATGAGTCGTTTGCTTATCCTACCTTGCGATTTATGGATTGGGTAGGGAATGCCGCCTACGGAGTTGCGTTACCTTACAATTATTGGGGAACGCTTAAATGGCATCAGGCATTTAATACATTGGGATTAAAGTTAGCTCACTGGGAGCAATCGCTGGGGTTGTATCCATTTCCAGCCTCCTTAATTTTTGAGCGCCGTTTGCATTGTTTAACAAAACTACAAGTTTAAATTTTGGGATGATTATGGTTACACCAAACCCTTGGGAACAAGCTTATCTTCGATTTGAAACCCCAGAAGAGGAAACACAAAAGTTTATCCGACGATTGAACCAACTCGGACAAGATAAATGGTCACGAGATTTGAAAATAGTTGAGATATTTTGTGGCCGTGGTAATGGGTTGATCGCATTACAAAGATTGGGCTTTAAAAATATAATAGGGATCGATCTTTCTCCAGCTTTACTAAAAGCATATCAAGGTCATGCACCCTTGTGTTCATCAGATTGTCGTTGGCTCCCTTTGGCTGATAAAAGCTGTGATATCGTGATTGTGCAAGGCGGGTTGCACCATTTGCCAGTTTTGCCTGATGATCTTGAATTAACGGTGGCGGAAGTACATCGTGCTCTGCGTTCAGGCGGGAGATTTGTGGTCGTTGAACCTTGGTTAACCCCGTTTTTGAGACTCATTCATTTTCTGAGTGAGCGACGTATCATTCGCGCGATTCTGCCAAAATTTGATGCGTTTGCAACGATGGTGCATTATGAGCGTGAGACTTATTTTAATTGGTTGCAGCAGCCAGATACAGTGCACGCGGTTATTGTAAATAAACTACTTGAGGTGAGTTGCAATAAAAAATTAGGAAAAATCGCTTTTGTTGGAAAAAAATAGTGCTGAATTTGTTGTGTATCTAAAATTGGCTTTCGTTTGCTTTAATTTACGTCTTAAATTCTGTGAAAATTACATTTTTTTGATTCCTCAACAGTTTTTTTATCATATTTTGCATTTTAAATGTTGTTTTACACATGAAATCTTTTTTTAGCCACCACCTTCTGTCGGTAATTTTTACGCGTTTTTATTTTACTTATAAACGCTATATTGAAGACCCTTATTATCATCTCATCAAGCGGCATCCAGAGTTATTTATTGGGGGACACATTCTTGATATCGGTGCAAATATTGGTTACACCACACATCTTTTCAGCAAGATAGTTTCAGAAGGATATAAAGTCTTTGCTTTTGAACCTGATCCGATCAATTTCAATGTTTTAGGACAGGTTATTCAATCCAAGCAAATAAGTAAACATGTATTGCCATTTCAATTAGCAATCGGAAAAGAAGAAGGTGTAGTAGAATTTTGGCAAAAATCCGGAAGTCACGCAGACCATCGCATTAAAACCGACGATCTTAAATCGCGCCACGCGATACCAGAAGCACAGAGCTTACAAATTAATCAAACAAGCATCGATTGTTTTGCACATGATCACAAAATAGAACAGGATATAAAATTTATTAAAATTGATGTGCAAGGTTATGAACCATCTGTTTTAGCCGGAATGCAAACTGTATTAAATCAATCGCCACATCTCGCTTTTTCTATTGAGTATTGTCCTAACATGTTAATAGAAATGGGGTTCAATCCATTGGATTTTATACAAAAAGCTCAAGATTTACAATTTCAAGTTTATACAATTGGATTAAATGGTATATTGAAATCTATTTCTAATCTCACTGATTTTTCCTTACCTAAAAGGGGATATATTGAGTTGTTATTGACACATAATAAATACAAAGATGATCAAGCTTAAATTTTTTCAATCCACTGCGGCAAAGATGCGTGTTGCTAACTTACTTTATAGAATTACAAAATTTTTGAGAATCCCAATCATACAACCCATTCAGAGAGATCAAATAACGTATGAAGTAGATTTAAGATAAGGCATTGACTTGTCTTTATATTGGTTAGGCAGCTTTCAAAGCCACATTGTAAAATGCTTAAAGCCTTACATCTTACATAGATAGCGCACCTAATAATTGCAGCGTGCTTGATGTGGGGGCAAACTTTGGGTTAGTTGGACTATCTTTAGCCAAATATCTGCCTACTGCAAATATTTATATGTTTGAGCCAACCGATTATGCCTTTGAGAAGTTAAAAAAAATGTGTCGCTAAACAAAGATATCCAAACACGGCTTTTCCGATACAGACCTTCGTCGGTGACCACAGTTCTGACAACTCAGTATTTACTGCTTTTGCAAGTTGGCGCGTGGATCATGTTCACTCCGAAAGCAATGATCAACATCCCATTCACTTGGGCATAAAAAAGGCGGCTCCGACACATCAGATTAGCTTAGATGATTTCGTGCAACAAAGAAATATCGGCCCAATATTTTTAATAAAAATTGATACCGAAGGGTATGAATTTAATATGCTAAAGGGTGCTAGTAAAATCCTAGCAGCTTATAAACCAATTGTTATTTTTGAATTAAGTTTATATCAAATGATTGAGCATAATTTAACATTAGCCGATTTCGAAGATTTCTTTTTACCATTAGGATATAAACTATTTAACAGCGAGACATTGAAATAATTAACGACAAATTCTTTGACACAGATTCCTGAGGGAGGAGGGATTGACGTTTTAGCGATCCCTCCTCATTTGCATCCTAGATAATGAGAAATTTTATTCAATCAATACGTGGTTATTTTTACAGAGTTATTGCATCTTCAATATTTGTAGTAACAGAATTTTATGATTCAGTCATCCAAGTATCGCCACTAAAGCAGGATGATTTATTAATTACTAACTTTCTAAATAATTGGTTTAAACCTAAAGAATCAAGAGTTTCCGTAATTGCTGAAGTTCAAGATATCGCAATCGAAAAAAATCAACGCACTGCCTTGCTGCTAAATGGCAATCTAAATTATGATCTAGATATCCAAGCCACGCTTTCAAACATCAAAAAGCAAATCTCACGCAACACTCGCCTAGTAATGGTTATGTATAACCCCTTGTTATCCCCTTTGTTTATACTTGCAGCAAAGATGGGGATTCGTCGTGGAGATATCCCAGTAACATTTATCACCCGTGAAAGTTTTTATGATTTAGTTCGGTTGTCTGGTTATGAGGTAGTTACTATTAAGCCATGTGTATTTTTCCCATTTTCTGCTTTAGGTATTGGTGACTTAATAAACCTCATCTTCCCAAATATCCCGTTAATACAAAATTTAAGCTTGGTTCATATTGCTGTTATACGACCTGTTATAGCTGAACAGCCAGAAAAACTGCCATCAATATCAATTATTATTCCAGCAAGAAATGAGTTTGGTAATATAGAAGCTGCACTTAAGCGTATGCCAGATTTTGGTGCAAAGGTCGAAATTATCTTCGTGGAAGGACATTCTAAAGACAATACTTGGGATGAAATCGAACGGGTAAGACAATCTTATAACTCAATTGATCGCCCAATTCGTGCATATCGTCAAACCGGTAAAGGCAAAGCAGATGCAGTACGATTAGGCTTTTCTCAGGCCCAGCACGAACTGGTTACGATTTTAGATGCCGATTTAACCATGCCCCCTGAGATGTTGCCTCGTTTTTACCAGGCTTATTGCGATGGTCTCGGTGATTTTATTAATGGTAATCGCCTGACTTATCCGATGGAGGGCGAGGCAATGCAATTTTTGAATCGGCTAGGCAATATTTTTTTTGCCAAAGTTTTAAGTTATGCGATGGGGCAACGTATCGGAGATTCTTTATGCGGTACTAAATTAATGTCGCGAGAGGATTATGTTCGCATGACAAAATGGCGACATCAATTTGGTGATTTCGACCCTTTTGGTGATTACGAGTTACTTTTCCCTGCCTCTCAATTTGCACTAGGCATTATCGATGTTCCAATTCGATATTTAGCCAGAATTTATGGCAGCACAAATATTCATCGGTTTAGGCATGGGTTTATGTTAATTAAGATGGTGTTTGTTGCATTAATTAGATTGAAACTGGGACGCATTTATGGTTAAAAAACATTTGGAAGCTATGTACAGCATTGACAGCCCTTCACGATATGAAGATATTTCCATGAGAATTCGATCTAAATTTGCATTAAATGCATTTTATAGAAATGCTTATTTGCAATACCAAAATTGCTTAAGAAACACTCCTGAGAGTGGTCTCATCTTAGAATTAGGAAGCGGTGCTGGTTTTGTGAAGGATTTAATCCCTGGGATTTTATGTAGCGATTTGATCGCTTATCCCAAATTAGATTATGTATTAGATGGAACACGGTTGCCATTTGCTGATCATAGTGTTCGTATGATTGCAATGTTGAATGTTTTTCATCATATTCCTGATGTTGAAGGCTTTATTAACGAGGCTCAGCGATGTTTGCTTGACGGTGGACGAATTATGATCATTGACCCTAATGTTGGGTGGATTAGCACTCCAATTTTAAAGTATGGACATTCTGAGCCGTTTAATCCCAATGCGGCGAGGTGGGATTTCAATAGTATAGGACCTTTATCAAGTGCGAATGATGCACTGTCTTGGATTGTTTTTCAGAGAGATTTGGTTGAGTTTCAACGAAAATTTCCATTACTGAAGCTGGTTCGATTTGAGCCGCACTCCCCTCTATTATATTGGCTTTCAGGAGGATTGAAGAAGTGGTCTTTAATCGGAAAAACAACATATCCAATCATTAATATTATTGATGGTTTCTTAATGAATTTGTCTTCTAATTTCGGTAGTTTCGTTAATGTGGAGATTTTAAAACTTAAAGTGATTTGATTTGATTGATATACGGTAGTGGTCAAAATGCCAATGCCTTGTTCAAATTGTAACGAATAATGAAGAGACGAGTGACAAGATCATGGTAAAAATCGGATTTTGAAAATGACA
>JAHBAL020000361.1 GCA_018500105.2 Anaerolineae bacterium
CGTGGGCGCGGAGTTGTGTAGAAGAGCGGGGGGGGCATGGGTTGTGTGTGCCACCTGGTGCCCCGCCTCTAAAATGGCGGCGGTCTCGGCGGGGAAAGAATCGGCAGTGTGTCCCGGCACAAAAAACGTGGCTGGCAACTGGTAGCGCTTGAGCAATTCCAGAATGCGCGGCACACCGACCCGTGCGCCAAACTCGCCACGCTGCAACATGTTCGGCGTAAAGTTGCCGCCATATTCCAGCCACACCGACAGCGCGTCAAAATCGAAGGAAAGACAAATGGTTGACATAATGGAAATGAGTGAATGAGTGAATGGGTGAATGGGTGAATGGGTGAATGGGTGAATGGGTGAATGGGTGAATGAGGGATTGGAAAGAATGCAGGCTCCCTAATTTCCAATCACTCATTCACTCACTCACCCATTCACTCATTTACTCATTTACTTGTGTTGTCCTTCAGCCCAACCGTGCGGTTAAAGACCAATTTGTCGCTGCTTGAGTCTGGGTCAATGCAAAAATAGCCGTTGCGCTCAAATTGGTAGCGGTTGCCCAAGGTCGCGCCGCGCAAGCTCGGCTCAACAAACGCATTTGGCAAGATTTCGAGCGAATCGGGGTTGAGATTCACCAAGAAACTCTCCCCTTCTGGCGCATCGTCGGGGTTAGGCTTGGTGAAAAGATGATCATACAAACGCACTTCTGCCGCCAGCCCATGGGTGGCCGACACCCAATGGATGGTGGCCTTGACCTTGCGCCCATCGGGAGCCGTGCCGCCCTTGGTGGCAGCGTCATACGTGCAACGCACCTCAATGACATTACCGGCCTCGTCTTTGACCACACTGGTGCATTTAATGAAATAAGCATAGCGCAAACGCACCTCGCGGCCCGGCGACAAGCGGAAATATTTGGGCGGCGGCACTTCACGGAAATCATCTTGCTCGATGTAGATTTCGCGGCCAAAGGGCAATTGGCGCGTGCCAGCCTCTGGGTTATCGGGATGATTGACCGCGTCGAGCATTTCGGTTTGGCCTTCGGGGTAGTTTTCGATGACGACCTTAAGCGGACGCAACACGCCCATCGCCCGCGGAGCAGTTTTATTCAATTCGTCACGAATGCTAAATTCCAACATGCCAATATCCACCACACTATCGGCTTTGGCAACGCCGATGCGACTGCAAAAATCGCGGATAGCGGCGGCGGTATAGCCACGTCGGCGATAGCCCGACAGCGTCGGCATACGCGGGTCGTCCCAGCCACGCACATGGCCTTCTTTCACCAATTGCAACAATTTGCGCTTGCTCAACACCGTATACGACAAATTCAGCCGTGCAAATTCGATTTGGCGCGGGGCATAAATCCCCAATTCGCGCACATACCAATCATACAAAGGGCGATGCGCTTCGTATTCGAGCGAACACAGCGAATGGCTAATGCGCTCCATCGAGTCGCTTTGCCCGTGCGCAAAATCGTAAAGCGGGTAAATGCACCATTGGTCACCGGTGCGATGGTGATGTGCCCGCAAAATGCGATACATGACAGGGTCGCGCAGGTTAATGTTGCCCGACGCCATGTCAATTTTGGCGCGTAAAGTGCGCGCGCCATCGGCAAATTCACCCGCCCGCATACGGGCAAACAGGTCAAGATTCTCCTCGACCGAGCGATTGCGATAGGGGCTGTCTTTGCCGGGGGCGGTCAACGTGCCACGATACTCACGAATTTGGTCGGGGCCGAGATCGCACACATAGGCTTTGCCCTTCTGAATCAGTTGCACGGCATAGTCATAAATCGCCTCGAAATAATCGGAGGCAAAAAATAGCTCGTCCCATTCATAGCCCAGCCACAACATGTCGGCCTTGATCGAATCAACATATTCTTGCTCTTCTTTGGCTGGGTTCGTGTCATCGAAACGCAAATTAAACCCGCCGTTAAATTCTTGAGCAATGTTATAGTCTACCGATAACGCCTTGGCATGACCGATATGCAAATAGCCATTCGGCTCAGGCGGAAAACGGGTCTTGATGTTGGTAAATCGTCCCGACTTCAAATCTTCGGCAACGGCGCTGCGAATGAAGTCTGACGGCGCGGGGGTGGAAGCTGTCGTAGTCATGTCAATATCAAAGTCTTAATTATCACAAACAAAAGCGCCAGTTTCAACTGAAACTGGCGCTTTTCTTGAAGTTTAAAGCTATCTTCGGGAATCGAACCCGAAACCTATCGCTTACGAAGCGATTGCTCTACCGATTGAGCTAAGATAGCTTAATACTTAGATTATACTACATCAGCTTGGTTTGGTTGCAACAAGGCAGTCGGACTTTGGCCTGACCTAAATCGGGAAAATAGGCTGATAAACATGAGAAGCGCGACATGCCATGCCCCGCCTCTGCCCAATTGAGACATTTCCAAGCGAAGGTAAGAGTCGAAAAGCGAATAGCGTCAAGGAGGACACGCTATTTTCATCCAAAACTATTAGATATAAATCAAGCAAATTTGTCGCTTTTCTCAAAATTAGCGGTACAATTCAGCACCTTTGACTATCGTCAATTATCGCAGTATCAATGAAACGTTTGACATGTAATACGGTGACGTATTACGAATTTGAGCAATTACAAGAGCGTGGAATGCGTCATGGCGTGTTCACGCGCTTGGGCGGCGTGAGCGAAGGCGCCTATGCCTCGCTTAATATGAGCCGCAGCACGGGCGACAATATTGAGCCGGTGCTAGAAAACCAGCGACGGATGTATGCCGTGCTTGATGCAACCCCCGATATCACCATCACCTCGTGGCTTGTGCATGGCAATACGGTGCGGGTCGTCACCCCCGCCGATGCGAAATTCTTCGACAAGGATGATTTTCAAGCCGATGCAATGGTGACACAGGCGCCGGGGCTGCTGCTCACCTTGCGTTATGCCGATTGCGTGCCCGTGTTATTTTATGATCCAGTCAAAAAAGCGGTGGGCATTGCACATTCAGGCTGGCAGGGCATTGTGCGGCGGGTGCTGAGCGCCACCGTCAAAACCATGATGCGCGAATATGGCAGCAACCCGCTCGACATTCGCGCTTGCGTTGGGCCATCCATCGGCCCGACCAAATTTGAGGTGGGCAGCGATGTGGCGCGTTGGGTGCAAGCCGCCGCCAAAGCAAACGCTGTCATTTTGCCAAATGGAAACAGCCACCCCGGCGACAAACCCCATGTCAATTTGTGGCAAGCCGCCGAAAACCAATTGCGTGAGGTCGGGATCGAGCATATCGAAGTGGCGGGCATTTGCACCGCCAGCAACACCGATGAGTGGTTTTCGCACCGCGAAGAAAAAGGCAACACGGGCCGCTTCGGCGCGGCCATCATGTTGGAATGAGTGAGTGAGTGATTTGGGGAATGAGTGATTGAGTGATTGGGGAATGGGTGAATGGGTGATTGAGTGATTGGAGACGAAGAATCGAGGATTTTCATCCTTTCATTCACTCATTCCCCAATCACACATTCAGTCATTTCCCAAATCACCCATTCACTCATTTCCCCAAGAAGGTGGAGATGCCGGGAATCGAACCCGGGTCCGAAACAAAGTTGTCGCGTCTGCCTACGAGTGTAGCCGGTGTTTTAAGTTTCGCGTGATTAACCTCCAGCGGCAAAGTGAACCTCACGCTAGTTCGTGTTATCGCCTGTCAGGCAGCGCCCATTCGTCTACGAACCTCGACGAAGCGCCTATTGGCATTATTACACCGCAACCGTATCCCACCAATACGAGGACACGGACGACGCCGACCTCAAAGGAGATCGGACGCGGATCCCTTACCGACTAAGCGGCGACGGGAACAGCGTTCCAGTTAACCTTGGCACGTAAGTGCTGTTGTGCCTTTGACGAGGGACACCTCTCGACTCGCCAGCCGCACCATACTTCTTCCGTCGAAGCCAGTGCATCCCCTAGCTGAGGCAAATTATAGCCTAAACAGACGAGCTGGTTTTCGCCGATTTCACTATCCCTCCCCAAGCGTAACTTGGGGAGGGATAGTGAAATCGGCGCATCGTATTTTTAGAAAATGTTTTCTGGAGTATTGTATAATCGGCCCAACAACGTTAAAACAGCGTGGCTGTACCAAGACGTGCTACCAAGATCGTAGCGGCGCTCCAAGTCGAGCGCCGCTTTTTTGTTTTCGTTGCCGCAACCTCGCACAAGCGAGAACACGCTTTTACACAGCGGTTGGCTGCGGCATTTGGGAAATTAGCGCTAGCCCCATGCCTCACCCCTCGGTGTAAACGCATTCCTTATCTTTAGTTTGGAGAGAAAAAAATGCAAAACGAAATAAACACGGGCGACACTGCTTGGATATTGGTGTCAACCGCACTGGTCTTACTCATGACCCCGGCCTTGGCGTTTTTCTATGGCGGCATGGTGCGCAAGAAAAATATCCTCTCGACGCTCAACCTAAGCTTTGTCATGATGGCCCTCATTAGTGTGCAATGGGTATTGTTCGGCTACAGTATCGCTTTCGGCCCATCTATCGGTGGACTGCTGGGTGGCCCAAGTTACCTTGGGTTTAATGGCGTCGGCACGGCTCCCAATGCCGATTACGCCGCCACCATTCCGCACATGGCCTTTGCGGCCTATCAAATGATGTTCGCCGTCATCACACCGGCGCTCATCAGCGGGGCCTTTGTCGAACGGGTGCGCTTTAAAGCCTATGTTATTTTCAGCCTGCTCTGGGCGACGTTGGTCTATGACCCCGTAGCGCATTGGGTGTGGGGCGTGGGCGGTATTTTGCGCAATATGGGTGCGCTCGATTTTGCCGGTGGCGCGGTGGTCCACATCACCGCCGGATTTTCGGCCTTGGCCTTCGCGCTCGCCATCCGCAAACGACGCGGCTATGGCAACGGCGGCGTATTCGAGCCGCACAACATCCCATTCACTGTGCTAGGCGCGGGCCTGTTGTGGGCGGGTTGGTTCGGGTTTAATGGGGGCAGCGCACTCGGCGCCAATGGCTTGGCCGTGACCGCATTGGTCAACACCAACAGCGCCGCCGCTGCCGCCGGATTGGTGTGGATGTTGCTCAGTTGGCGCGACAATAAGCCGAGTGTGTTGGGCATTGTGACCGGCGCGGTGGTCGGGTTGGTCGCCATCACGCCAGCAGCGGGCTTTGTCACGCCGCTATCGGCGCTCATCATCGGCGCGTTGGCCTCGCCGGTCAGCTATTACGCCATCAAACTGCGCCAAAAAGTCGGGCTAGATGAGTCTTTGGACGTGATGGCATGTCACGGCACAGGCGGCACATTTGGCGCATTGGCGACCGGTATTTTTGCCACCAAAATGGTAAACGAAGCCGGGGCCGATGGCTTGCTGTATGGCAATCCAGCCCAGTTTGTCACGCAGTTGCTCAGCGTCGTCATCGTGGCGGTGTTTTCGTTCGTTGTTACTTTTGCGCTCGCCAAATTGCTCAATCGCACGATCGGTATTGCCGTTTCGGAACGCGAAGAAGAAGTGGGTCTCGATATCAGCGAGCATGGCGAACGGGCGTATGCCTAAAGGGAGGGCAAGGTTGCAAGTTAAAAAGTTGCAAGTGGCAAGCGGCAAAGTTGCAAAGTTGCAAGTTAAAAAGTTGCAAGTTGCAAGTGGCAAGTAACAACCTGCAACCTGCAACTCTGCAACTCTGCAACTCTGCAACCTGCAACCTGCAACCTGCAACTCTGCAACTCTGCAACTCACACCAAGGTTTATTATGAAAAAAATTGAAGCAATCATCCGCGAAGACAAACTGAATGATGTCAAAGACGCGCTATACAAAGTGGGCATTATCGGCATGAATGTGGTCGAAGTGCGTGGACATGGCCGCGATGGCGGCATTGAATTGGTCGGGCGCACCGGAACGTATCGCATTGACCTGTTGCCCAAAATACAGATCAACATCGTCTTGAGTGACCACAACGTGCAACGCACCGTTGACACCATCTGCGAGGCTGCGCATACCGGCTCGACTGGCGATGGCATCATTTTCGTCTACCCGGTAGATGATGTGGTGCGCATTCGCACTGGCGAGCGTGGGCAAAGCGCGTTGCAATATCCAAACGATATTGATGTGCGCAAGACTAAAGCCTAATGCTTGCATAACGTCTCGTATAAAACTTACGCAAGGCTTTATTGCACGGGTCAGCCTTAGTTGATGATATCGCTCGCAAAAGCGCAAAAGCGCAAAGAGAAAATTTGGCTCATCCCCAAATAAGTTCAAGCGTGCCAGTTCACGTTTAGCGCGTCTTGTGATAACAGAAAAGATGGAAGTCGTCATCCCGACGCGCAGCGAGGGATCCCTGAATCTTAAATTCGGCAACAATGTCGTCAGGCCAGCCCAAGTTTTGTCAAACCAGTGTGACGCTTAGATTGGTTTAGGC
>JAHBAL020000419.1 GCA_018500105.2 Anaerolineae bacterium
CATTACCAAGAACAATTTTGCACGTGTTTTAAGATTGCTATATCGACAGATCATTTCCCCTATTGTCCACTATTTTGAATGTAATCTACTGACTACTGATATCTGACTACTGACTACTGATATCTGACTACTGACTACTGATATCTGACTACTGACTACTGATATCTGACTACTGACTACTGATATCTGACTACTGACTGACTACTGACTACTGCGTTTCCACAATCTTAATGTGATATTTCCACTGGCCTTCGGCGCGGCGATTTTCGGCGGTGAAGGCCATGAGGTAGTAACGACCGGGCAGCGGGTTTTCGACCCCAATGACATAGGGCGTAAAGCTGGCCTGCGTAACGCCAAAAATCCGCGCAATGCCGCATTGGCTGGCAAAGAAACGCCCGCGATCGTAGCCACCTGCCGCTGTGCCATCATCAACAAAACAGTCGTCTGAATTCGCGCTGCCCGCCTGTGGCACAGGGGCCGGCTGTTTGTAATATAGTTGCAACTGTGCACCGGTCCACTCCTCTACCACCGGCCCGCCCATAATGACGACAATGCTTGGCGTCGAAGGCGGCACTTCAAAATAAAACCAGTCGGCATCATCGAACTCCTCGACCCCATTACGCGAAACCATCACTTGCGCCGTCACGGCCTCGTGCGTATCATTAAAACTAAGCGGGCCGTGCTGATCGGCTTCAACATAGCCAGCGCGACGAATTCGCTTGCGCTCAAGCGCATCCACCGCCGTATTTTTGGCGTGGTTTGGCTCGCGCTCTGGTCCTTGCAAAAAGGCGGCATCGCTCAGGCTAAGCGACACCGGCAAATATTGTTTGCGTGCGCCAGCAACGGGCACATTCACCGTCGGGGTCGGGATGATGACGGGCGTGCTGGTCGGCACACTTGGGTTCGGCGTCGCGGTGGGGCTGCCTTGCGAAAACGAGGTGACAAATTTCGGCACCGGGCTGCCGGTCTTGTTGCCCGTGCCCAGTTGCCCATCATAGTTGTTGCCCCAACATTGCACTGTTTGATTGGTGAGCAAGGCGCATGTGAAATTGCCATAATAAATGGTGGTGTTGTTTGAGCGGCTGGTGGCATAAAATGGGCCAGCGCCGACCAAGCTGGCTTGCCCACCCAACCCCGCTACCGTCGTCGGGCTGCTGCTGTTGACATACCCGCCGCTGCCCAATTGACCTTGGCTGTTCAAACCCCAACATCGCACCCTCCCCCCCGACACAAGGGCGCAGGTGTGATACCGCCCCGCCGCAATGCTGGTGGCGTTGGTCAAACCCGTTACCTCCACCGGCGTGGCGCTGTTGGTCGTCGTGCCATTGCCCAATTCGCCACTGTTGTTAATGCCCCAGCACTTCACTTTGCCATTTTGCAGCAACGCGCAAATATGTTCGCCGTTACCGCTAATAGCACTTACCCCTTCGTTTAGGTTGCCAATCTCGACTGGCGTGGGGCGAAAGATGTTTTCGGGGTCATTCGGATATTGCCGCCCCCAACATTGCACCTTGCCCGCCTGTGTCAGCACGCAGGTAAAGCGCACGCCGGTGATCACTTGCTTGACATTGCTGATATTCGGCACATCGGTCGGGCGCAAAATGGGCGTCTTTTGGCTCGGATGTCCCGCTTCGCCATTTTCATTGCGGCCCCAGCATTTGAGGGTGCGTGCCGCCGTGACAAGACAGGTATGCCCAAAGCCACCAGCCATTTGCAAACCACCCGCCGCCTCTGGAATGCTGACCGGAGTCAATGCTTGGGCCGTGCCGCCATTCCCAATTTGCCCAAAGGTGTTGCCACCCCAACAAAACACGCCTGCATCGGCGATGGCGCAAGTGTGGTTTTCACCCGCCCCCAGTTGTTTGACATTGCTCAAATTGCTCACCAGAACCGGCGTGGTGCTGATACTTTCGCTGCCGTTGCCTAATTTGCCGCCGCCGCCCCAGCATTTCACTGTGCCATTGGTGAGCAATGCACAGGCATGATGTCCAGCCACCGCCAGCGAGGTGGCGGCGTCGTTCAAAATGGCGCTGGCAGGTTGCACCTCGCCCCAACCCAGCAGCTGCACATGCGGCAAACTCAGCGCGGCGCTCAATGTCAGCGCCAATGCTGCAAAAATCTGTTTGTAAGTTCGTTTATTTTCGTTCATTTCTATCTCCTAAGATGAAAATAGCGGCTAAACCTCCGAGGTCTTATACCAACCGCATGCTCAAGATGGACTTTAATCACATATATTTTGCGCGTCATTCCGACGAGGAACGAGGAGGAATCTTTGCGTAAACTTAATTATCGTGCCGATTTTCCGCAAAGACCTCTCGCTGCGCTTCGAGGTGACGCGGCAATTTATGCAACTTGATTTATTCCAGCTTGATTAAGCGGTTGGTCTTATTGAAAATTATGGCTACGACATCAAACCGAACTAAGACCTCGGAGGTTTGAGTGCGGTTTATGCGGTCGGGTGATAGCCCATCATATTGACTCCCTTTACATTAAGATGCAAAACCTATACAACAAAACGGCGAATCACCGATCCACCTCTACCTCTGTCTCTTATACACATCT
>JAHBAL020000430.1 GCA_018500105.2 Anaerolineae bacterium
ATCAATCGCCATTCTACATAACAACGCCCACTGCGTGGGCTGCAAAATTAGCCCGTGTAACGGGCGTTGCTATGTAGCGCGGGGATTGATCCCCGTGCGTGCGCGGCTCGCAAATGTTTTGGCTTTTAAACATCTAAAATTGGCAGGTAAATATGCGAGATCTATTTTGTTTGCCTATTAGAAGATGGCGAAAACCAATCCTCAATCCCTAATCCCTAACAACGGCGTATAATTACACCCGAATGTTTGTGCGTGGTTGGGGTATTTATATCGCGGGGTGTGCGTTTGTGTTGTCGGCTTGTTCGCTCGAAACCGCGCCTGTAACACCAAATGTTGTTGTTCCGGCGGTGACTGTGTATGTCAGCCCGGGTGCGACGATTTACCCAACGCCTGCCGCGACGTTGTTTGTTTCGTCCGTGCCGCCGCGCCCGCAATCACCAACGCCTGTGCCGCCGCCCAGCCGCACCCCCACGCCGACGCCTCGACCGACCAGCACGCCTATCCCAACGCCAACCATTTCGCCATTTGCCTTGCGGGTGAATGGCATCGGTATTACGAAAGAGCGGGTGGCAGCAGAATTGCGGCGGCAAATGGCGGCTCATTCAGAACAGCACCGTAGCGACAGCAAAGAATATGCTCAACTTTCGGCGCGTTTGCGCGACAACATTATGGATTCCTTGGTCGAGCAAGCCTTGCTGGTGAATGTGGCAACCCAAAACGAGATCAAGGTCACACTTGAAGAGGTGGACAAGGCGTTAGAGGCGCTAATTAAGGTTCGCGGCGGGCGCGATGCGTTCGATGGTTGGCTCAAGAGCTATCGCCAAACCGAACAAGACATGCAAGACATGTTGCAACGCGAATTGTTGGCGCAGGCGGTGCGCAATTGGGTGCTGAAAGACTTTAAAACCAGTGCCGAATATGTGCGGGCGGCGCATATTATGGTGGGCAGCGATGCCGAAGCCAAGCGCGTGTTGGCACGCTTGCAACGCGAAGATTTTGCGCAATTAGCGCAAACGTTGTCGCTCGATAACACTTCACGCGGGTCGGGTGGCGATCTGGGCTGGTTTGCGCGAGGCACGGGTGTCATTGTGTGGCCCGAAATTGAAGATGCCGCGTTTAAACTCAGCGTCAATCAGGTCAGCCAAGTGGTGCGTAGCCCGATTGGCTTTCATATTATCAAAGTGATCGGCAAAGAAACCCGTGAACTCAGCCCCGATGACGCGGTTAAATTGCAGCAAACTCTGCTCGAAGAATGGATGACTAAGTTAAAATCGAGCGCCAAAATTGAACGATTTCCATAGCATAAGCGTCATGCAAAACCTCGACGATATTCAAACCTATTTAACCCTCGACCCACAACGCGCCTATCAGCGGGCGCTCGATTTGCCGCACGAGATTGAAAATGCCTACGCTGCTGGCGCAGCCTTAGCCGTGACGCCGCCAGAGGATGGTTTTCGGCATGTGCTGGTGGCGGGCATGGGCGGCGCAGGCATGGGCGGCGATCTGGTTTATGGGTTGGCGCAAACGCAATTGCCTGTGCCAATGCAAGTGCTGCATGGCTACGATTTGCCGGCCTACGCCAACGCGGCGTCGTTGTTCATTGCCTGTTCATATTCGGGCAATACCGAAGAAGTGCTGAGTGCGACCGAACAAGCCCTGTCCAAGGGTTGCCGTGTGGTCGCAATTGCCAAAGGCGGGGCGCTGGCCCAATTGGCCCAAACCCACCGCCTGCCTTGGCTCAAGATCGCCTCCGACGATCCAGCCGGTGAGGTGATTGGCTGGATGACGGCGGGGGTGCTCGGCGTGTTGGTCGCGGCAAAATTGTTGCCTGCGCTCGATGCTGATATTGCCGAAACCTGCGCAGTGCTGGCACAGGCCAACACTGCGCTCAATATCGAATCGCCCGCCCGCCGTAACCCCGCCAAGCGCATTGCTGGGCAATTTATGGATCGTTTGCCCATTATTTATGGCGCTGGGCTGACGGCGGCGGTGGCGCAACGTTGGAAAACCATGCTGAACAGTTACGCCAAAATGTTGGCGGCGGTAGATGTGTTGCCCGAATTGAACCATAACGCCATCGAAGGCTACGAATATTGTGCCGAGGTGTGGCGACGCAGCATTGTGCTGCAATTGCGCAGCGATTATGACCATGCGCGGGTGTCGCGCCGTTTCGACCTGACCACCCGCTTTTTGCTCGAGGCGGGTGGGAATCCAGCCCTGGTGCGGGCCAAAGGCAACAGCGCCCTCGCCCAACTGTTCTCGCTCGTCGTTTTTGGCGATTGGGTGGCCTATTACACCGCCATCATCAGCGGCCTCGACCCAATTATTGAAGAACGTATTCCGAAGTTTAAAGAAGCGATGCAGAAGCCGTGAGCCGTGTAGAAGCCATGAGCCATGAGCCTTGGGCTTTAGATCGCTCATAGCCTAAAGCTCAAGGCTCATGGCTCATGGCTCCCTAGCAAAAATTATGTCCAGCCCCTCCTCCCAACAACACCATGAGATTGCCGCTAAGCAAGGCGTGATCCCGGTCGCCGTCATTACCGTGAGCGACACTCGAACCCGCGACAATGACACCGGCGGCGATTTGATCGCCGAGCGCATCACCAGCGGCGGGCATCGCGTGGTTTTTCGCGCCATCGTCAAAGACGAACCGGCCCAAATCACGACGCTGCTCGATCAAATTGTCGAGCAAACTGAGGCGCGTATGCTGCTTTTTACTGGCGGCACAGGCATTGCCCCGCGTGACACCACCTACGACGCGCTCTCGCGCAAGCTCGAAAAGGTCATGCCGGGCTTCGGCGAACTGTTCCGCATGTTGAGCTATGCCGAAGTCGGCGCCGCCGCCATGCTCTCGCGGGCAACGGCAGGCACGTATCGCGGGCGGCTCATCTTCTCTATGCCCGGCTCACCCAACGCCGTGCAAGTGGCGATGGACAAACTCATCATGCCCGAAATTCAGCATCTGGCGTGGGAAGTGGTGCGATAGGAAGAAGTGAAAAGTGCTAAGTGCTAAGTGCTAAGTAATGAGTGATGAGTAACGAGTCTCTCAACTTCCACTTAGAACTTAGGACTTAGGACTTAGGACTTAGCACTTTCCACTTTGCACTTTGCACTTTGCACTTTGCACTTATGAGAATCGCATATCTCACTATGGGGTTTCCTGACCCAAGCGACGCGGCGAATGGCATTTTTCGCAAGGTGTTGGGGCAAATGGCCTATTGGCGGCAGGCCGGGCATGAGGTGCGTTGGTATGCGTTGGCGAGCAACCCCAATGTGAGCGAAGAATTGGCGCACGTGCCATTTACGCCGTTGTGGGCTGCGCCCGGGCATATTGCGCGTTTTCGCGCTGCGCCCGGCATTTTTCGCCAATTGGCCGAGGCCAAGCCAGACATGGTGTATATGCGGTTTGGCTCGTATTACCCGCGCCAAACTGGGCTGATGCAGCGTGTGCCGACATTCTTAGAGTTAAACAGCGACGATTTGAGCGAATATCGCACCATGTTGCCGCGCCTGCAATTTTGGTTTCACAAACTGACGCGGGGCTGGACATTGAACGCAGCAACCGGATTAGTGGCGACCACGCACGCCATTGCTCGCAACTTTACCCAATTCAACAAACCCACGTTGGTGATGGCGAACTCGATTGACATGAGCCAATATGAGCGCCGCCCCGCGCCCAACAACCCCAACCCGCGCCTCATTTTCATCGCGCTGAATCACGCGCCTTGGAATGGCGTCGAGTCGTTGCTCGATCTTGCGCAGGCTTTTCCAACTTGGCAAGTGGATGTGATCGGGCAAACGGGGCTGGAAAAGCGCGGCGATGTGCCGCCAAATATCCATTTGCACGGGCGGCTGACCAAGCCTCAATATGACCAACTGATGTACAACGCCGATATTGCGGTGGGCACAATGGCGCTGCATCGCAAACAAATGGACGAGGCGTGCCCGCTTAAAGTGCGTGAATATTTTGCCTATGGCTTGCCGATGATTTCGGCCTATACCGATACCGATTTTCCGCAAGGTGCGTCTTTTATGTTGCAATTGCCCAACCGCGAAAACAATATTTTGCCGCATGTGGCTGAAATCGAGGCATTTGTGCAGGCGTGGAAAGGCAAGCGCGTGCCCTACGAGGCGGTCAAACATGTTGACACGCCGGTCAAAGAGGCGGCCCGTTTGGCGTTTTTTGAGCAAGTTTGCGGCGCAAAACCATGAAAATCGTCTATATTGTCACTGTTCCCATCACAGCCAAGGCGTTTTTGGTCGGGCATTTGGCGTATTTGCGCGAATGTGGGCACGACGTCATTCTCATCACCTCGCCCGAACCGCTGCTCGACCAAGTGGGGGCAATCGAGGGCATCCGCACCATTGGCGTGCCGATGCAACGCGAGATTTCGCCGCTGGCCGATGCAAAGTCGTTGTGGCAATTGTGGCGTGTGCTGCGCGATTTGCGCCCCGATGCCGTGACGGCTGGCACGCCCAAGGCCGGGCTGCTGGGCATGATCGCAGCTTGGCTGCTGGGCGTTCGGCTGCGCACCTATGTTTTGCATGGCCTGCGGCTCGAGACATTGCACGGCTTGCGGCGGCGCATCATGACCTTGACCGAGCGCATTTGCGTGGCGTGTGCGCATCGGGTGGTGTGCGTCAGCCATAGCCTGCGCCAAAAATATGTGGCGGGCGGGTTTGCCGAGATGGGCAAGACATTGGTTTTGGCGTCTGGCTCAGCCAGCGGCGTGATCGCTGAGCGGCATTTGCCGCGACGTTTATCGCAGCAAATGTCGCCTCAAAACGAAACGCATTGGTTGGCGTTGCGCCAACGGCTCGGCATCCCCGCCGATGCGCTGGTGATTGGCTTTGTCGGGCGGTTTGTGCGCGACAAAGGCATTGGCGAATTGGTGGCGGCGTTTCGCCAAATTCGGCAAACCCGCCCGAATGTATGCTTGTTGCTGGTTGGCACATTTGAAAATGGCGACCCGCTCGACCCGACGGTGGTGCAATATTTACATGCGGCGCTGGCCGACTCGGCCCAATCGGGTGTGTATGGCACTGGTTGGGTCGCCGATGTCGCGCCCTATTACCCAGCGATGGATGTCTTCGCCTTGCCAACCTATCGGGAGGGCTTTCCGATTTCACCGCTAGAGGCCAGCATGTGCGAAGTGCCGGTGGTGGGCACGGTTGCTACTGGCGTGGTGGATGCGGTGGTGAATGGCGAGACGGGGCTGCTTGTGCCGATTGGCGATGTGGCGGCTTTGACCGAGGCGCTGCTACGGCTGCTGGATGATGCCGACTTGCGGCAACGCATGGGCGTGGCAGGGCGGCGGCGTGCCATTGCCGAATTTTTGCCCGCCCGTATTTGGCAGGCTTGGCAAGATTATTACGCGCAATGGGCGCGTTGATGGTCAATCTTCAAATTTTTCCATCCAAAGCCCGACCAATTACACAGCTAAACGTCACCTCGTTTCTGCCGTCAGCCCTTAGATTTTGCGACTTCCTACTTTTGGCGGATGTCATTGACACGTGGGTCAATAATATACTCTTATGTATCTTTGCAACTATAATTGTTGCTGTTTCGCGTGCGTAGTGTTTGTGCAAACTGCGTCAAAATGAAGAGTCTTAATATGTCAAGTATCCGCCCAATTCGCCAAAATTACCCTAAGCCAGAGACATGGCGACCCCATGCCTTGCAAAATGGTGCGGCTGTCGCCGAGCCGGCCCCATTGCCCGATAGTTTGACGCGCCAAATTGATATTGGCAAGCAGATCTATTGGCTGGGGCAACTCACCAATGACATTGACTGTTTTAAATCGGCATCGGCGGTATATGGCGATGCGTTGGCATTGGCCCAGACCTTGCGCGTTAACACGTCGGTGCAGGTCGAAATTTGCATGGGCATGGCAAAGGCGGCGTTGGCGCTGCAAGATGAAGCCGCCATCGAAGATGCGGTGATGTATCTCAAGACATTGCTGGCAGAGGGCAAAGCGGTGCAACATGTCATTTCGCCCGATGCTGAATTTATGTTGGGTGTGTTATTGGCAAAACAGCGCAATTATGCCGCCGCGATTCGGGTGCTCGATATTTGGTGGGCCACCCACTTGCGACACGAGCATTCGGCGTGGGTGCGCCAATATGCGCTGTGGCTTGGCACGCAGGCGCATAGCCACAGCATTGGCAATGGGCACGATTCGCATCCCGATGATCCGATTTTGCAAGCCTACGAATTTTCGCAGCGGCAAACATGGCCCGAATGGGGCTTGACACAACTGGTGCAGCACTATCAAAAAATCAGGGCTACCCTCTCAGCGGCTTTCCCCGCCTATCATTTGGCGTTTGGGCGGGCGTTTATTGAAAAGCACGCCTATGTCGAGGCCATCGCCGCGCTGAAACAGGCGGCAAGTGAATTTGCGCCAAACAAACGTGCGCCGGCGTTGTTTGAATTGGCCTATACCCACCTCGTGTATGGGCAATATGCTGAGGCCACCCGCGCCATGCGTCAATATGCCGAAGTCGCATCGGTAGAAGATCGCTTTTCGGTTGCGCCACTTATGGCGTTGCTCGACCGGTTGTCGCAAAGCCGCCGTCATGCTTTGTTGGTCGGTATCAACCAATATCATTGCAAAGACTTGCCACGCCTGCGCGGGTCCAAAAATGACGTGGCAGCCATGCGTGATGTGCTCATTCAGCGCTGGGGTTTTCAGGCCGAAGATATCACCGAGTTGGTTGACGATCAGGCCAGCCGCGACGCCATTTTGACCAAATTTAAGCTTTTGACCGCTATTTCACGTGAGCGTCCGTGTGTGTTTTATTTTGCCGGGCATGGCGCGACCGACCAAGACGCGTTGCCCACGATTATTCCGGTGGATGGGCGATGCGGTGACGTGCGTGAAATTTCGCTTGATGAATTGGCGAAATATGCAGGCGATACTTCGGCCAATCTGATCACCATTTTTGATGCGGGTTTTGAAAGCGATCACGCCAAATATGCCAGCGGGCGCTCGGTCAAGCAAGTCATCAAGCCGCGTTTACAGCCGCGTTTTAGCAGCCGCGACGCATGGCACAAGCACGCCGCCGCGCTCACCGTCGGGGCCATGAGCATTTATGCGCATCCACCCGAAGACCATGCCCATGCTCGCACGCTCGAAATCAAAATTCAGGGCAGCGACCCACTCAATATTGCCACCACCTATCGCGGGCGCTTAACGACGATGTTGGTGGATGTTTTGGATCAGGCGGGGATGAGTTTGACGCTCAGCCAACTGCGCGAGGCGCTCCACGAGGCGTATCAAGATGAGCTATTGCCCAGCGCCCGCACGACGCCAGTTCACAGCGATCAGCGCCCAGTATTTTTGAGCACGGTTCATAATCAGGCAGTGATCATGGCGAATGAGATTCGGCAAAGCCCATTGCGCCAAATTGCCGCGACATTGCGCAACGCCATCAAATTGCCCGATGATATTTTGCGCAGCGACGATGGCGCAGCATTTGATCCAAACGGTTTGCGCTGGCATGTGCGTTTGAATTTGGGCATTGCTTGCTCGGCATATGGGGATTATGTTGAAGCGCTAACTTGGCTGGGCGAGTTGGCAACTGCGAAATCGTCGCCAAAATCGGGCAATGATTTTCAGGCGCACTATCATTTGGGGCGGGTGTTGTTTTTGGCTGGCAACGATGCTAAGCTTGATCAGGCGGCAAGCGAATTGCGCCGTGCCAACGAGATCGCTCCCGGCGATGTGCGGGCGCATTATTTCCTCGCGCAAACCTTGCGTGCCCAAATTGATCGGCTTTACCTTAAGCAGATCGAATCTTTGCTCAAGACTTACACCCAACACGGTGCGCCGTTGGGGGGGGCTTAAAAAGAGCCAAGAGCCAAGAACCAAGAGCCAAGATTTCAGATTAAAGATAAAGACCACCTGTCTTAAAACCCTGTAATTTGTAATCTACAATCTGTATTCTTGGTTCTTGATTCTTGGTTCTTGATTCTTGGTTCTTGGTTCTTGGTTCTTGGCTCTTGGTTCTATTACTCCACCGTCACGCTCTTGGCGAGGTTGCGAGGTTGGTCAACATCGCAGCCGCGACGCAGCGCCATGTGGTAAGCCAAACGTTGCATGGGGATGGCGGTGAGGACGGGCGAGAGTAGCGGCGGGCATTCAGGCACATAAATGACGTGATCGGCCTTTTTGGCAATATCGGTATCGCCCTCGGTGGCGACAGCGATCACTGTGCCATGCCGCGCACGCACTTGCTCGACCTGCGACACCATTTTTTCATACACATTGTCACGAATACAAATGCACACCACCGGCATATTCTCGTCAATCAGCGCAATCGGGCCGTGCTTCATTTCGCCTGCCGGGTAGCCCTCGGCGTGAATATAGCTGATCTCCTTCATCTTGAGCGCCCCTTCGAGCGCCACTGGGTAATTGATGCCGCGCCCTAAATACAGGAAATGTTCGCGTAGGTGAAA
This sequence comes from Anaerolineae bacterium, assembly GCA_018500105.2. Lineage (GTDB taxonomy): Bacteria > Chloroflexota > Anaerolineae > J036 > Brachytrichaceae > AQU-03. Next base: position 8,459 of record JAHBAL020000430.1, read on the forward strand.
AATATTGGCGAGATCGTCATAAATATTGTTTTTCTCCAACATTTTGCTGACCAAGCCGGGCAAGTGCATGAGGTCGCTGATGGCGGTGTGGGGTAGCCCGTGTTGGGTTTGTTGAGCGAGCCAACACGCCAGCAAATATTGATCCACCACCGATGTCGTAAACGCCTTGGTGCTGGCTACGCTGATTTCGGGGCCAGACCGCATGGTGATATTGCCATCGGACACACGCTGGGCCTGCGAGCCAATGGCGTTGACGATGGCCCACACCCGCGCTTTTTTGTCGCGGCCTTCTTGCATGGCGGCCAGCGTGTCGGCGGTTTCGCCCGATTGGGTGATGCCCATCACCACATCGTCCGGGGTGATGAGTGGATCGCGGTAGCGAAATTCGCTGGCGTAATCCACTTCGACTGGCACACGCGCCAAATTTTCGATCATAAATTTGCCGATCATGGTCGAAATTGAGCTTGTGCCCATGCCGATGGAGAAAATTTTGCGTGGCAATGGCCCCGCTTTCATGCCTTCGAGCAACACTTTGCCTTGCTCAAAATCCACCCGCCCGCGAATGGTATCGGTAATGGCGCGGGCTTGCTCGAAGATTTCTTTTTGCATAAAGTGGCGATATTCGCCCTTTTCGGCTGCCACAGGGTCCCACGCGATGGTGTGAACTTCTTTGTTCACCCGTTCGCCGTTTAAGCGCCGAACTTTTACGTCACCGACTTTGGCGATCACCACTTCGTGGCTGTCGAGGAACAACACTTTGCGCGTGCATTCGAGCACGCCCGGCACATCTGAGGCCACCAATACCTCGCCATCGCCGAGGCCGACCACCACGCCGCCCGCATTGCCCAAACGAGCCGCGATCATGGTGCCGGGTTCGGCCAAATTGAGCAGCACCACTGCCGACGAGCCGCGCAATTGGGCCAGCGCCATGTGGACGGCTTTTTCAAAATCGCTGCCAGCGTGAATGAATTTTTCGACCAATTGCACAATCACTTCGGTATCGGTTTCGCTGGTAAATACCACGCCCTCGGCCTGCAAATCGTGCTTTAGCTCAAGAAAATTTTCGACGATGCCGTTTTGCACAATGGCAATGTTGCCGCTCATGCTGACGTGCGGATGGGCATTGCGTTCGGTGACCGAGCCGTGAGTGGCCCAGCGCGTATGCCCCATCGCCACATTCAGGCGCTCGTGCGGCGCGTGGTCGGCATCCGACAATTTGCGTTCGAGGTTGATCAACTTGCCGACGGCGCGTTGAATTTCAAATTTGCCGCTATCGGGGTTGATTTTGGCGATACCGGCTGAATCATAGCCGCGATATTCGAGTTTGCGTAGGCCACTAATGACCACAGGCACAGCCGCTTGCGGGCCGATGTATCCAACAATTCCACACATAGTTTTTTAGTTAATTGAGTGACACTTACCCCAGAAAAAAGGCTTCGCCGATTTTAGATACTTGCTTTGGGTAAACCGGTGCAATTTTCCAAAATCGGCAGCTTGACATGGCTGGTGTAAGGGCGACGCTATTTGTATTAGTCGTTTCCCAATCAAATTTTCGCACCAACTTGGAAGAAGTGATGTAATGATGCAACAGCGAGGTGAAAGTGAAGTGAAGTGACAGATGATGCAAAAAATTTTGGGTTTAGGCGTTTGCAACGATTTTCGCTCGCTGGCGCACAAGCGACGGAATGACGAAGGCGCTGAGCGAGACGATGAAGGCCGCAACGAGATACATGGCGGTCAAGCCGGCCAAATCCAGCACAATGCCCAATAACCATGCCCCAACGCCGGTGCTGAGATCGAAACCGAAAAAGGCCGAGGCGGTGGCGCGGCCTTGTTGATCAGGCAGCACCATGACATGGTGCGCAATAAGCGCGGGGTGAAAAAGCCCGCCAGACCCGCCAATCAGCGCGGCGGCGGTGATGAGTGCGGGGGCAGTTGTGCCAAACGCCGCGCACAATACGCCGATGACGGTGACCGCCATCGAGGCGAACATCATGACTCGAAAAGAGACGCGATCAATATAGCGCCCCAGCGTGAGCCTCGCCACAATGATGGCGATGCCATAGGCGGTGAATAACATGCCTGCTGGTTGCACACCGCGTCGGTCTGCCAATAGGGTAAAAAATTGAAAAAACGAGCAGTAACCCATGCCCAGCAACATCATGGTGAGCATGGGCATCCACAAGGGGCGCGGAAAAACCCACAACCGCGTGAGTTTGAGCGGCTGGCGCGTATGATTAAATTCGGCGATATTGGCGACGATGAGCAAGGCCAACAGCGCCATGAAGGCAATAAACCAAAATGCGCTGGCGAGGTTCAAAATCTCGTTACGCAGACAAAAATCTAGCCCTGCTGGGACCAAAGCCATAGCAACATTGGCCGACACGGCAAATAGCGCCAAGCGTCGCCCACGATTATTGCTGGTCGAGAGCAGGCTGACGAGGGCCGTGCCTGCCGTGGTGAAGGTGACATAACCGATCGCTTGAAACATGCGCAAAACAAACAAGAACGGCGCAAAGGTGGTGAGCGGCACACCACCAGCGCCGATAATGAGGGCTATCGCACCAAAAATTAGCACCGGACGAGTGCCGATGCTGTCTACCAATGTGCCGGTGAGCGAGCGGAAGATGAGCGAAGCCGCCACCGTTGCGCCCAAGATTAGGCCGATTTGCCAGTCGGGCAGGCCGATGCTGACCAAATAGCGCGGCAACGGTAAGATGAGTGCGTAATATCCGGCAAAAAAAATCAGCGTCGCCAGCCATGCGCGATTGTAGTCTTTCATGTAGATATTATGCAAGAACCAAGAACCAAGAACCAAGAACCAAGAACCAAGAATTAAGAATCAAGAATCAAGAATTAAGAATCAAGAATCAAGAATTAAGAATCAAGAATCAAGAATCAAGAATCAAGAATCACAATTTCTTGTGCTACTGTCGCCATGAACAATTACCTCTTGCACACATCTCAAAACAAAAAACACGCAGGCACGAAGTTATTCTTTGTCACAGATTCTCAGTAAACTCTCAGAAAAAACCTATTGACATACTGTGCGACATACTGTATAAACTGTGTATCACACAGTAAGAGATGATACATAGGTATGAACGAACTTGAAGATCACATCAATTCGCTAAAGCAGGAGCTACGGCGCGGGGTGGTGGTGCTGGCTGTGCTCGGCCAGCTCAGCCAACCGCGCTATGGCTATGACCTGATTCGCCTCCTTGGCGAGCGCGGGCTGGACCTTGAGGAGGGCACGCTTTACCCGCTACTGCGGCGGCTGGAGAAACAAGGGCTGTTGCAAAGCAACTGGGAAATCACAGAAGCCCGCCCGCGCAAATATTACCAACTGAATGATTACGGTCGTAGCGTGCTGGCCAGCATGCTGGCTGAATGGCACAGCACCGTGCGTGTGATGGAACAGCTTATGTCAGCAGAACAAGAACAGGAGCAAGAATCATGAACAACAACTCAAAAGTGAACGAATGGGTCGCTCGTTATGTGCAACAAGTGGGCCGCCAGATGCCCGAAGCCGAGCGCGACGAAATTGAAAAAGAGCTGCACTCGCAAATCGCCGACCAACTGGACGACCGCTTTGGTTCCGAGCCGAGCGAGGCGCAGGTGCACACAGTGCTTCGTGAAATGGGCGATCCGCGCAAACTGGCGCAGAACTATGGCAGCAAACAATATTTGGTGGGTCCAGAGCTATACCCCAGCATGATGCGCCTACTGCACACGGGCTGGGGGGTAGTGCCAACGCTCATGATCATCTTTAGCCTATTTGAGGCGGTGGCAGGCTCATCGGGGAAATCTATGATTAGCATGGGCATTCAGGCTGCGGCGCAGGCATTACAGGCCACACTCACTTTCACCGCGATTACCGTGTTGATCTTTGCTGTTTTGCAGCACAGCGGGGCAACGCTGGGTAAGCCTGCCGCCTTTGATCCAGCCGCACTGCCGCCGCTGGAAGCAGGCCGCGGACTGGACCGCATAGAGATGATTATGGAAAGCGCATTTGGGGCCATTACTGCCTTTGCCACGCTTTACTTTTTGTGGGTGGGTGGCCTGACCACACGCTTTGATCTGGTCAACCCCGGCGCGGTGATAGCCGTGCCGGCACAGTGGCTGCTGGGCTTTCTGCTCTGTAGCATAGGCATGGTTGGCGTAAACTTGTGGGTGCTGCGCCGCGGCTATTGGACACTGCTCACGCGGCTGCTGATGATCGTGCTCGAAATTGCCGATATGCTGTTTTTCTATTTGGCAATTCTGCGCCCGCTGCTAGAACATGTGCATCGTAACTACCCCGAGCTGGCAAGCAAGGTGATGTTTATTGATTACATCCCTTTGATGATTGCGCTCGTCATCATGCTCACCCTTGTGCTGACCCATGGCAGGCAGATTATGCGGACGCTGCATGTGCAGCGTGCTAAAAAGTTTGGCTAGGTGTTGTTTATGTGCTGTCATGCGTCGTCAATCTTAGGACTCAGCATCACCTCGTCATTGACCCATTCGTAGTGGCGGCCACAGTCGCAGGTGTGATGGCGATGGGTGGCGGAGAGGGGCATTTTTTGCCCGCAGGCGCACACCCAGCCGACGCGGCGGGCGGGGTTGCCGCGCACAAGTGCGAATGCTGGCACATTGCGGGTGACAACGCTGCCCGCCCCGACCAAGGCCGAATGCCCAATGGTGATGCCGGGCAGCAACGTGCTATTTGCGCCCACACTCGCCCCATCTTGCACAATGGTGATCCCCACTTCGAACGCCTGTTTGCTGCGCGGATAAACGTCGTTGGTAAAGACGACATTCGGCCCCAAGTGCACATCGTTGCCAATCCGAGCGCCATCCCATAAGTAAATGCCGCATTTGATGGTGACGCGGTCGCCGATGATGACGTCATTTTCGATGAAGCAGTGATCGCAGATATTGCAATCGTCGCCAATGACGGCGCCGGGCAGCACATGCGCCCACGCCCACACCCGCGTGCCTGCGCCCACTGTCGCGCCCGGCTCGACGATGGCATGTGAATGGATAAATACGGTTGGTGAGATCATGTTGGTAAGCTGTAAGCCTTGAGTTTAGGAACTGGGCTGAATCGTAGCATATTCAGATCAGCCCCCATTTTCCATTTTAAATTCTCACCTTACGCACAAGGCAAGTATTTCACCACAAAGTGCACGAAGGACACAAAGAAAAGAAGGCTTTCGGATATAAATCTTTGAGTTCTTTGTGCAC
>JAHBAL020000432.1 GCA_018500105.2 Anaerolineae bacterium
GGTGAGCGTGAGCATCAACCGCGCTGCCAGCACGGTCAGCCATGCGCTTTACCCCGTGCCGCAACACCTTAAGACCAATTTGCTGGTCGAATTGATCAAGAAGCACAACCCATTTTCGCTTTTGGTATTTACTCGCACCAAGCACAAGGCCGACCGCGTGGCGGGGCAGCTTACCCGCCTTGGCTTTGAGTCGGCGGCGCTGCACAGCGACCGCACCCAAAATCAGCGTCAGCGTGCGCTCGAGGGCTTTAAGAAAGGTAAATTTCAAGTGTTGGTGGCAACGGATATTGCCGCACGTGGTCTAGACATCGAAACCGTGTCGCATGTCATTAATTACGATATTCCGGCTTCGCCCGATGATTATATTCACCGCATTGGTCGCACCGGACGCGCTGAGCGCGAAGGCGATGCCTTTACGCTGATTACACCCGAAGATATGCAGATGGTGCGTGATATTGAACGGACGCTGGGCAAAAGCATTGCACGGCAAAAGTTGGAGGGTTTCAACTATTCTGAGCCACCCAAGCCAGCCATGCCGCAACCTGATGTGCCAGTTCGTGATTTTTCTCCGCCGCGCCCATCGGCGCGTCCGGCAGCGCGTCCTAGCCTCGATCGCAAACCCGCTCGCCCGGATGCGCCCGCCAAGCCCGTTGCGCGTGGCCCCAAATTCGGCCAGCGCCCGCTGGTGTCTCGCCCCACCCGTGGTCGGGGGTAGTGAGTGAATTGGAAAAGAAATTGGGTTTCTGAAAGAAACCCAATTTCTACAATTTCTCAACGCACGTAAATTGGGTTGCTAAAAATCCATCCGCGATTGAGCAAGCGAAATGGGCGATAGATTTCGACGCGATATACGCCCGGCTCAACGGTGTGAAATTCAAGTTCACGGCCTAAGCTGCTGGCAATGACGCGCCCATTGCGCAATAGCCGAATACTGCCGATGGCGGGGCATTTGATCTGAAAAGTGACCGCACCGCGCCGCTTAAATTCATCGCCCATCATAAATGTGTCTGAGCCGCTACGGGCGTTAAAGCCAAAGCCCTTGGTGGGGGCAATGAGATCGTAGCCGACAAAACAGTGGCCTGCGCCGAGGGCGCTGTAGAGCATTTTTTTGTCGCGCTCAAAGTTTTTGGTGATGGGTTTGTCAATCAGCACATGGGTGTTGACGCAGCGAAATAGATAATTGTAGTCGAAGATGACTCGTTTGATAAACGCTTTATGCACCTTCGCCGCGTGGGCGTCGGCGTTGCCGATTGCCACCACGCGCTGACCATTGGCGGTTAGCTCATCCCATTTGCGCAGTGTTTCTTTAAATGGCCCCCAAATAAACAACGACGGGAAATAGATCGCCAGCGCGGCGATGGGCAAATTGACCAAACGGCGTTTAAATTCAGTCATGTAGTTCCAAATTTCAATGCCGGTTAAACCCTTCACCTCCCATTCTGTCCAAGGGTAGCCGCCAAGGTCATAGTCAATCGGGCTGGCGTAATCGTAGGGATGGGCAGCAAAGGCCATGCCTTCGCGCTGTTTCACTGTATCAAGCAGTTTTTGCGGCTGGGCGGCGTGCGGGCTAAGGCCGTCATCGGCCCCATAAATGAGGCAGTGGTTGCTTTGCGGGCGGCGCATACAGTCATGCACCTCCTCGCCTACCAGCAGCATCACACCGTCGTAATACCCCTCGACCCCATGCACAAAGACATTGTGGTCGGTTACCGCCACCGCGTTTAGCCCGGCCTCGCCCGCCGCCGCCACAATCTCCCTGTGCCAGCCCTCGCCATCAGAATAGGGGGTGTGTGCGTGTAAATTGGTGACGATTTCGAACATCGTGTTAGGCATTATATGAGTGACGAGTGACGAGTAATGAATGACGAGTAACGAGTAACGAGTAGTGACTCATTACTCGTTACTCGTTACTCGTTACTCATCTATAATCACCCCATGCTCACAGCTTTTGTCCTAATCAATACCCTGCCGAATTACATCGGCAATGTTGCGCAAGAGATCGCCAATATTCCAAATGTATCTGAGGTCTACAGCATTACCGGCGAACATGATTTGATCGCCATCATTCGTCTCGAAAACCATGACCAACTCGACGACGCGATCCCCGGGCAGCTCGCCAAAATTCAAGGCATCCAACGCACTAACACGGTAATTGCATTCCGGCGTTATTCAGCCAAAGATCTCGAATCGGCGTGGGATATCGGGGTAAGCTAAGATGGCGATTCCGCGCAGTGTGTGTTTTGTGCGGCATGGACAAACCGATTGGAATTTGTCGCGGCGCTATATGGGGCGCTCAAATCGCACATTGACGGCGTATGGGGCGCGGCAAGCCGAGGTGTTGGCGCGATATTTCTCGGCGCGGCGAATTGATGTCATTGTGCATACCGGCCTTGACCGCACCGAGGCCACCGCACGGGCAATCGCAGGCAAACGCGGCACGCCGCTGGTGTGCGATCTCGCTTGGCGCGAGACTGATCACGGCGATTGGGAGGGCCTGACTTACCGAGAGGTCATGCAGCGTTACCCCGACAACGCCCGTGCCCGCTTTGCCGATGCCTTCAATACGGCCCCGCAAGGCGGCGAATCATTGGCCGCGATGTCGGCGCGGGTGCAGGCGGCTTGGCAACAGCTAGGAACGCAATTTCCCAACCAGCGCATCGTCATTGTCACCCATGCCGGCCCCATTCAAGCCATGCTGTGTCATTTAATGTCCACTCCGCTCGATCAACACTGGCGCTGGTGCTGCGACCTCGGCAGCATCACCGCCGTAGATTGTTACCCCAGCACCACCATTTTGCGCTATGTCAATCGAAGGTAGTTGATCGTGAGTGGATAGTGGATAGTGGTGGATAGTGGATAGTGATAGTGGATAGTTGAAATCCGAAACTATCCACTATTACTATTCACTATTCACTATCACTATCCACTATCCACTATCCACTGCCACAACTAAAAGATGTTTTCCCAACTCGCTGTTGCCATTCGGTTTTTGACTATCATCCCGCTGCCCGGTGGGACGGCGCAAGATGACGACTTCAGTCGTAGCATTACCCGCTCAATGCGCTGGTTTCCGCTGGTGGGCTTGATTATTGGCCTTATTACGCTGGCGGTGGGCTGGGCGGCTGGCCGGCTGTGGGACCCATTGGTGCGGGCTGTGCTGGTGGTGGTCGTCAGCGCCATGATCACGTCGGGGCTGCATTTGGATGGTTTGTCTGACACCTTTGACGCGACGATGAGTTGGCGCAGCCGCGAGCGAATGCTTGAAATTATGAAGGATAGCCGCATCGGTGCGATGGGGGCGATGGCATTGATCGCCGTTTTTTTGCTCAAGGTGGCGTTTTTGAATGCGGCGGGTGATGATTGGTGGCGGGCGGCGTTGCTTGCGCCCATTGTGGCACGTTGGGCCGACCTTTACGGCATCGCCTTTTACCCGCCCGCTCGTGGCGGCGGCTTGGGCAAAAGTTTTCATGAACTGGTGCAGCGCCGAGATGTTGCCCTTGCTACCGCGCAAATGTTGCTCATGACTGCCGTCATCATGACAATTGGGCATGATTTGGCGGCGGCATGGCTGCCATTGACCCGCGCCGCCATTTGCATTGCATTGGTGTGGCTGGTATCGCGCTGGCTGTGCCGCCGTTGGGTCGCACAACTCGGCGGCCTCACTGGCGACACCTACGGCGCACTCAGCGAAATCGCCGAAACCGTCGCGATGGCGGCCATTGGTGCAAAATTATGAATGATGAGTTAATGATGAGTTATGAATTATGAATGATGAATTATGAATTATAGATTATGGATTCATAACTCATAACTCATCATTCATAATTCATCATTGGCCGCGCTTCTCCATCATCTGCTTTTCGGCCAAAAATTGACAAAATTCGAGCGCAATTTTCTTGCGTTCGGCACTGAGCGCGTTGTAAAAGCTGAACATAAGCTGAATATCGGGGTTGGGTGTGAAGCTCCATTCTTTGTCAATGCCCTTGATTTCGCTCAAAATATCGAAAACAGTGGTGCTATACAGCACCGCCAATGCCTCTAATTCATCTAAAGTCGGGCTGGTTTTGTTGGTTTCGAGGCTGCTGATGTAGCTTGAACTGCGGTCTAAGCCGCTTTTCTCAATGACTTCTTGCTGGGTGTAATGTTTGCGCTCACGGTGGCGCTTGAGGATGTAACCAAGACTGCTCATGTCACTATTGTATGTCAATTACGGTTGTTAGATAGATGCGCTACATTGCTCATCCTCTCCTATTTTTAGTTTGTGTTTACTTAAAAAGTTTTTAGATACGCAATAATCGTGTAAAATCATGATTGGTTAATGTTGAGCTTAACAATGCTTTAACAGCCGTTCAAAAACTTTTAAAGAGGAGTTCGAGAAGATTATGAAAAAATTTACCTATGGGTTGACCTGTCTCTTATACACATCT
>JAHBAL020000350.1 GCA_018500105.2 Anaerolineae bacterium
AGATGTGTATAAGAGACAGCACCTGCATATCGCGTTGCAACACGTTGTAGTCGTCAAAATCTTCGGCATCAAAATTGCCGCCGCCGAACATATTATCGCGGCGCGGCACGGCGCTATAGCCGCTAAAAATGAAGTCGGTGCCGGGGATAAATTGCAACATCAGCTTGGCCGATTTGCGAATTTGCGAGTGCGAGGCCAGCGCGTCGTTGCCACTGGCGACCTCTAACCCCAACATGGCTGCCAGCAAATTCTCGGCCAGCACCGCCCGCACGCCCCCGGGCAAACTTTCGGGCAAGGCGATGCACGAAATCGAGCCATTTTGCACCCCTTGGCTGCCCGCCCCGCGTGTCACACACAAACACCGCGCTTCAAGGTAGAGCATCGAGCGCCCTTCAGAACTGCCCATCAGCGCCTCGCTGCCGGTTCCGCTGGTGAATCGAATTTTGACACCGCGTGAGGCGTAGGCACTGGCGAGGAAACCTTTGCTCCAAGGGGTATCGTCGCCATCAATGAATGAACGCTCCGTGCCATACACCGAGAGCGTTTCGGCATAACTGGTCAGACCCTTCATCGCCAGCCGTAATCCCATGCTTTCTTCGATGGCGCATTGGGTCAGCACGCCTGCCGCGCCGGTTTGCGTGCCCACCAAAATCGCCAGCGCGTTTAATGGGGCCATACGAGCAATACCCACCGTCGTCTCGACCTCGGCAAAGCCGCGCAAGGTAGCCTCGGCGGCATCGGCGGCCAGCAAAGCCGGATTTTCGCGCCGATTGGTGACATGCGCTTGGTTGGCGGGCTGGCGGCGCACCCGCATTTTTGCCAGCCCCATCATCATTTCCAGCACATTCATGTGACGCATAATGTCGCATAGTTTGGCGGGCGTGCAACCGTTGGCGAGGCGGCGAACGACTGGCGCAGGCACATTGATATCGGCCAGCATGTGGGCGATCTTGAGGCTGGGCGTGTTCATCGCCTCTGCCGCCGCACTCAGGTCGAGCGCGTGATCGGCAATAAAGGTGTCAATCACGTCAAACTCGGCGCGGGCTTTACCATCGAGCGAAACGACGCGACCTTGCGCATCGAGTTGCAATTCGGGCTGCGGGTCGTTCGGGCTGTCGGTCACCATCAGCCCGGCCTCGGCCCAAGGCTCGACAAAGGTTTCCTTGTTAATATCGCGCTGGCGCAATACCTCGGCGCGGATGGATTGGTTCATGGGGGTATTATATTGAAGCCATGAGCCGTAAGCCATGAGCTTTGAGCCTTGCATAGCTTTGAGCCTTGAGCCTTGAAATGGTTCGCGTAAACGTAGACGTAGACGTAAACGTTCACGTCTACGTCTACGTTTACGAAAAGCCACGCCGTTCTAACCCCTAAAGCTCACGGCTCACGGCTCATGGCTACCTCAAGTCATTCCGCCAGAAAACGCTCATCAACCGGACGGGCAAACCAGAGCAGCCGATGCGAATTGTCCCAATTCGGCCAGCACGTCACCAACGTCAGGCGATCGTCGGGTGTGGGCAACAAATATTTGGCGTGATCCATCAACACCGAGGCCGGTTGCCCGCGCTCTAACAACAACGTTTTGTCATACAACACATACGTCACCTCGCGGGTTTTGCTGCGCAAAATCACTTTTTGGCCCGCCTTCAGTTCTTGCAACCGCTCAAACACTTTGCCATCAATGTTGTTGTGCCCGTTCAAGACCACATTCCCGCGCTCACCCAGCCGCGCCGAGTCGTTGTGCCAACCGGCAGCGCGGCCCTTGGGCGTGGACCATGTGTCACCGCCAGTTTTCATCTTCACCACGCCCATTTCTTGCACATTGGCGCTGAGGTTGATGGCGGGGATGCTGATCTCGACCGGCATATCGGGCTTGGGCGCGCCCGTCTTTCGTGACGAGTCAGAGCTGCTGCGCGGTCGGTCGGGATTCGTAGCAACAGCGGCCATAATCGGCAATGGATCTGCCGTAACGGTCACCCGTTCCGCATCCCGCACGCGCTCGGCGGCTTGCCCTGCAAATGGGTTTTGATAATTTTTGGCAAGGCTATGCAACACCAATCCGCCCGATGCAACAGTTGTAGGTGGCGGCACAGGGATTGGCGTGGGTTGAGCCAAGATAGGTGAGCCAATTTGATATACCGCATAGCTGGGCGTGGAAATGATGGCAGCATTATCGGCGTCTAATTTACGGTATAAGAAAGGCTGTGCCGCAGGCTGTTGCAGAGGTTGCGCCACTGCGCTATTCGGGCGCGAGGTAAGTTTATCGCTGCCGATGCTCATCAAAGCAACGGCACTCATCCCCCCTAACACCAACAAAATGGTTTGCTCAAACTTTGGCAACGTCATAAATTCAGGCAGTTGCGCAAGTGATGACTTTGATAGCTGTTACGATACAGCGCATAAGGCTATTTTACGTGAAAGTATTAGCTAGGAAAAGATAAACTTAAAGCGACAAGAAAATTTGGGGCTAGTCATATAACACACCACATCCTAATACACACTACAGGCATCTATATGTCATAATAAAGCATCATGTTTAGCCTTGATGAAATTGATTTCGGCTCAGTAGCAGCACAACAAGAAACACATCTTAGTAGTTATTTTTATCGCTCTGGTGCGTTTATACAAGCGGGTTCTGTAAATACTTATTTGGTGTTGGGTGCAAAAGGGGCTGGTAAAAGTGCTATTTTTAAAATGCTTTTCGAGCTAAAGAATGAAGTTCGCTCTTTAAAACACCCTCATATTGGCATTAATGACGAGCCACAATTACGTGAACATTGGGAAACTTTAAACAATCATAAGCTATCTAGCTCCAAAGTAACTTTATGGAGATTTTATTTTGCTTCACTCATCGCATATCGGCTAATCAATGAACC
>JAHBAL020000050.1 GCA_018500105.2 Anaerolineae bacterium
ATTTTACGAGTTTGTTGCGTTTTTGCTTGCAACGTTATGGATCTCCGCGTTCGCGGAGATGACGTATTGAGCGCTATGCTGACTTTTGAACAGCCTTAGATGGGTCTTGAACGCGCCCTATTAAAGCTGCTAGGATCAGTCATTTTTATAAAAATCCTGACCTTTTTGCAAGTTGATCACGCAGATCATTGCCCAACAAATTAACACTTAAGACAGTGATTGCAATGCACAAGCCCGTCGCGATCATGAGCAAAGGGACGCGCTGAAAAAAATTGCGCGATTCATTAATTAAATTACCCCATTCTGGCGTAGGGGGCGGCAAACCCAAGCCAATAAATGACAAAGCCGACACATTGAGCAATACCGCGCCAAAATTCAGCGTGGCAATCACAATGACTGGGCTAATAATATTTGGCAAAATATGACGGGTGACAATGTGAAGATACGACGCACCCAACGCCTGTGCCCCCTCAATATGGGTGGCGCTGAGTGCTTGGCGGATCATATTACGATACATGCGAGAGTACCATGTCCAATTAGTGAGCACCAAAGCAAGAAGCAAATTGGCAAACGACGGGCGTAATAAGGCTGTTAGGGCCAAGGCGAGCAATACCCCGGGGACTGCTTGAAAAACTTCGGTTAAACGCCGAATGAGGTGGTCGAGCCATTTCGGCCCTATTGCCGCTATCGCACCCAACACAAATCCCAGCCCCGTTGTTCCCAAGCTAACGATGGCGGCTCCAGTCAATGACCAGCGCCCCCCCACCATAATGCGTGCCAGCATGTCGCGCCCAAATTGGTCTGTGCCCAGCGGCGACTTAAGTGACATAGGTGCAAGCCGTTGATCAATATTCTGCTCAAGCGGATCATGCGGCCACAAGACAGGGCCAAGGGTGACAGCCACCCCAATCATGAGCAGGGTTAACGCATACCATTTTATCTTCATCGTCGTGCCATTACAATTTGCGTGCAGTCATGCGCGGGTCAAGCCATGCCAAAGCCATGTCTGCTAACCCATTACAAAAAATATAGACTCCGGCTGCGGCTAAAACACAAATCGCAAGCACAGGCATATCGCCAATCAACGCGGCCTCAACCGCTAAACGCCCTACCCCCGGATAGGCAAATACCGTTTCGATAACAATACTACCGGTAAGCAAATAAGCTAATTCAAGCGCCAACGCAGTGCAAACACTCGCCATAATATTGGGCATGGCATGGCGCAAGATAGCGCGATAACGTCCTAAACCCTTGGCATAAGCGGTTAGCAAATAATCTTGGGAAAGTGCATCGAGGGTAGCCGCCCGAATCAGCCGGGATTGCGTAGCGATATTGGGCAATGCGGCAACGATGGCAGGCAATACTAATCCGGTTGGCGTGGCGCTGCCCAATGCCGGTAGCCAATTAAGTGTGGCGGCAAAAATCAAGATCAAGATGAGTGCAAGCCAGAAATTAGGCACAGCGGTACTAAGCACGGCCATGACCTGCACCGATGTATCTTGCCACTTGCCACGATAAAGCGCCGAGAAAATGCCGCATGGCAAGGCAATGACGAGGGTTGCGACTAAGGTACATGCGGCAAATAATAGCGTGGCGGGTAAGCGCTCTAAATACATGTCATAAACCGGTTTTGCTGTGCGATAGCTTGTCCCAAAGTCACCACGCATCACCCCAACAAACCAGTTTATGTAACGCACCGGCCAAGGCTGATCAAGTTTGAGCGCGATACGTTTTGCTGTTACTTCTTCAGGGGTAGGCGTATCCAACCCGGATGCGCTCAAGCTCATACGTGCTGGGTCGCCGGGGGCAAGTGCCATTAGCCCAAAGGCAAATAGACTAACCAAGGCAAAAACACTTGCCCCCGATACAAATGTGCGCAATGCCGCTGCGACCATTCGTTTAATTTACACCCAGTTCCTTGTGAATAATATACAAATCGTCGGGGTGTTGAATATAGCCTGTCACTTTGCCTTTTTTATAGGTCGTAATGAGGGGCGGAATTGCAAGATAAAGATTGGGGGTATCGCTCTTTACCACCTCTTGAATTTGCTTGGCGATGCTTTGGCGTTTAGCCAAATCTCCTTCACCCTTTAGTTGCTCAAACAGCGTCTCTATATTAGCATTTGCATAGCCGCCATAGTTAAATGAACCGCCTTTTACCAAAGTCACCCCAGGCGCATACTGTGGGTCGGCTTGAATCCCAATTGAGAACATGCTGGCTTGAAAATCGCCGTCTTTAATTTGCGCGGTAATGTCTTTTACTTCATCAACTTTTACTTCAATCCCTACGGATTTTAACTGTGACTGCATGGCCACAGCCATTTGGGTTAATTCGGGGCGACCCGGATAGCTGTGGATGGTAAACGCCAATTTTTTCCCTTCTTTTTCACGTGCGCCATTGTTCAAACTCCAGCCCGCTTCATCCAACAGTTTTTTTGCGGCTTCAACATCGGTGCGTTGAGCCGGAACCTGCTCGATCCCCGTGCTTGGCGGATATAGGTTTACGGCGGCTACGCCTTGACCATTCAGTGTTGCCTTTAGCAAGGCAGCGCGGTCAACCACTGCACTCACTGCTTCTCGCACTTTCTTATCATTAAATGGGGCTTTGGTGTGATTCAAAATAACGTAATGCATTCGGGTTCCACCTATGCTACGCTGTTCAATATCAGCAGGCAAGCCCGCGGCAATATCTGGAGCCACATTGGTTAACATATCGAGATCACCACTCTGCAATGCCAGCACACGCGCATTTGCATCTGGGATCTTTTTGACAATAACCCGCTTGAGCATACCGCCACCTTGCCAATGCTTTGCGAAGTGTTCCAAGGTGAATTCTTGATCTTTTTCTAACTTTACGGGGCGATACATGCCCGTCATGATGCTAATTTCATTGACAGCAGGTTTTGCGACCACAAAATTCCAGTTGGCAAGCGCAAATGGAAAGTTCCCTTGGGGTTTTGGGGTTGAAAAAAGCAGTGTATAGTCGTCGCTTACTGAGACTTTGGTATCTTTGCTAATAAAAGTTGTCGCACCAGCCAAATTCTCCCAACTGCGTTTAAAACTATCAGCCACATCTTGGGCTTTCATCTCGTTGCCATCGTGAAAAAGAACCCCCTTGCGCAGCTTCACTTGCCATGTGCTGGCATCGGTTGGGGTCACCGTTTCTGCCAGCCATGGCTCTAATTTAAGTTGGGGCGACAAACGCATTAGCATTTCGCCCGCGCCATAGGCGACCATGTTGTAGCCAGTTTGGCCGACTGTCACCATCATCGAAGCGGGCAGGTTTAACCCTGTGCCAATGCGCAAATCGCCTTTGGGTTCGGTAGCGGCAACAGGTTTTGCCGCTTGCGGTTGATTCGCCGGCGGTGGGGTCGGGGATGTGGGTTGGGCACATGCTGTCAGCAACCCCGCCACAATTGAAAAGTTGATCGTCAATTTTTTTAGCATTTTTCACTCCTGTTTATTTATCTACGCTGTTTTGTCCTAAACAATTAAAAGATTTTTGTGTGTATTTATACACACGATAGCGCATAAGTATATCACCCGTTCGCCAAATTTTGCTGGTTGAAGCGGTTGCGCTGCCCCAAAGTTTGTGATGATGTCCCAAACTTAGACTTTAACGATTGCAAGACGGCGCAAATCACTATAATTGTTGTGTCTGC
Organism: Anaerolineae bacterium; assembly: GCA_018500105.2. Taxonomy (GTDB): domain Bacteria; phylum Chloroflexota; class Anaerolineae; order J036; family Brachytrichaceae; genus AQU-03. The sequence continues at coordinate 3,663 of JAHBAL020000050.1, forward strand.
TGACGCATTTGAGCCGGCGCGGCCTGCTTAAATGGCGACACTCGGCTCGCGGCATTTCACCAACAATTCCCCAAGCACTGGGGGCATTTTCAAAACTAACGATAAAAGGATAGGAGATCATATGGCAAGTCAACTATGGGCACTATTGGTCGGAATTAACTATGAAGGCACAGCAATTCGGCAATTGTCGGGCTGTGTGAATGATGTGAAGGCGATGAAACGGTTTCTCATCGAGCAGATGGGTGTGCCTGACAAACAGATCAAAATGCTGACTGAAAAGGAGGCAAAACGGGCGACCATCATCAAGACCTTTAAAGAATTCTTGATCGAAAATCAAGACATCCCCAAAGGCGCACAAATTCTCTTTCACTTTAGCGGACACGGCTCACAAATGCTGTCGCGCAGCAAATCTGAACCCGATGGACGCGATGAGACGATTGTGCCATACGATTCGCGCACGAGCAACGTCTACGACATCCCCGACAAAACTTTGGCTGGATTGTTGGACAAATTGGCAAAGCAAAAAGGGAATAACATCACCGTTGTGCTCGATTGCTGCCACAGTGGCAGCGGCACACGCGCCTTAGATGACGCCATTTTGCAGACCCGCCGCATTGACCCTTCATTGGTGCGGTTGCCGGATGGGATTGACGAAGAATGGTATGCGGCAACAACTAACAGCAACCGCAGTTTAGGCCCAAGTGGATGGGAATCGAGCAATAGTCAGCATGTGTTAATTGCCGGTTGCCGCGCCCATGAGGAATCACGCGAACATCGCCCGCCGAGTGGAGATCGAACGATCTACGGCGCACTGACGTATTTTATGCTTGATTGGCTGCGCACAAAATCGGCAAGCACGACCTATGGCGATCTGCACGAGGCGGTGGCGACGCGAGTCAATGCCATCTACCGAGACCAAATGCCACAATGTGAAGGGGATCGAAATCGGCAGGTCTTTGGCGGGGCAAGGGTGGCGCGTGACCCATTTGCCAAAGTCACGGCGGTTAATGGGAACGAGGTGACGATTGATTGCGGCATTGTGCAGGGCATGAG
>JAHBAL020000414.1 GCA_018500105.2 Anaerolineae bacterium
GCCTACCAGCACCGGCTTCGCGGTTGATTTCGATTACCTCAAGTCGCTCATTACGCCAAAGACCCGCTTCCTCATTTTCAACAACTGCCAAAACCCAACCGCCGCCGAGTCTGACCAAGCCGAGGTTGACGCCGTTGCCGAGTTGGCGATTAAGCATAATTTGTGGGTGTTGAGCGACGAGGCGTATACCGAGCTTCGCTACGACGGCAAAAAGACGTGCTATCTTTCGGCGGTGCCGGGCATGCAAGAGCGCACGGTCATTTTGTATACCTTCTCGAAAAAATTCGCCATGACCGGCTGGCGTTTGGGCGGGGCCATTGGGCCAGAGCCAATCATCCGTGTCATGTCGCAACTCAACCTAAACGACGAATCTTGCACCACCCAATTTGTGCAATGGGCGGGCGTCGAGGGCTTGCGCAACCCCGACACGCTGATTTATGTCAAGCAAATGATGGACACACTCCAGCATCGGCGCGATGTTGGGCACGAGTTGCTCAACCAGATTGCAGGCATTAAGTGCCACAAACCCGAAAACGCCTTCTATTTATTCCCCGATGTCACCGACGCGATGGCCCGCAAAGGCTTTACCGATGTCAACGCATTTGCATCGGCGGCCCTGCACAACGCCAGTGTGTCGTTTGCCACCCGCAAACACTTTTGCCGCCCGCTGCCCGGCGAAACTCGCCAATATGTGCGCTTGTCTTACTCCGGCATCAGTGCCGAAAACATCCGCGAGGGCCTCGGCCAACTCAAAGCGTGGATTGAGTCGTAATACGGTCGCAACAACGGCAGGGGCACAGCATATTGTGCCCCTGCTGTATAGAATGGCGTCGCGCCAACGGCGCGATATTAAGACGTGCCTCAACGCAGCCGCCGCGCTTGCCCGCGCCCCTTGTGCAAAATGGGGCCACCGTGACTGGGCAGCAAATGCTCAAATTCAAGCTCGCCGATCAAATTGATGGACTTTTGCACCTGCTCAAGATTGCTCGAAAACATATTGAGCGGCGGGCTGATGCCCCACAGATTGATAAAAGCGTCGCCACAAATGACCGCGTTATCGCCCTGATGCCAATAGGCGACATGCCCCGGCGTGTGGCCGGGCGTCGCTACGGCATACATCGAGCCGACCATGTCGCCATCGTCGAGCAGTTGGGCAAATTGCACTCCCGGCGCTTGCGGCGGGTATTTTGGGGCCATGCGATACGAGCGATGCGGCGGACGCAAATCGGCATAGCGCTTTTCGCCGGTCACATACGGCGCTTCCTCGTGGTGGCACATCACTTGCGCCTGCGGAAATGCCTCGACCAGCGCCAACAGCGACCCCGCATGATCCACATGCCCATGCGTCAGCGCGATGCGTCGCAATGGCGCATCGCCCAATTGCGCCCGCACGGCAGCGATAATGTGCGAGGCATTCGGTTTCGCGCCCGCGTCAATCAACGTCCAGCCATCGTCCTCGCGCACCAGCCACACATTGACCGGCATGACCGTAAACCACACCCCCAGCCGCCAAATATGCGGCGTAACTGCTTGAAATGTTTTCATTTAAGTCCTAAGTGCTAAGTGCTAAGTGCTAAGTGCTAAGTAAAAGCGCCTTAGCACTTAGCACTTAGCACTCTAATAGTGCGATAATCCCTCGATTATGTCACGTTTTCCTGCGCTTCAATCGCGTGAGTTTCGTATTTTCTTGTTGGGGCAATTGATTTCGTTGGTGGGCACGTGGATGCAAACCACCGTGCAACCCTATTTGGCGTATCGCATCACCAACCAGCCGTTTTATTTGGGGTTGATCGGGTTTGCCAGTGCGCTCCCGACGCTATTCTTCACCCTACCGGCGGGAGTGTGGATTGAACGGGCCGAACGGCGCAAAATCGTCATCGCCATGCAAATGGTGATGATGATTCAGGCGTTCATCTTGGCGGCCTTGACCTTGACAGGGCGAATCGAGATTTGGCATTTGTTCGTGCTGGCGTTGGTGCTGGGCACAGCCAACGCCATCGAAATCCCAGCGCGGCAAGCCATGATGTATGAAATGGTGGGCAAAGACGCCCTCGCCAGCGCCATTGGGTTGCAAAGCACCATCTTCAACCTCGCGCGCGTGGCTGGCCCGGCCTTGGCGGCGCCGTTTATGGTGCTATTACACGACACCAATGGCGAAGGCTGGGCGTTTTTTGCCAACGGTGTAAGCTTTTTGTTTGTCCTTGCGGGGCTGTTTTCTATCCGCCCACGTTTTGCCACGCCAATCAAAGCCGAGCGTGGCAATATGTGGCATGACCTGCGCGAAGGCCAGCGTTATATGTTACGCAACCCCTTGTTGGTCGTTTTAATCATCGGCATTGTGACCTCAAGCGTGGTCGGCTATCCAAATATCCAACTCATTCCGGCGTTTGCCAAAGACGTGTTGCAGCAAATGGGCGACACCGACGCCGATGTGGCGGCACGCAACAGCGCCTTGCTCAGCCTACAAGGGATTGGCGCACTCATCGCCGCCATCACCATCACCTTATCAGGGCAGTTCAAACGCAAAGGGCTGCTGCTCAGCACCGGTCATTTGGTCATGGGAATTGGGTTGATCGGGCTGGCGTTGTCGCGGGCCGTGCCGCTGTCATTGCTCATGATCGCCTTGATTGGCTGGGGCAGCGTGATCGGCTGGGGCATGACCAACACAGTGGTGCAATTGATCACGCCCAACGAGTATCGCGGGCGCGTCATCAGCAACATGCTGTGGGCCTCGCTCGGCCTCGCCCCCTTTGGCAATTTGCTGGTGGGCACACTGGCGCAACAATTTCAGCCCACCACGCCCGCCTTGCTGGGCGGGGTCATTTGCTTGGCCGTGCCCATTGTGGTCAATTTGCTCACGCCGCGCATTCGCAATATCGAGGCGTAGGGCAAACCGGTATTTTGGGTTCATTTCGCCCATTCTCAAGCCCAAATAAGCTTCGTCGGCTATGATGTCGGCATGACCTCACTCACAACCCAACCGCAACCCATCCCCGCGCCACCCGGCCCAACTGGGCTGGCAAACGCCATTCGCCATATGTCTGAAATGCGCCAAGACATTTCGGGCCTGATGATACGGCTGGGGCGTGAGTATGGCCCAGTGGTGTCGTTTCAATTTGGCCCCATCTCGATGTATGTGATCAGCACCCCAGAGACGATGTATGAGGTGTTGGTTGAGCAAGCCGCCAAATTTTACAAAACCAAAATGACCAAGGCGGTGCTAAAGCCGATGTTGGGCGATGGCTTGATCATCAGCGACGGCGAATTTTGGCGCCGCCAGCGCAAATTGACCCAACCGGCCTTTCACGCCAAACGCATCGAGGGCTACGCCGACACGATGGTGAAATTGACCGAGCAAGCCATGCACGATTGGCAAACGGGGCAAACCCGCCCAATTGACCAAGACATGATGGAATTGACCCTCAACATCGTGACAGAAACCTTATTTGGCACAAAACTGAGCGAGCAAGACACGCAAAACATCCGCAAAGCGGTTGAAATTGGGCAAGATAATAGCAATTACAAATTCACGCGCGTGGTTACCCCACCAGCGTGGGTTCCGACAGCGCGTAACAAGCGCGGCAAATGGGCCATTCAGGCCATCGAAGACGTGGTGTTGCGCGTCATTGCCGAGCGCCGCGCCAGCCAAGAAGACAAGGGCGATTTGCTTTCGATGCTGCTATTGGCGAGCGATGGCGACGGCGATAAAAATGCAGGCATGACCGACCAGCAGGCCCGCGACGAAGCGGTGACGCTGATGCTGGCAGGCCACGAAACCACCTCGAACACGCTGACGTGGGCGTGGTATTTGCTTTCGCAGCACCCCGAAATCGAAGCCAAACTACACGGCGAATTAGACCGCGTGCTGGGCGGACGCACCCCTACGTTGGCGGATCTGGCGCAATTGCCCTACACCGATGCCATCATCAAAGAGACCTTGCGGCTGTATCCGGCAGCCTACCTCACGGCGCGTGAGGCGATTGAAGATGTGGTCATCGGCGGGTATCAGCTCAAGGCCGGGCGCGAGGTGATTGTGCCGATTTATGCGTTGCACCGCGACCCGCGCTATTATGACGCGCCAGAGGCGTTTCGCCCCGACCGTTGGCTAGAAAATGGCGGCACGCTAGAAAAACGCTTGCCCAAAGGCGCGTATTTGCCGTTTGGCATGGGGCCAAGGGTGTGCATTGGCAATATGTTCGCCTCGATGGAAGCGCGGCTGTTGCTCGCCACCATCGCCCGGCGCTGGCAATTGCGCCTCGCCCCCGATCAACAAGTCGCTGTCGAGCCTCTGGTCACCCTTTGCCCAAAGTATGGAATGCGGATGCAGGTAGAGGGGAGGTGAGGGGGTGAAGGGGCGACAGAGTGTCAAAGTGTCATCGGTCACCTTGTCGCCCCCTCACCTTGTCACCCTGTCATCTTGTTAAAATCATGCTCATCCTACTCTACGATGGTGTGTGCGGGTTGTGCAACTGGTCGGTGCAGTTTATCATTCGGCATGATGCCGCCGGTCAGTTTCACTTTGCCGCGCTACAGTCTGAACTAGCCCAACAGTTGATGCGCCAGCACGGGCTAACGCCTAACGAAAACGCCGCGCCCGAATCGGTGGTGCTGATCGCCAATGGGCAGGCTTATACACATTCTGCCGCCGCATTTGAAGTGATGCGCCGGCTAGGGCAGCCGTATCGCGCTTTGGCGGTGTTGCGAGTGTTGCCGCGCCCGCTCACCGATTGGGCGTATCGCTTGGTGGCGCGGTATCGCTATCGGCTGTTTGGCCGCAGCGAGGCGTGTATGTTGCCGCCGCCCGCCGTACGGGCGCGTTTTTTGGGGTGATTTTTAGGCGAAGGCGCAATATTGTCTATCGGGGATTATCCATCTGAATGCGTCTCCAGGCGACGATTATTGGCATGTAGATTAAATGCACGATTTGAAGCGCTTGATCTAATCGCGTTAGCAGTAATTTTGGGTTATTTTCAGGAAACAGCTAAACACAGAGTATGAAAAATCATAGCAAATGATGTTTAGAAAGCCTTTTGTGGTATATTTTGTGGCGTTTGATGTGTAATACATATGCAGCACGGACAAACAAGCAATTTCGCTAAGTCATAAAGTTATAGACGATTTCAAGGTAGAAAGTGAAATGATATGGCCCTTAACTTGGTTCTTTGACGGCCAATTCCAGTTTATGGATGCCAATTACCTAGATCCATCAGCGGATGACGATGAATCTAAAGTTATAGAAACAAGACCAGCATGGCGTAATCTAAGTTACTGCGGATGGTCTAGTGCATATTTAGATGCAATAGAGTGCGAAGAATTACCAAAAGAACCTGGGATATATGTCGTAGCACATGAATGGGAAAAACCTGCTTTATATGTTGGACAATCCAAAAATCTTAGGCGGCGACTCACAAGAAAGCATCACAAGATAGAGCCAATTGTTAAACACTGGGAGGAGTCTATGTTTGGTTACCATAACCATGAGAATGTGACAATGGAGATTCGCATTTTTTGGAAGGTGTTACCAAAACCGTATTACAACGGATCGGTAGAAAGAACATTGATTTGGTTCGAGTCAATGACAATAGGCTTACTATGTCCTATCGCACAAGGAAATATGTCAGATATTGAGAAGCAAAATTGGGCTCCTGGAATGAATTTTTATTAATGACTTAGAAAGGTTTGACGCTTACGCCGCAAAAAAATTTTGGGGGTTGTTTACTCGCGTCGTCACATTTACAACAGGGTTCGGTGCTGATTGCTGCGCCGGATATTGGGGCGCAAGCAAATAGCCAATAAGAGCGCAGTCGCATCACAAACTTATGTTGTGCGTTCGTTGTCACATAGGATCGCAATCAACATAGTCGCTTGACAAATGACAATATCACAACCACTAAAATACACTGAAGGGTCAGCGCAATGCAAGCATTGCGGCAATCCCACTCCAATGCTTATCATCTGCGAAAAGCGCATTGACGAGGCGTTATTTGCTAATAACAAGCCAGTGTCATCAGTATGGACAGAATGGCAAGTTCTCAAATGCCCTTTGTGTGAAAAGATAAATGTATTAGAGTCTTACTCAATTGCAGATGAAGACGAAGAATGGACAGACTCAGATGGCACCCAACACTTCAGCGAAGTTATTCACACCAAAGCCCTCTACCCTACTATTGACCCTGCTTTACCAAAGCCGCACTCCAACATACCGAAAAGCTTGTTAGAAGATTACGAAGAAGCCAGAGCTGTTTTTTCCGTATCGGCAAGAGGTGCAGCAGCACTATTGCGGTTGGTAATTCAAAAACTCTGTAAACATTTGGGGGAAAGCGGAAAAGACTTAAATACGGATATTGCATCACTGGTGCAGAAAGGTTTGCCAATTCATATACAGCAGGCTTTGGATATCGTTAGAGTCATAGGCAACGAAGCCGTACACCCCGGTGAAATCAATACTCGAGATAATCCAGAAGTTGTAAAACGGTTGTTTAACCTTGTCAACGAAATAGTTGAAGACCGTATTGGCAAAGTCCAAAAGCAGGCTGAAATCAAAAAAGTATATGAGGATCTTCCAAAAGAGAAGTTGGATTACATTAAAAAGAGAGATAAAAGCTCGCAATTAAACTTGGGCAGTGCTTAGCCGACATGACTGTATTAGTAATATTCATGTAGATTAGCCCAAAGCGTAATGAATTATCACTAAAAAAGAGACGCCATTTGCTAAATTTAGCAAATGGCGTCTCTTTTTTAGTGATAATGCGAAATCCTCTACAAATGTAACCCCATCTCACTAACCCGCCAACCGCTCGCGCACGCATTCGGCGATGGCCTGAATGCCGGTGGCGAGCTTGTCTTCGGGTGCATAGCTGAACGCCAAACGCAATGTATTTTTGCCGCTGCCGTCGAAGAAACAGGCCGCGCCCGGCAAATAATCCACGCCATGGGGCCGGACTGCCGCGTCCATTTCACGCGCAGCCAGAGGCGCAGGGAGCGTTACCCAAATAA
>JAHBAL020000102.1 GCA_018500105.2 Anaerolineae bacterium
CCGTTTGGCGGTTCTTTTACCCCTCCTTCCCAAAAAAACACCTCAGCGGCGGGGCCGGTGAAACAACCCCCCACCATCGGCACATTGCCTTTGCCGCTGCCGCCGCTAAATTTGTCATAATACGCCTGTTCCCAGCCGCTGGTCACCACCACCTCATTTTTGCGCAAATCGCGCCAAAAATCCTTCCACGTGTAATTGCCGCTTTCGCCAAAGGTGGCAATGCTGGCCAGCATAAATGCCAAGCCCGGCGACGAAGTAGCGGGATTTTGCACCACCAATTTGCCTTTATAGTCGGCTTTGGTCAAATCACGCAACGTTTGCGGAACCGCCAAACCTTGGGTTTTGAAATGATTCAAGTCGTAGTTGAGGTTGACAAAACCGTAATCAATCGGAATCAGGCGATTCTCTTTATCGAGACGCAACGCCGCCGGAATGCCGTCTAGCCCTTTCGGGGCATATGGCTCAAACAAATCGGCGTCGAGTGCGCGGCTGCTAAAGGTGTTGTCAATGCCAAAAACGACATCGCCCAAAGGGCTGGCCTTGCTCAAAATGAGCTTATTCAGCATTGCGCCCGTATCGCCCGATTTTGTCACGTTGACTTTCGCGCCAGTTTGCAACTCGAAACCCGCGATGAGTTTTTTATTTAAGCTAAAGCTATCGTGCGTGACCACCGTGAGCGTTTTACCGGCAAATTGTGGGGGGGCAGGCAAATTGGCGGCGACGGTTGGCAAAATAGGCGATGCCAACGGCGGCGCAAACGGCGAAAAAATGGAATTGACCGGCGGAATTACCGCCGCCGCCGTCGGCGTGGGGCGCGGGGCGCTGGTTGGCGGCGGCACAGGCGTGGCCGGCGCGACCGTGGCGGTTGGGGCCGGCACGCTCGATGAACAAGCGGCTAAAAATGCGCTAATGATTAAGAGACAGCTATGTTGTATTTTCATAAAAAAAAACCGCCTACGAAAGGATAGGCGATTTTTAATGCTGTCGCTTATTCCCTCCGCTGGCATGATCCAGATCAGGTATGCGCTCTTGCGAGCACAGGGTCGGCGCAAACCAGCGCCCTCTCAGCCCGCTTTAGCGGACTCCCCTAAAAAAATTTTCTAAATTCTACAACTTTTTCATGAGAAAAAAATTACACCAAAGGGGATTTATCCATGCAACTGTTTGATATACTTACTGGCAGGTTTAAGGAGACATTGCAGTATGCTATATAGCAACATTTATTTCCTGCGCTCATGGGTTCGATTGGGGGCGGCCCTGTTCAGCGCATTCGTTCTTGTTCTATCCAACCTGCCCTTTGCACAGGCGCGTGTGCAATTCGACAACCAAAAAGCGAACAAGGTTAATCGGGCTGCTTCGCCAGCCGATTCGGTAATTACGCTACGAGTCACAGTTGGCACAAATTCAGATGAAAATGCCTGTGCCGCAACCGATGAAATTACGGTTTCACAGGGCACAATTGTCTATTTTTGCTTTGTCGCCACCAATACCGGAACCGAAACGCTGAATTACCACAATGTCAGCGACGACATTCACGGGCCAATGTTGATTGACTTCAACTATGTGCTTAAGCCGGGCGAAAGCGTATCATTGACGCACGAAATGTATGTGGCTGACGCACCTGTCATCAACAACGCCACGTGGGTCGGCTCGATCACCGAATCGGGGGTGGAGTTTCCGGCGGTAGCCTCGAATAGCGCGGTGGTGCAAGTGCAAGGCGCACCCACGGTGGTGCAATTGGCTGGCTTCAGCGCCGAGCGCACCGCCAACGGCATGTTGGTGAAATGGAGCACCACCCGCGAAGATGACACGTTCGGGTTTCATGTCTATCGCGTAGAAGGCAAATCGAGTGCGCCGATCATCCCCGGCAATGCCATTCGCATCACGCCGCAAATGGTGAGCGCCAAAGGCCCCAGCGGTGGCAGCTATGAAGTGCTCGATAGCAGCGCCGCGCAGAACAAGACCTATACTTACTGGCTGCGCGAAATTGAGCTGGGTGGCGGACAAAATGACTATGCCATGACCAAGACCAGCATTTTTAAGACGCACTTGCCCTTGGTTTTGCGTCACAATCGGCCATAGCCCGACGTTACGGCATTTACATTTGCCTTTTGCCGATGATGCGGCGACCGCAACTAACGTTCGGTCATCACATCGTCGGCAGTTTTATTTTTCGCTGCGCAAATGCGAGACAATACAGCCCATGACTCAAGCGAGCCAGCATCATGATATTCCGGCGATTTGCCACCGCTTTGACATGCAAGGTGAGGTCATACAGCACCGACCTTACGGCAATGGGCATATCAACGACACGTTCCTCATTCAATCTACCACAGCCGCAACCTATATTTTGCAGCGCATCAACCAGCATGTATTTAAACAGCCGTTGTCGGTGATGTCGAATATTGAGCGTGTGTTGGGGCATTGGCAGCAGGTATTGCAAGCCCAAAACACACACGCCGCCCACCGCAAATGCCCACAATTGCTGCCCGCCCGCGATGGCAAAGCCTATATCATTGACGCAGCCGGCAACGTGTGGCGCATGTTTCACTATATTGATGGCACACGCACAATAGACGTGATCGAAACACCCGAACAAGCTTTTTTGGCCGCCAAGGCATTTGGGCAATTTCAGCAATATTTGGCGGCCTTGCCCACGCACCACTTGGCCGAAACCATCCCCGGCTTTCATCACACCCGCAACCGCTTTCAAGCCCTCATCCACGCCATTGATGCCGACACACACGGACGGGCGGACGAGGTGCGCCCCGAAATTGCGTTTGTGCTGGCCCGCGAGTCCGACACCGGCCAATTGCTCGATCTGCAAGCCAATGGCGAATTGCCCGAACGGGTGACGCACAACGACACCAAAATCAACAACGTATTATTCGATGCTGAAAGCGGCGAGCCGCTGTGTGTGGTGGATTTGGATACGGTGATGCCGGGTTTGGTGGCGTATGATTTTGGCGACATGGTGCGCACCGCCGCCACCACCGTCATCGAAGACGAGCCAGATGTGCGGCGGGTAGACATCCGTATGGACTTGTTCGCGGCGTTGGCGCGGGGCTATTTGTCGAGCGCAGGCGACAGCCTAAGCCACAACGAAAGACACAGCTTGGCCTTTGGCGGCAAATTGATCACGCTCGAACAAGGCATTCGCTTTTTGACCGACTATTTGCAAGGCGACCGCTACTACAAAACCCGTTACGCCCAGCATAATTTAGATCGCACCCGCAACCAATTTGCGCTGGTGCGGGCCATCGAGGCCAATTTGCCCGAAATGGAACGCATTGTGACGACATCATTAGGACTTACGCGAAAGTTTGATTTTCACCACAAAGTTCACAAAGAACTCGAAGCTTTGCAGTGATAAACCTTCTTTTCTTTGTGAACTTTGTGTTCTTTGTGGTTAAATGTCTTTAATGCGCGTAAGTTCTAAACATATTAGAACTAACTCGTATTTAGCACTGGAATGAATTACACCAGCCAAATTGCCGACCGGCTCGATCGCGTGGTAGCAGCGCTCGCGCCACAACTCAGCCGCAGCAGCGCCCAAAAACTCATCGCGCAGGGAGCGGTGTTGGTCAATGGGGCCACGCGCCCGTCAAGTTATGCGGTTGCGATGGGCGACACCATCACCATCAGCCAACTGCCCCAACCCGCCGATGCGTTGCCCCAACCTGAAGCCATCCCGCTTGATATCGTCTATGAAGACGACGATGTGTTGGTCATCAACAAAGCAGCAGGCATGGTGGTGCATCCCGGCGTGGGTAATGCCAGCGGCACATTGGTCAATGCGGTGCTGGCGCACATGCCCGATATCGCCGACGTGGGCGAAGCAGAGCGGCCCGGCATTGTGCATCGGCTCGACAAAGAAACCAGCGGGGTGATGTTATTGGCAAAAAACGCCAGCGCCCAGCTTGACCTAAAAGCCCAATTTCATGATCGTGTGGTGCATAAAACCTATATCGCTGTCGTGTTGGGGCATATTCAGCCGGCACGCGGCATCATCAACAAACCCATTGGCCGCGACCCGCATCATCGCCAACGCATGGCGATTGTGCCGACCGGGCGCGTGGCGGTGACCGAATATCAGCTTGTTAAAAGCGCTGATACGGCCAATGGCGTTTTGTCGTTGCTCAAAGCCTACCCACAAACCGGACGCACGCATCAATTGCGGGTGCATTTTGAATCGGTCGGGTTTCCGATCATCGGCGATGCGTTGTATGGCGGCAGCGCCATTAAAAACCACACGCTGAGCAAACGTCTAACCCCGCGCCACATGCTGCACGCGGGCGAAATTAGTTTTCGGCTGCCCAGCACGGGGGCGATGGTCACTTTTCAGGCCGCAGTGCCGCCCGACATGCAAGCCGTCATTGATCTCATTTAGCCTTTAGCGTGGGCTGCGAATTTGCCAGCCCCGCCACCACGCGGTAAATGGTTAAGCCGATGACGGCAAAACTGCTGAGTGACATGACAGCACTGGCGAGCAAGGTTTTGCTGTCGGTCCCGCTCATCACCGAGTGCAACACAATTAGCCAATACAGGCCAAAACTGGCATAGTGGATGATGCGCCAAGCCCGATGCCCAATGCGTGAGCGGGCGTAAAAGCTGAGTGTCACCACCACCAGCGCATAAAACGCAATTTGCCCCACCCCCACCCAAAACGGCTCATATTGGCGATTGGTAAACGGGATGAACAATTGCGAAAGCGTGAAATGCAAGTATTGATCCCCCAGCAACACCAGCACATGCACAAAAACGAAGGCCAAGCCAAGCAAGCTGGTGTGTTGATGCAGCTCAAACCACGCCAAGCGCCCCAGCCAAACTGGATTTTTGCGCTTGCTGCTGATCATCATGCCAAATAGCATGGACAGCGTGATGAGGCCAAACCCGACGAACGCGCTGGAACGCGAGATATACCAATAGGCTTTGGGTTGTGCGCCGCTCAACGTTTGGCTCATGATCGGCAACGAGGTGGCAAGCAGCACCAACGTCACGAGTGAGACGATCCCGATCACCACCCAGCGCAAGGGAAAAGCCGGTTTTAGCTCGGTTTCAAAAATATTGTCTGAAGGTATGTTCATATTGTTTCTATCCATTGAGACGGCGACCAGACGTGACGTTCGAGACGAGATGACCGCACGACAGCGCCATCTTCTAACACGGCCAGCCCAGCCAAATAAGGCTGCGATTCAAGCCAATCTGTGCCAGCGGCGCTGCCCAAAATCAGCCAAATCTTGGCCGCAATGTCAGCTTGCTGGGCGCTGGGCGCAACAACGGTTGCACTCAAAATATCGGTTTGGGCGGGCAAGCCAGCACGTGGGTCAATAAGGTGATGCATGGGTTTGTCATTGCGCCACCAACGCCGGTAATCGCGCCCAGACGTCGCCACGCCACCCTCCGTTAGGCTCAGCCACTCCAAATCGCTGGCGGGTTCGTGGGGGTTGGCAACCCCAATCACAAACGGGTGCGGCGGCGCATCTACGCCATCGCCCACCCAACACGGCTGGCGCACCGAAATATCGCCACCCGCATCTACCAACACCGCCCCATGAGTGCACAGGCGGTCGGCAGCCTGTCTCTTATACACATCT
>JAHBAL020000006.1 GCA_018500105.2 Anaerolineae bacterium
GTCGATCTTCGGCAGTTCTTTTGCCTCAGCCAGCCAGCCACGCCCACGCCCACGCCTCAGCCAGTGGGCATTTGTAGCAACAATTTGCTCATTGACCCCAGCTACGAAGCCAGCAATGCGGCCTCGGTGTGGAATGGCGCAATTTCGCTGGTAAATGACGCCAAGCACGGCAATTATGCAGCGCGGTTGTCGCCGGTGGGTGGCAGCGGGCAATTGGTGGCGGTGAATGGGGTCGCAGGGCGCAACTTTAGCGCCTCGGTGTGGCGTAAAACCGCCAGCGGCACGCCTGACTATAGCCTCGGTTTGGCGTTTTACGATGCCGATTACGCCCCCTTGGGCAATGGCACAACGGCGCAAGGCATTGGCCCAGCCTATGCCCAGCACAACGTATCGGCGGTTGCGCCTGCCAACACCGCCTTTGTCGGCGTGTATGCCTATAACGGCGGCGGCGGCGATGTCTTGCTCGATCAGTGGTGTTTGCGCCAAACCGACGCGCCTTTGCCTGTGCCGCCCACTGCTTGGCGGGTGTATCTGCCCATGACATGGCGCTTGCGCTAACGGTTTAGCCCGCACAAATCATCACAGCCCAATCTCTTTTGCCCACAACAAATCGGTCACGCGGTCAACCGCCGTTTGTAAATGCCGCCGATACGAGCTAAATGGCACATCAATTAGCTCCGAGGCGGCCTCTTGGCTGGGCGCGGGCTTGACATAGGTATGATAAAACGCCCGATACAATTTAACATCACGCGGCGATGCTTCGAGCGTTTTGGCGGTTTCGGCGACCAAATTGCGCAACATGGCGGCGCGTTCCAATTCGCTGGCAGTGTGCGTTGCGCCGCCGCCTTTGTTGCTAAATTGGTCAATGACCAGCTTAGAATTGAGCAAAGGGTTGCCACGCGGCGGCAGCGAGCGCGACATTTGCTTAAGCACATCACGCAGCGCGTCGGCGAAATCATCCTCGCTTAGGGCCACCAATTCGGTGCTGGGCTTTGGCTCGGCGCGGGCAGCAATGGGGTTATAGGCCATTTCACGCTCGGCCAACAATTGAAACCATGCCGGCACACCAACCACCCGCCAATCGTGCCCATACAGCCCAAACGGTTTGCCATCCATTTGCACTTCGCCCGCCCGCAACCGCTCCAAATCGGCATACGTCAGCACGCCCTCCCACAAATCTGGGTAGGCGCACACAAAAATCGTATAGGCCAATTTTTGTGTGGTCAGGTAATGTTGCACCGCCCGCACAAATACCAAACTTTGCACTGGCGACACTTGCTGATACGTCTCGACCGCCATCCAATGCCGAAACATGAGGGCGCGTTCGCCAGATCGCAACGGCGCATGTTTGCGAATGTGTTGCCAGCCATTCCACGCGATTGGGTCGGGCTTGATCTCGCTTTCGTCGGCCTCATCAAGCGCGAGATAGCTCATGAAGCCGAGCAACTGATTGCCCTGCCGAAAAGCATACACCCGTTGCGGCTGCAACGCCAACCAGTGCGCCAAGTGACGGGCCGAAGCCTCGCCTTCAAATTGGCGGGTCATGGCGATCATCGCCTCAAATTGGCTGGGCTGGGCGATTTCTGATCGAATCGTGCCACTTTCGGCCCAATCAAAGGTTTGCCGCACTACGGCATTGTCGCGGTGCAAAAACACCATATCCAACAAAATATGGTCGTGTTCGGCGGCAGGTGCGCTGTTCAGTCGCACATTGTAATATTCGCGGGCGCGTTTGTGCAGCTCGGCATACCAATCGGGGTTGCGCCAATGCACATCCGTCACAATCGCCTCACGCGCCAAATCGTGCGGAAACAAGCCCATGCGCCCGGCTTCGATGAATGACAAACTGCGCAGCCAGTCAAATAACTCGCTCACGTCCGGCATATTCAACATGCGCGACAAAATGCCTTCGGTGAGCAGCCGCACCATGCCGCATGCCTCTAGCGCGGCGCGATGGGCCGGGCTGGGCACTTTTTGCACAAACCGCTCTAGCAGCGTCTTAATCACATCGGGATTGTCGGCGGGCTGAAATGCGCCCGTCTCGCTGCGTTGGGCCACCGTGTCGGCTACCAACGACAGCGCCAACGGGTGACCGTGTGTAAATTGCAAAATATGCGAGTATTGGTTTTCGGGCACGCGGCGTTGCAACAAATAGGCCTTGCTTTCGTCGGCGCTCAAATTGCGCAATGGCACGGCGCGGAAAAACACCCCCCACGCCGGATCGTCGCGCCACATGGCCGAGGGGGAATGTCGCCCCGCCAGCACCAGCAGCACCGTGTCGGGCATTTGCGGCACAAATTCCTCATACAGCCAGCTATCGAGCGGCTTGAGTAATTCGTAGGTGTCAATGAATAATACGCCGCATTGGTTGAGGGCGCTAAATTCGACCAGCGCCGCGCTACAAGCGCGTGGCACTGCCGCTGGGTTGGGCGATGAGGCCGGTTCTTTGCCCAACAACTGCATCAAGCCTGCATTCAGCGCCAAACAAAACCCCAAGGGCGAGGGGTCAATATTGCGGGCATCGAGATAAAGCGCCAGCGCATTGGCTTCGCCGCATTGTTTGCCCCATTCTTTCATCAGCGTGGTTTTGCCCACACCGCCCGGCCCATGCAAATGCAGCACATTAAACGGCAGGGTTTCGGCGTGTAATGCAGCACTGAAAAGCCCACGCTCGCCCTCGCGCCCGACAAAACTGCGTTGGCGAAGTTGCTGAAGATGGCTTGCGAGTGGGGTGGACATACAGAAGGGTTGCGCTTGTTTTAAAAGAACGCAACAATGATTATAGTCCTGCACCCCAAAATCGCAATACTACATTTGAGGGAATTGATTCGTAGCGCCGTCATCCTGACGACTTGCCTTGGCCCATTCATCAGAATGGCGGCGCTCTGTCGCCAGCGCCTTAATTTCAGAACATTAGGCCAATCTCTGGGTCAAAAAATTTGCTCACAAAATCGCAAAAGCGCAAATAAAAAACTTTTGCGCTTTTGCGCTTTTGCGAGCAAATTAAAAAATTGTGAGGTGAACCTCTATTTTTGCAACGCGATCATCAAACATCCCCTAAAATAGGCGGCTTAGACGGCAAGCAATATATTCGTGATGCTTGTGCCGCATTAACCAATTGAACATTGAAATTAAAACCTTTGTTAAACAATAAATCAACGCAGTGGGCGCAGCGCCTTGGCATCGGCATGATGTTGGGGGCCTTGCTTTTGCAGCCATTTGCCCCTAGCCAAGCTGACCCCAGCGGCGAGCCACAAATTACCCAAGCGGTGTATTTACCCGCTGTGCTAAATGCAGCACAAGGCGTGCCAACGCCCGCCCAACCGACTTGCCCCGAAAATTCGTTGGCGCGATTTGATCTTGTGCCGGTGGACAGCGGGCCATATAAAAACAACCGCATCACCGACGAAAACGCCGATTTTCGGCTATCGGTGCTGGGGGTGACGCCCGTAGATGCTTATCTAAATTTGGTGGAGTACAGCGGTTGGGCCGATTCCAGCGCACCGCGTTTTCAGCACATCTTTTCACCCAGCCGCACCCCCTATTTTTACACTGCCCACAAACGCCACGATTGGCAATGGGACGAAAGCAGCCAGCCGCCCTATGGCACACGCGGCGGTCTAAACAACGATTGGCCGGTCTCGGCGCTCGATGTGGCGACCAACCCCGGCGAAAGTTTGTCCATCCCCTATCGCTCGGTCGTGATCGGCAATGGCGGGCACATCGCATTGGTGCTGTATGCCAGCGAACGCGAATTGACCTTCACCTACAGCCGCAGCGATCATGTGACGAATGGCTGGTCGGTTCACATGGTCGGTTTGTGTGTTGATCCGGCGTTGGTGGCGGCGTATCGGGCGCAATTGAGCAATGGTCGCCGCGTCAGCAATGCGCTGCCCGGCATTCGCCCCAATCAGATCATCGGCACGGCCCTGAGTCTGTCTCTTATACACATCT
>JAHBAL020000443.1 GCA_018500105.2 Anaerolineae bacterium
AGATGTGTATAAGAGACAGCCACAATGCCGATAAACCACACCCAATGGCGGCGCATATGCGAATAAATCCAGCGCCAAGGGCTGCTGCGATCAGATTTCCAAGGGTGTTCAACATGAAATTCGGCGGCGCGAGTTGTAACTGTGCTCATCATGGCAATGCGGGTGAAGTATACGCCCGCGACGGGCTTGCGTCATCATGGCATCCATCGTCCCAAGGCTGTTCAAAAGTCGCCTCGTCATTCCCGCAAACGCGGGAATCCATAACCCCACTGACACAATTTTACGAGTTTGTTGCGTCTTTGCTTGCAATGTTATGGATCTCCGCGTTCGCGGAGATGACGTATTGAGCGCTATGCTAACTTTTGAACAGCCTTACCATTGTCCCAAACAAGCATTACGTGATAATATACCGATTGAGCAAGATCGGGGCATCGGGCAAAATGGCCTGATCAGGCTTAAGAAATTCGGTCATAACGACCAGTCAGTGTCATGTTTTCTCAAATAAATCGAAGGACCTAAATAAAAAGTGAAAAAAATCTCATTTAACGGGCGTATCCTCATTTTGGGCTGCGGCTCAGTTTCGCAATGTTTACAGCCATTGTTGTTGCAAAATCTCGATATTGATTTTAAGAAAATCACCATCATGGATTTTGCCGACCTAAGACACACGGTTAAAGAGATGTTGCAAGCGGGCGCAAACTATGTGCAAGAACGCATCACCAGCGACAATATGGACGAAGTGTTGGCACAATATGTCGGCGTGGGCGATATGCTGATTGACCTTGCATGGAATATTGATTGCTGCGAAATTATGCAGTGGTGTCACGACCACACCGTCATGTATATCAATACGTCGGTTGAAATTTGGGATCCATATGAAGCATCGGGCGAGGTCACGCCGATGGATCGCACGCTGTATGTGCGGCACATGGCATTGCGGCGCATGGCAAACAAATGGACGACGCCGGGAGCGACCGCCGTCGTCGAACATGGCGCGAATCCGGGGTTGGTTAGCCATTGGACCAAGGTGGCGCTCGAAGACATCGCCCGCGAGTCATTGCAATTGGGCAGCCGCCGCAAGCCGGTGCTCAACAAACGCGACACGACGCGGGTCGAAAGTTATTTGGCCGACCAAGACTGGGCACGGCTCGCCATGACCTTGGGCGTGAAAGTCATTCACATTTCTGAACGCGACACGCAAATTGGCGACCGCCCCAAAGAGGTGGGCGAATTTGTCAACACATGGTCGGTTGAAGGCTTCCGCGAAGAAGGCATTGCGCCCGCCGAATTGGGCTGGGGCACACACGAGCGCCGCCTGCCGCGCAACGCCAGCAAACATTTATATGGCCCCGGCAACCAAATTTGTCTCAGCCAATGCGGCATTGATACCTATGTGCGCTCGTGGGTCCCCGAAGGCGGCGAAATTACCGGCATGGTGGTGCGACATGGCGAAGCATTTACCATCAGCGATTATTTGACCGTGTGGGAAGATACGCCGATGATGAGTGAACCGCTCTACCGCCCAACCGTGCATTACGCCTACATGCCCTCCGATGCCGCGCTGGTCTCGTTATGGGAAATGCGCATGAAAGGCTATAAAATTCAAGAACGCCACCGCATCATGAAAAATGAGATCATTAGCGGCAAAGATGAGTTGGGCGTGCTGCTGCTGGGGCATTGTCTGAATGGTTGGTGGGTCGGCTCGCAATTGAGCATCGAAGAATCGCGCCGAATTGTGCCAAATCAAAACGCCACCACCGTGCAAGTGTGCGCCTCCATTTTGGGCGCAATGGCGTGGATGATTCGCAACCCGCGCATGGGTTTTTGTGTGCCCGACGAATTGCCACACCGCGAAGTGCTCGACATCGCCAATAACTTTTTGGGCACATGCCTGTCGGTGCAAACCAATTGGTCGCCGCTGCAAAACCGCGTTGACCCGTTCGAGGGATTCGGCAAACCCAGCCCCTCGGACGACGACGAATGGCAATTTGATACCTTTTTAGTTCGCTAATACCCATCTGACCAATAAAGCCGTAGAGACGGGTCGGTGACCCGTCTTTTGCGACATTAATAAACGCGCACATGAACAAAATCGCCGTTCTTGACCACCCCAAGCGCCCCGAAACCCAACGGGTGGCGAGTGATATTGTGGCTTTTCTCAAGGCTGCGGGCATCGAAACCATACGCGGCACGACATGGGAGACCGACGCCCTGACCACGCTCATCCCCGGCGTTGATCTGGTGATTGCGCTGGGGGGCGATGGCAGCATTTTGCGGGCCGCTCGCATTGCTGCGCCCAATGGCGTGCCGATCACCTCGGTCAGCATGGGGCATTTGGGTTTTTTGGCCGAAATGGAGCCACACAACTGGCGTGAGTCGCTCTCGCGCATCATCGCGGGCGATTATTGGATCGAAGACCGCATGATGTTGACCACCACGACCAAACGCGGCAATTTGGTCATTGCCCAACAAGAGGCGCTGAACGACGTGGTGGTTGGGCGTGGCTCGTTGGCGCGGGTGGTGCGCATTCGCACCACTGTAGATGGCAGCATGTTGACCACCTATGCGGGCGACGGGCTGATCGTCTCGACCGCCACCGGCAGCACGGCCTATTCGTTGGCGGCAGGCGGGCCAATTTTGCCGCCCACGCTCAAAAATATCATCCTCGTGCCCATCGCCCCACACATGAGCCTCGACAAGCCGGTGGTGCTGTGGCAACGCTCGGTAGTCGAGATGCAAGTTCAAACCGACCTCGAAGCTGCCATGACCGCCGACGGGCAAGATGAGGTGTTGCTGCGCGATGGGGATGTGGTTTCGGTGCAAGTTAGCCCCAATGTCGCCCAATTTGTGCGTGTGCAACCGCAAGGCTATTTCTATCGCACGTTAATGCGGCGGTTGGTGCGCCCCGAAGCCATGCCATGATCTTGGATCAAGAAACGCTCGATTTTTTGGCCCAGCCGTTTCTTATGCGGCTCGCCACCATTGGGGCCGATGGCTACCCGCAGGTTACGCCGGTGTGGTATTGGTGTGACCCAGTGAAACAACGGCTGTATGTCAGCACCGAAAGCCAACGCATCAAGTTTCGCAATATTCAGCGCGACCCGCGTGTGGGGGTGGCCATTGACGACGACGCCACCAAAGACCAAACACGGCCCTATCGCGGTATTTCGATCAAGGCCAATGCGCATGAGGTCATCGCCCCGCGTGAGACGCTGGTGACGCTGGTTTCCAACATTGTGCAGCGCTATTTTGGCCCCAACGACATGCAAAAAGCCTTTCAATGGCTTTTCGTCGGCGACCGCGTCGTCATCGAAATCGAACCCGTGCATGTCGCCAAAGTCGGCGCGGGGTGGCGGGGGTTGTGACATGATGAGGGGG
>JAHBAL020000059.1 GCA_018500105.2 Anaerolineae bacterium
CAAACCAGTCATTACCAAGAACAATTTTGCACGTGTTTTAAGATTGCTATATCGACAGATCATTTCCCCTATTGTCCACTATTTTGAATGTAATCTAATCAGTTGCTCGGCATCTGGCGCAGCTTCGAGAATGTATTCACGCAGCAAAATTAGCGCCGCCCGTGTTTGCTCCGGCTGTTGAGCGATATACGTATCTACGGTGTCATAGACTTTTGGGTCGCGCATTTAAAAATCCTTTTCAATGAAAAAGAGGTGACAGAGCTTAGCCTTGTCACCCCCTCACCTTGTCACTCAGTCACCTCACACACTTACTCCGGCGCACTCTCAAGCGCACGCTCAAGGTTGCCCGACAGCTTAGTGTAAATCGTTTCGCTGATTTCACCGTTGGCAAGGCGGATGTCGAGCTTGGTTAGCGCGTCTCGAATTTGTGCCTTGGTGGTGGGCGTATTGTTGGCAGCCGGTTGCGCGGCTGCGGGCTGAACGGGTGGCGTCGGTTGCGTCATGCCCGATGCCATCGCTTGCGCCAAGACTTGCCCAATACCCATACCCGCGCCAAGTCCGGCCCCGATGCCCGCCGTGCCGCCGCTTGGGTTCGAGGCGGCTTCGCGCATGGCTTGTCCAGCTTGATATTGCATGTAGTTGACCCCCAAGGCCCCCAATGCGCCACGTTGGGCAATGGCTTGCTTGACTGCGTCGCTCGGCTCCACGCCCGACACATACACCTTCTTCAGGTTAATGCCAACTGCGTCGAAATCATCGGCGGCTTTGGCTTGAATATCGCTGCCCAGTTTGGGTTGCAATTCGGCCAAATCGAGCAATGACTTACCCTTCATGGTTACACCAAACGCGCCCGCAATTTCGCTTAGCAACATGCTGCGCAAATAGCCCGCCACATCGTTGGTGGTGTATGCCCCTTGCACGCCCACAATTTGGTTGATAAAGCTGCGCGGGTCTTTGATCGCCATGCTATACGTGCCAAATGCCTTCAGTTGCACCATGCCCAGCACACTATCGGCGACGGTGATCTCGCCGGGTGTGCCCCATTTCATATCAATGAAATCTTTGGTGGTGACAAAATACACTTCGGCGGGGAAGGGCGTTTTGTTGTTGGTCGCCAGTTTCAAAATGCCGGTCAAGATCGGGATGTTTTTGGGGTCAAGCATGTAGCGCCCTTCGGTGAAGATATCTAGCGCCTTGCCTTCTTTGACAAAGATTGCTACTTGCGAGGGCCGCACAATCAATTGTGACCCATAGCGGATATCGCCTTGCCCGCTTTCGGGGACCCGCTGCATAATTTCATTTGGGCCTTGATCGGCCCACTCGATGACATCAATAATTCGTAAACCCATTTTTTCTCCTAAATTGTGGCCGCGCCTGTCGGACACACGATGTTGTGCCCATCCAAACGCGGTTTGTTTAAAATTGCCAATGCCAATTGCAATACGTTTTGGGTATCGCCATTGGCGTTCATCCGCTCAATATGTTCGCCGCGTGCTTGTAAAAATGCGATTGCCCGATCGTATTTGGCACGCATCGCCTCGGCGCGGCTGTCGAATAGTTCAACCATGCCGCCGCGAATTTGGCGACGTTGCCGCGCCGTTTCGAGGCTGACATCTAAGAATAGCGTCAAATCGGGTCGCCGCGCCTGACGGTTGACTGACATTATTTCATCCATCGAAATATCGGGTGTTGACTGGTAAACCAGCGATGACAAATAATAACGATCGCAAATCACCATTGCGCTGGGTTGTTGCAAAAATGGCAACACCTCGCGCTGTAAATGATCCTCGCGGTTGGCGGCGTAGGCCAACATCAAGGTGCGGTCCGATACTGTAATTTCGCGGCGCAACGCCTGCCGAATAAACACCCCTGCGCAAAAATCGTTGTGTGGCTCATACGTATGTAATACGGCTGCGGCTCCCAATTGGTTTCGATAATGCGCGATTAACTGCTTGCTTAGCTCGGTTTTGCCCGATCCATCAAGCCCCTCAATAACAATAAAACTAGACAATGACTAATTATGAATTATGAATTATGAATTATGAATTATGAATTAACGAATTCATAATTCATAATTCATAATTAAGAAAGAAACACTTCTGAGCCGCAATACGGGCACTTAACGAGACCTTTGCCGGCCAATTCGAGTTTGCCGCCGCACTTGGGGCATTTACCGTCTTTGATTTTAGAGGCATCTACCGAATACAGCACACCTGCATCCCAATCAATATAGCCGCTGAACAATTGCTTGCCAACCAAATCTTTGATCAAGTTACGCGCTTCATCGCGGTTGACATCCATCTCGACCGCCACTTCACGAATATCTACTTGTCCTTTAGTCATGACCAAATTGAGCAATTTGCGCTGTTTGGCAATCACTTTTTCGTCGCTGGCCTCGCTTGAGCCTTTGTTGAGCAAAT
Source organism: Anaerolineae bacterium (assembly GCA_018500105.2). GTDB lineage: Bacteria > Chloroflexota > Anaerolineae > J036 > Brachytrichaceae > AQU-03. The sequence continues at coordinate 2,421 of JAHBAL020000059.1, forward strand.
ATAGCCCGAAGCCATCGAGTGGCAATCCTAAGACTACCGCAATCGCAATGGTCAATACCCGGGCACTGGTGGTTAATTCATTGTTGGTCAGTGCCCATAACAATGCCATCAGCGTAATGGCCGTCCCGATTCCAATAAGAATGAAGCCTGTTAGTTTTGATGAATTCATGATTTAATTACGAATTAATCTGTTGACTAATTCGTGATTGATTACCCAAACCCGCCGCCGCCACCGCCCGACGAGCCGCCGCCAGATGACCCGCCGCCGCTCCAACCGCCGCCACTGCTGCCACCGCCCCAGCCTGTGCCGCCGCTGCTGCCCGACGATACCACTGGTGCGGGTGTGCTAGAGAAAGTCGAAGAGGCCGTATTGAGCATACCGGTCAGCCCGGCGCTAAGGGTGTTTAAGCCACCACTTAGGCCCTTGTCAAGGTCGCCCATGCCGCCGCGTTGCTCGGCACGCCCGCTCACATCGGGCGGCGAGTCATATTCCATAGACTTGCGCGGCCCGCCCGATCCCGCATGACCATAATGCCCGCGATGCCCGTATGACCCATAATACGGATCGTAGGGCGTATACCAAGGCGGCATTGGTGCATCCACTTGGGCAAACTTGCGTATCCAGCTATTTTCTAAGCCAAAGGCGATTGCATAGGGCAAGAATTTGTCAAATTGATCTTTGGCTGTGTTCAAATCGGTATAGCGTTCGATATTTTCAAGATAACGCTTAAACGCCCGCATCTTCATTTTGGCTTCGGCCCCAGCGCGGGTGGCTTGTGGCATTGCTTGGGCCACGATCAGCATTAGCACGCCAGTCACGGCAAACCCAAACGGAATGCAGATGAACAAGTCGCTGCCCTCAAGCGTAATGGCACTGCCAATGCAGGCGGCAACCCCCATCAGTAAGGTCAAAATGCCAAAACCAATGTATTTATTGCGCGTGCTTTGCGGTTTGGCGTTGTAATATTTTTGCGCCACCAATTGCTCATAAAGCGCTTCTTTGATGCCGGTTAAACTGACAAAGAACTTGTTTTTTAGGCTCGATAAGGGTCGGTCTTCTTGATCGAGGCGCAGCGCGTCGAAAACTTTTTTCTCGTGGGGTAATAGCGTGCGGCTCGCGTTTGGCCCCAGCGACAAATACCACTCGGTGCGGCTGATCCAATCGGTGCTGCCGCTTTTATCTTCGCGCATGTTGATCACGCCTTTGCGGGCCAAATCTACCATCGTTGCCAAAACATCGCGCAGATCGGCTTTTTCATCCACCAGCGCCCCCGCAACCCCCGGCGACATGTCAGAAGGCGGGTCGGTGATGTAGTCGGCAATCAGGCCGACTTTGGGGTCTTTGCCGCGTGTTTGCCACAATACCAATACCCCGACTGGCCCAAACAACAGCACCAAGGCGCTGATGACAAAGGCAATCAGATCAAGTTTTGGCTTTTGTGTTTCATCAAATTCGCGTTGTTTGTCGTAGGCTTGTTGCCAAGGCGCAGGCGAGCCGCTGATGATGCCGTGTGGAAATTGCACCCGCACTTCCAATTGCTTGCCGCTCGGAATGGATGCGGTCGAAATAGCGGTCACCACCGTTTCGCCCTTGCCCGATAGCCTCGCGGCTGCGCCATAGGTTTCGGCGACGGTGGCGGTGGTATTGGGCAAGCGAATGGTAGTGCGTGATTCTTGCACCGCAAAACCATTGCGGGCCGCATACACACACGCCCAATAGACTTGGTCGCCGCCCGCGTAATAACGAGTTGCACCCTTGACCGTGTAACTTAGGGCAAAGGTTCGGGCTTCGTTTTGGGCGGGGGTGGCAAAATAATACTTAATGCGAAAATCGCCGCTGTCCGTTTTGCCAGTCTCGAAGCGAATCGGTCGCCCGCCTTCGGTGGCTTGAATATCGGTGACGCTGCTCAGGCGTGCCGACTCAATATCGCGGTAGCCAAAACTAAATGAGCCGCTGGTGAAATTAATCTCATTCGTCTCGACAATCCGCAAATCGCCATTATTTTGAATGGTGATATCGCAATCAAGCCGCTGCCACACCAGCGTTTTGGCCGATTGGGCCTGTGCGATTTGGCTGGGCGTGCCCACCACCGCCAGCATGATTGCAGCAAATGTTGCAATAAAGTGGAGGAGACCTCCAACGGCTACTATAATTCGATGCTTCACAAAAAGTATTATAGGACAACGATAAACAACAGAACGTATTTTATTGTAGCGTCTGTGTTTACAAGTTATCCTCAGTATTTAGTCTTAGGGCGAAATCTTGAGTATTTTTCACACCAAAATCACAGATAAGTTTGAGACAATAGGCATCATATCAAAACAGGAGTGTGTATGACCCGCGAGCTGGGATTATGGATTTTCATTGCAATATTGGCGCTCGCCACACGCGCATCAAATTTAGAATTATTGCCATTAACCAATGCCGAGGCGACAGACGCGCTCGGCGTGTTGCGTTTGGTGCGAGGCGAAGCCGCTACAGTTGCCAACCCATTATTTAATGGGGTGCAATATCATCTTTTTGCCGTATTCGAGGCCAGTAATTTATTGGCGCGTTTGCCCGCGGTACTGGGCGGCGTGCTGCTGTGCCTCACCCCTGTGCTGGCACGTAGTCAAATTCGGCGTGGGCGGGCCTTGGTTTTGGGCTTGCTTATGGCATTTTCGCCGGTATTGTGGCTAATGGGCCGCACTGCCGATGGGGCCATCTTGGCGTGGGCCATCGCCTTAGCCGCATGGTTTAGCTGGCAAAATCGCGCTGGCTCGACGCGCTTGGTATGGGTGTGCTTGGGGTTATTGCTGGCATGTGGGCGCGATGCTGTGCCGCCGCTTTTATGCGTCGTCATCGCACAAGTGGTCAATCAACGCTGGGGCGTAGGCGTGAATGCGCCCATTGACCCATCTCCGTCTGTTCGCCGCAATTCGTCTGCCGATTATGTCGCGCTATTGTTGGCGTTTGTGTTAGGTGCAACCGCGTTGTGGTTCAATCCCTCTGGGCTTGGCAGCGCCTTAAATGGCATTACCGATTGGGTGGATGGCATTACCAATCCCCCTGCTGCGCCGGTGTTGGTCAATCGCTTGCTAAGCGGGCTGCTGCTCTACGAAGTGCTGTTCATTATGCTGGCAGTGATGGGGATCGTCTCGGCGTGGCTAGAGCGCGATTGGCATCGTGAGCTTGGCTGGCTGGTCTTTATCGCTGTCGGGTTGCTGCTGTTTTTGGTGAATGGCTCACGCACTGCCGCCTCGCTTGCCCCCATTGTCATTGGCTGCGCCGCGTTGGGGGCGCGTTTCATCCAGTTTGTTTTTCGCCAATTTCAACACAGTGTCGAGAATGGCACATGGCCGACCGAATGGACTGTGATGGGCTTGAGTAGCGTGTTGCTCATGTTTGCTTTTCTCAGTTTGTTGCAATATGCCCACCAAGGCCAATTGGCTTGGCTGGTGTCGTTGGTGGTGGCTGGCCTCATGATCGTTGGCATCAGCCTCATGTTTTCGGTCAATGGCGATGTGCTTGCGCCGGTGCGTGGTCTCATCGCGGCTGTTGGGTTATGTTTCGCCCTTTACACCCTCGGCAATGGCTACCAGCTTAACTTTGTGCGGGCTGATAATCCCGGCGAACCCTATCGCACCCATGTTGCCTCATCCGACCTGAATGACTTAGTTCAGCAACTCCACCAAATCAGCGTGCGGGCGCTAGGCGACCCGGGCGCAGTTCCGATTCGCGTTGATGACAAAGCGCCTGCCTCATTGCGCTGGGCTTTGCGGGGTCAGCGTTTCCTCAGCTACGGCCCACCCGCAAGCGATAGCCAAATGCTTCTCACGCCAATGGGCACACAGCCCAATGAGCAACGGGTTTACATTGGCGATGCCTTTACTGTTAACACAAGCTCGAATTTGGGCAATACCAATTGCCGACAAATTGGCGACAAAATGGATTGCACGCCGCTTGCCAAATGGCTGGCTTTCCGCCAAATTACCGACATTAAATCAGAACAATGGACGCTTTGGCTCAGCCAAGATGTGGCTGCCCTCGCCAGTGGGGTGCGCTGAGCGCTTTAGAGCCAAGAACCAAGATTTAAGAACCAAGATTTAAGAACCAAGATTTAAGAACCAAGAATCAAGATTTAAGAACCAATTAACACTAGCGCTTAGCACCCATAACTTGCAACCTGCAACCTGCAACCTGCAACCTGCAACTTTAAATCCGCAACCTGCAACTTTAAACCTATATGACACCAACAGAACAAAAAATATCACCAACTTGGCTTGATCAACCCATTTTTGCCAAGTTTGATTGGGAAAAAGCAGCCTATCTCGTGTTGATTGTGCTGGCTTTTGTTTCGCGTTTTTGGGACATGGGCGCACGGGCCATGAGCCACGACGAGAGCTTGCACACTTATTTTTCGTATAACCTCGTCATGGGCAAAGGCTTTCAACACACCCCGTTGATGCACGGGCCGTTGCTTTTTCACCTCACCGCGCTTAGCTACTTTTTGTTCGGGGCCGATGACTTCACGTCGCGTATCCCCTATGCTTTGTTTGGGGTGTTGCTGGTGTGGATGCCCTATATGTTCCGGCATTGGCTAGGGCGTGGCGGCGCATTGGTGGCGGCATTTTTGCTGCTCATTTCGCCTTCCACCCTCTACTATGCCCGTTACATCCGCCAAGAAGGCACGATTGTGGTGTGGACCCTGCTCACCATCCTGACGATTTGGCGCTATATGGAAACGCGCAAATCGGGCTGGCTACTTGGCCTGTCGGCGGTGCTGGCCTTGCATGCGGCTGATAAATCCACCTCGTTTTTTAACGTTGCCATGATGGCAATCATTTTGGCGGTGCTGATGGCGGTGCATTTGCGCCAAGCACGCCAAAGTGTGGTCGAGGCCATCGTTTTTGCGGCAACGATGGGCATTATTATTGTGGTGGCATGTGTTTTGTTTGAAATGGTGTCGGGGCTGTTGGTGTCGGCCTTTTCGCCTAAACTCAATATTACAAACGAAGGCGTGGTGTCAATTGACAGCGGTACCTATTTGTTGATGGGTGGTATGTTGGGGTTGTGCGCCTTGTTTAGCCAAGGCGTACGTTGGGTGACGAGCAACTTCTTCGGCGATTTTATGCGCCGCGCCAGCCAACATTCACCCGCGTTCAACCCCATTATTGTGCTGGTCACCACCACCTTGTTCATGGCGTCGGCGGCATTGCTCTTGGTGCTCAATCCCATCTGGAAGATTTTTGCGGGTAAGACATTGGTCAATGTCGAATTGCTCGGCAACATGTCGAATCTGAACAATAATATGAGCGTGGTTGGGCCGATGTTGGGGCTAAATACGGCGCTCATCGCCGTCGCCATCGGCATCGGGTTTGCGTGGAATTGGCGACGCTGGCTGCAAATAATTGGTATTTTCTTAGCCATCACCATCCCATTTTTCACTACCTTGTTCACCAATCCGGCTGGGTTAGCGACTGGCTTTGTTGGGCAACTTGGCTACTGGATGGCGCAACAAGATGTGATGCGCGGCAGCCAACCCATTTATTACTATTTTGTGGTTGTGCCGTTGTATGAATATTTGCCAATATTTGGCACCTTGTGTGCATGGTTGTTGTTGGCGCGGCAAGTGCTGAGCAAGCGCATTGCGCCAGTACTGACCGACGAAGACGGCACACCCGTCGTTACGACGCCGACCTTGAGCCAACGCCGCCCGCGAGCGGCTCGCAATACGCCGCGTTCCACCCGCACCGTTAAGCTCGGCCCAATTGAGTTGACCATTGAGAGCAAAGACAACAGCCCTAGCGAGTCCGCCGCGAGCGCCTCTGGTATCGGGCCGACGGTGGATCATGGTGGGCGTTTGATTGATTCGGGCCTCATTTTCCCGCTCATGCTGGTGTTTTGGACCGTGATCACGTGGGCAACCTACACTGCCGCTGGCGAAAAGATGCCTTGGCTCACCATCCATATTGCTTTGCCGATGATTTTTACCACCGGCTGGTTTTGTAACCAAGTGTTTGAACGCATGAGTGCATGGCGCGACTTGAGCACCAACCACAAATTATGGTTGCTTGGCTTTTCGGGGTTGGCGATTGTTTTAGCGGTGCGTGCCTTGTCGTTGGTATTTGGCTTGCCCGATGCCAGCACCCCCATCGAGGCGGGCAAAGCCACGGGGCAATTGGGGCAAGCGGTGGTGACGGTGCTTCTGTTGACCGTTTTGGTGGTGGCGATGCGACGCTTGCTCAGCGCCGTAAAAGGCACAGGCGCATTGATGTCAAACGGCGTGTTGTTGGCGTTTATGGCCTTGCTTAGCGTGCTTACCATCCGCACCGCCTATACTGCTTCGTTCATTAATTACGATTACACCCGCGAGTTTCTCTTTTATGCGCATGGCGGCAATACGGTCAAAACGTCACTCAATCAAATTAAAGAATTGTCGGTGCGGCTGACCGGCGGCAATAGCATTCGTGTTGGCTACGACAGCGATGCTGCATGGCCGATGAGCTGGTATATGCGCGAATATCCTAATGCCCGTTTCTTGGGTGGCGATTTGCCCGGCGACTTTAAAGAGATGGATGCCATGCTGATTGGGGCGCATAACCCCAAGGTCAGCGACATGATCAATCAGTTGGCGACTGATTACACCCGCTTCGACTATATGTTGGTGTGGTGGCCGATGGAAGATTACAAAGACCTAAAACTCAGTAATATCACCAACAACATCGGCAAGGCACGTTGGCGGGCGGCGATTTGGGACATCATGTTCAACCGTGACTACAAAAAATACGCCGAAATGTATAACATTCAGTCACTCACGCCTGAAAATTGGTCGCCGGGTCACAAAATGTATCTTTTCGTGCGCAACGACGTGGCCTCGCGGGTGTGGGATTATCGCGTGGGGGCAGTGGCGGCAGGTGGCAGCGGTGCGCCCATTGCGCCCGCAGCGCCGGTGGTGGTGCGCGGCAAGAATTATGCCGGTTTAGCCATCACTGCAAATAATGAGCGGATTGTGACCGACCCTCGCAATCACCGTGTGATGCGCATTGACGCCAACGGCGATGTCAAGGCCAGTTGGGGCGGGGTTGGCAACCAGCCCGGCAAGTTCAACACCCCTTGGGCGACTTTGGTAGACGGCGCACAAAGCATTTTTGTGGCCGATACCTTCAATCACCGTATTCAAAAATTTGACAAAGATGGCAATATCTTGCAAATGTGGGGCAATCCGGGCGTAAGCACCGCCGATGGACAAGGCAAACAAACCACCTTCTTTGGCCCGCGTGATTTGGTTTTAGACAAAAAAGGCCGTTTGCTCGTCACCGACACCGGCAACAAACGCATTCAAGCATTTGACGCCGAGGGCAACTTTGTGGCGCAATTTGGCAAGGGCGGGGCTGGCGATGGCGAGTTTAACGAGCCGGTTGGGCTTGAGGTAGACGGCGCGGGCAATATCTATGTCGCGGATACTTGGAACAAGCGTATTCAAGTCTTTGATGCTGAATATCGTTATGTTAAGCAAATTCCGGTCGAGGCTTGGCAAAATATGCCACAGGGCGAGCTGCAAAATATTGATCACAAGCCGTATATGGCCTTGCGTGGCAATACATTGTTTGTGACCAGCCCCAAGAGCAAGCAAGTGTTGGCCTTCAATACCGCCACCGGCAAAGCCGTTGAGTTGACGAATGTCACCTTCCAAGGCAACGCCATGCCAACCGGTATCGCGATTGCGGGCAATAAGCTGCTGGTGACGGATACCGCTGGTGGCGGCGTGTTTGAATTTGACCTGCCAGCGGGATTGTAATTCGCGCTAATTCCTATTTAGCAGCTAAACTCGGAGAAGCGGAAAATGCGGAGAAGCGGCCTATAAAAAGTCGTTGCTCCGCTACCTCTCCCTTCTCTGCGTTATACCAACCTCACGACCAAGAAGGAATTTTGATGTAGGGGCAAGGCATTTGCATTTCACACATCGTCAACCTGTTAAAGCCAGCAAATGCCTTACCCCTACAACCTCGTCCACTTTGATTAAGCGATTGATATTAAATTGTGAAGCACGTGGCTCATGACGTATATCAATGAGGGACCTGCCCTAAGCCGCCAACGCCGCTTGGGTCACGCGCCACACGAGTTCTGGCAAGATGCTAAAACTATACGGCATATACACGCGCTCGGTGCGCTGATGATAGTCGCGCCCGCATGGCCCGATATTGACCGAAGGCAGTTGTAACGCTTGGGCGGGATCAGGCATCCACCAGCGGGCCGCCCAACCCGGGGTGAGCTTGGGCATGAGTGCGGCGTTGTCGTGGCTGTTGCCCATTTGTGTGCCAAAAAAACTCATGTCGGCGATGCCGGGGATGAAATGTTGCAGGCGAATACCGGCTTGTTGCTCGGCGTTGAGCGTGGCGGCAGCAGTTTCGACAATATGGCGCAACCGTAGGGCTGCCTCACTTTCATTCAACAGCGCCACCGGATAGTAAACCGGCGCAAAGCCAACAATGGCTGCCGGGCCTTGCAACTGCGCCGCCTGCACCAAACGGGCCGTGATGCTGCGGCTGAGCGCTAATGCATTCAGTGTGGTATCGCGCTCATGTTGCTCAATATCGTGTTGGACGGCGGCCCAGTGTGCCCCGCTGCGGGTTTGGGCCAAGCCGACCAATTGCTCAAACGTGAGCACGCTGGCGTTGCCACAATTAAGCTGAGTCGGTACGCCTGACAATTGGGCATAACGCTCGGCACGCCTTTGCATTAGCCCGATGGCGTTGTGCATGGCTTGGCTGGCCGCTGATTGTAGACGTGTTAGCAAATCGGCGGGGGTGGCCGAGTTGGTCAGCACATTAAACGCGCACCATGCCGCCGATGGGGTGGTGACATCGTAGTAGCCTTTGAGATCAAGCTGTTGTAGGCATACCGGCGCGGGTGGCATTTCGCCTAGCGTGGGTGCGGGGTCGGCCAGCGCGTGTCCGGCTTCGCACAGCCGCACAAACTCGCTGCTCATCAGGTTGGCGTTGATGCCATCAAACGGCGCACCCGCGTGGGTGGGGCGGCCCACAAAAAACGCAGTCGGCAAATATTTGCCGATGCTGCCGAGGTAGATTGTGCGGGCCTCGCTGCCGTCGGGGTTGTTCAATCCGGCGTCTAGGTTGATGGCGGATTGGAGGTCCAGCCCCCATTCTGCGGCCAGTTCGGGCAATTGCGTCAGCGCCGAGCGCATGCCGTGCGAATAATTTTCTTCATCGCACACGGCGGCAAAAAGCAGATTGCCGTGCCGATTGGGCTGCTCGGCAAAATGCAACAAGACCGCCAAACCCGCCGCCAGCCCGCTTTTCATATCGAGTGCGCCGCGACCGGGCAAATAATCGCCGCTTTGCAGGTCGTGCAGGGCGGCAAGGTCGGGGCCACTGCTGGCGTGTTGACGCAATTCGTCAATTTGGCGTGGTAAGAGTGCCTCTGGGTCGGTGGCCCATGCCTCTAGCGCCCCATAATTAGCGGTGCTGACGGTGTCGTAGTGGCCGGTGAGCAAGACGGTTTGGCGGCCATTGCCTTGCACCAAGGCACAAATGACGTAACGCTCACGAAAATCGTGTTGGGTGCGTAAGAGCCGTATTTGCTGCGGGTGTGCCTGAAAATAGGGATGCCTGTGCAATAGTTGTTGCACGTGGCTGGCAAAAGCCGTCTCGCCCGCGCTTTCGGTCACACTTGGCGCACGCACCAAATCTAGCGTCCATTGACGCACGGCAGAAAACCAATTTGTCATGGCGAAAACTGTCGCAGTAGGCGCACCCAAGCGTCAATTTGCGGCTTAAGATCAGTGTCGGCGATGCGAATTTGCACGGGCACGGTCATGCTCACGGGCACTTCGGCGTTGATTGGGATGGTTTGGCTGAAGGCGACGGGCACAGTAAGTTGCACCGGAATGTTGGTTTTGATCGGCACGTCAAGGGTAACTGGCCCCAGCACTGGCAAGGTTGGGTTGATTTGCACGATGCTGTCTATTGGCACATTTTGCTTGATGGGGATGTCAATACGCTGGTTAAGCGGCACTGTCGCCCGCACCGGCACGGTTTGGCTGATGCGCACGTTGTAATTGATCGTTTGGCTGCCAATCGCTTCGAGCGACATGGCTGCGGCCCCCGCTACCTCACGCGCCAACAACCCGCTATAGGCCACCACACCCAAAATGACACAATTGAGGGTGAGCGATAGCAAAGTGAGTAGCCAGTGCAGGGTTTTCATTGGGTGAATGAGTGAATGAGTGAATGAGTGAATGAGCGAATGGGGATTAGGGATTAGAGATTGTTATTTTTGCCAAAATCACTCAATCACTCAATCACCCATTCACTCATTCACTCATTTTAGAGGTAGCGCCCGACAAGCAAGTCGAGGCGTTGTTTGGCTGATTCGGACATGCTGTCTTTGGCGGTGGTCATCACCGCCGAGCGCATACAGCCGTCGCTTTCGTGCGGCAAGCTGGCGATGACGGGCGCGATGTTGGTGATGGCTTGCTGCGCAATGCTGAGGTTGGCATGCAACCGCGCAATCACCATTTCGACCGTGACGGCGGCTTCTTCCTCGTGCCAGCAATCGTAGTCGGTGACATGCGCCATGATGGCGAAGTCAATCTCGGCTTCGCGGGCCAAGGCGGCTTCGGGTGAGGCCGTCATGCCGATGATGTCGCAGCCCCATGCGCGAAATACGGTGCTTTCGGCTTTGCTGCTAAAACGTGGGCCTTCGATGGTGATAAATGTGCCGCCATCGTGGGCTGTGCCGCCTGCCTCACGCACGGCTTTGACCAGCGCCGCGCTGAGCGATTTTGAGAATGGTTCGGCAAAAGACACATGCCCGACCAAGCCGCTGCCAAAAAACGAGCCTTCGCGCTTGCCTTTGGTGAAATCGAAAAGTTGATCTGGCACGACAATGTCGCACGGTTTGAGATGTTCGCGCAGGCTGCCGCACGCACTCACGCTGACGATATGCTTGACCCCCAAGTGCTTGAGCGCATAAATATTGGCACGGTAGGGCACTTCGCTCGGCGTAAGCCGATGCCCGCGCCCGTGCCGAGGCAAAAACGCCACCCGCACCCCCGCCAACGTGCCAATCACAATCACGTCGGACGGGTCGCCAAATGGCGTCGAAATGCGATGCTCGCTAACATCACTTAAACCGGGCATGGCATACAAGCCGCTGCCGCCAATTACTGCAAATGTGGGGTTGTTGTTCATGGTTTCGTTTGTAGTCAGTAGTCAGTAGTCAGTAGTCAGTAGTCAGTAGTCAGATGAAGTGCTAAGTGCTAAGTGCTAAGTGCTAAGTTCTTGGCTCTTGGTTCTTGGTTCTTGGCTCTTGGTTCTTGGTTCTTGGCTCTTGGTTCTTGGTTCTTGGCTCTTGGTTCTTGG
>JAHBAL020000406.1 GCA_018500105.2 Anaerolineae bacterium
CAAGGCTGTTCAAAAGTCAGCACGCCACTTAACCCGTCATCTCCGCGAAAGCGGAGATCCATAACGAGGCAGGTCAAAATGTAGCAATTTCATCAAATTGTGCCTGTTGGGTTATAGATTCCCGCTTTTGCGGGAATGACGAAGCGACTTTTGAACAGCCTTAGAATTAAAGTTTAATCACTCGCGTATCTCTTGAATACAGAGTAAAATCTATTGAGGAGATATTGTTATGTCATTCCACCAAGTTACGCTTGAGATTCCTGAGGAAGTATTGATTGCGGAGAAGACAGATGCCACCGCCTTTGGGCAAGAGATTCGTATGCTTGCTGCCGTCAAGTTATTTGAAATGGGACGGTTTTCTTCAGCTAAGGCGGCTGACCTTGCTGGCATATCTAGGGTCGAGTTTTTATTGAATTTGTCACGATACAAGGTTTTTCCATTGGCATCTGAACTTGATGAATTGGAAAAAGCACATGGTTAAGGCAATTAGCAATACATCACCATTGCTCTACCTTTACCGTATTGGGGCAATTCATTGGCTTCCATATTTGTTCTCTGAGGTTTTGATTCCAAAAGCCGTGCAAATTGAATTACAAATAGGCCGCGATAAAGGATATGATGTCCCAAATATAAGCAACTATGCTTGGCTAACGATAATTAACCCTAAATTTATGCCATATGAATGGTTGGCACTAGAATTAGGCAATGGTGAAGTTGCTGCGATGTCTCTCGCAATGGAACATTCAGGCTGTATTGTGTTACTGGATGATATGCTGGCGCGACGAACTGCAAATTTAGCGGGCTTGCACGTTTGGGGCACACTGAAAGTCTTGTTAGAAGTCAAATCACGCGGCTTGATCCATAGCATTAAACCCTACGTGCAAGAGCTAAACAAGGCCGGAATGTGGATTTCAGGTGACGTAAAGCTACGAATCTTAACGTTGGCAGGTGAGATTTAATCCTGCCCATAAAATCACCCCATGATTACCCCACTCGAACAAACTGTTTTAGACTGCATTAACGACGACGAACTGATTGGCTGGGTGCAAGCCCTGACGCGCATTCCGAGCGTATGGAAGCCCGAATTGGGCATTGGCGAAGAAGCCGCCGCCCGTTGGGTGCAAGCCCGCTGTCAAGAGATGGGCCTATCAACGGCGTTTGAATTTGTGCAACCCGGACGCCCCAACGTCATTGCCGTCTACTCCCCCCCTGTGCCTCCCCAATTAGGGAGGGAGCGCAAACGGCTCATGTTTGAAGGCCACACCGACGTGGTGACCGAAGGCGACCCAAGCAAATGGACTGACCCGCCCTTTAGCGCCACCATTCGCAACGGGCGCATTTATGGGCGCGGGGCCAACGATATGAAGGCGGGCGTATGTTGTGCCCTGATGGCGACCAAGGCGATTGCCCAAAGTGGCGTGCGTTTGGATGGCGATATTTTGCTGGGCATCGTGTGCGACGAAGAGGGCCGCATGATCGGCATCAAGCATTTTGTCGAGCAAGGCTGGGCCGATCAGGTGACGGCCTGTATTGTGTGTGAGCCAGAAGAAAACCATTTGTGCATCGAGCAAAAAGGCGTGATGTGGGTCAAGCTGCTGATACGCGGGGTGATGTCACATGGGGCGATGCCGCTCACGGGCGTGAATACGGCCTACCCGATGGCGCGTTTTTTGACGATGGCGCAAGCACTCGAAGAACGTGAGATCGTGCGGCATCCGGCTTCGCCGTTTTTGGGGCGACCTTCGATCACGCCCACGATTTTGATGTCGCCGGTGCGCGGGGGCGGTGAGCCGCAAAACAATGTCATGCCCGGCGCAACCGAGTGCACACTCGACATCCGCCTTATTCCGGGCCAAGATCCCGACTGGATTGCGACGCAGCTAGAGAAAATGGCGGCGGCGGCATGCGCCATTGACCCGCGCCTCAGTTACGATTTTCAGGTGATCGAGGTGCGTCATGCCACCCGAACCGATCGTGAACACCCAGTGGTGACGACCTTGGCCTCGGCTTTCACCGATTTGACCGGCCAAGCGCCGATTTATGGCGGGGTGCCCGGCAGCACTGATGGCACCATTTTGAATGCGCGTAAGGGCATCCCCATCGTCACGTGTGGGCCGGGCGATATTTACATCCCGCATCACATTGACGAATGGGTGAGTATTGACGAGATCAAGACCGCAGCGCGGATGTATGTGCTGGCAGCCATGCGCTATCTCGGCGCGTCGGCAAGGTAAATCGGTCTCACGCAAGCCGCGAAGGCGTAAAAAAAGGCGGCTTTGCGTAAAATAATAGGACTTACGCGAAAGTTTGATTTTCACCACAAAGCGCACAAAGAACTCGAAGATCTGAATTGGTAAACCTTTCTTTTCTTTGTGTTCTTTGTGGTGAAATATTTTTAATGCGCGTAAGTCCTATTTTTACAAATAATTAAAGTGCCAGCGTCAGGCTGACCGGACAATGGTCTGAGCCAAGCACATCGCTGTGAATTTCGGCCTGCTGCACCTTCGGTTTGAGATCGGGCGAAACGAAGAAATAATCAATCCGCCAGCCCATGTTGTTGGCACGTGCGCCGGTGCGTTGATCCCACCACGAATATTTTGCGGTGCTGGGGTTGAGGTCGCGGAAGGTGTCGCTGAGGCCATAGGTAAAAAATTCGGCCAAACCGGCGCGTTCTTCGGGCAAAAAGCCGCTGGTCTTTTGGTTTTCCTTAGGCCGCGCAAGGTCAATTTCGGCAAAAGCAGTGTTGACATCGCCTGTCACCACCACCGAGCGCCCAGCCTGCATATAGCCGTTAGCCACCTCTAAAAATTTTTTATAAAACGCCAACTTGTGCAGCACCCACTCTGGCCCGCGCCCGCCGTTGGGGAAATAAATATTGAACAATACGAAACGCTCAAATTCGCTGATGACGGTGCGGCCCTCGTGGTCAAATTTGGCATCGCCCAAACCGATAACGCTTTTAGTTGGCTTGGCTTTTGAGAAAGTAGCAACGCCGCTATACCCCTTTTTCTCTGCCGAGGCAAACGTGCTGTAATACCCTAATGGGTTGAGCATGTCTGCCGATAGCTGTTCCGGATGGGCTTTGGTCTCTTGCACACACACCACGTCTGCATCTACGCCGCGCATCCAATCTAAAAAGCCTTTTTTTTCGGCAGCCCGAATGCCGTTTACGTTCCATGAATAGAGCTTAAGTGCTGAAGGTTGTGTCGTCATATGGGTTGATTGTAACTTGATGTGGTTGCGTCCGTAAATCAAGGCCGGCGCTTTTCAAGGCTGTTCAAAAGTTAGCACGCTACTTAACCCGTCATCTCCGCGAACGCGGAGATCCACAACGTGTCAGAGCAAAATTGCGGCAAACCAGCCAA
>JAHBAL020000261.1 GCA_018500105.2 Anaerolineae bacterium
GGCCAAGACTTTGGTGATCGCGGCGGTCAAGCTGGTCTTGCCGTGATCTACGTGCCCCATCGTGCCGATGTTGAGGTGGGGCTTTGTTCTTACAAATTTCTCTTTTGCCATGATTATGTCTAGTTGTCAGTTATCAGTTATGCAGCGCAGAAAGCTGTCAATGGTCAAATGCTGATAACCAACCCATGACAACTATGCTAAAGCCCGCCACCAGGATTGACCTGGTGACCTCACCCTTACCAAGGGTGTGCTCTACCAACTGAGCTACGTGGGCAGTGTTAAATTTAAAATTCAAAATTGAAAATGTAAAATTGAAATCTTGTGTTTCTTCAATTTTTAATTTTACATTTTCAATTTTAAATTGATTTAAGGTGGGCCGAACAGGACTCGAACCTGTGAAGGCTACTGCCAGAGAATTTACAGTCCTCCCCCTTTGCCACTCGGGACATCGACCCATATTTAATTTTTCGCTCAGATTTGCAATGCTATTTACGAATTTTCATTCGCACTAACTTGCAAACCCGACATTCGACTAGCCGACGACGAGAGTTGAACTCGTAACCTATCGATTACAAATCGATTGCTCTGCCATTGAGCTACGTCGGCAGATTTGCGGTGGGAGATTATAGCACAGCCCCAAAGAAGCCATCTTGCTTTTTGCAAACTTTAATGTTGTGAAGGTTAAAATAGTTGTTAATCTATGAAAACCTCTCCCATCCACTCCCTCACCGTTGCCGTTTTTATTGGGTTAGCCTGCGCAGTTTCGACATTGTCTGTTTCGGCGCAACCCGCAAGGCATCATCTTACCGCAATCGCCAAGCCAGCGTTGCAGCCTGACGAAAAATTAATGTTGGCGACGGCGGATGGCAAACGCACCGATGTGCTGGTGTATGGGCACGGTTTTGCCGATTTGTCGCGGGCCAGCCAATTGGAAGATAAGGGCGACAAGACCCGATATGTCTTTGAGGCGCTTACCCGTTATGCCAATGACAGCCAAACTCAGTTGCGGCGTGATTTGGCGGCGCGTGGGGCGAAATATGAGGTGCTGTGGCTGGCGAATGCGTTGTGGGTGCAGGCGGCTGACCGCGAGATGGTATTGTGGCTGCATGGGCAACCAGAGGTGGCAAAACTGACCCAAGATGTGCCATTTCGGGCGCAACTTGGCATGGCTGAGCGCGGCAGTGACCCCATTTACCCGAAAAATGCCCAACCCGAAGCGATAGAACCGGGCGTGCAGCAAGTGAATGCGCCTGCGGTTTGGGCGATGGGGTATCGTGGGCGAGGGATTGTGGTGGCGGATTTGGATACGGGGGTGCAGTGGGATCATGCCTCACTTAAGGCCAAGTATCGTGGCTGGGATGGCATTACGGTGACGCACGATTACAACTGGTTTGACCCGATTGAGGGCCGCGCCGATGCCTTTGACGATCACCGGCACGGCACGCATACGGTTGGCACGGTGTTGGGCGACGACGGTCTTGGCAATCAAATTGGGGTAGCCCCCGATGCCAAATGGATTGCTTGCCGCAATATGGATCACGGTGAGGGTTCGGTGGCCCGCTATACCAAGTGTTTTCAATTTGCATTGGCCCCCACCGACACCAAAGGCAATAACCCAACGCCGAGCAAGGCGGCGGACATCACCAGTAATTCGTGGGGGTGTGCTGGCGACGCGCCTTATTTTGAAGAAGGGTGCGAAGTGCCGGATGCACTATTGAATATCGCCAAGGCGATGCGGGCGGCGGGCATGATGACGGTGGCCTCGGCGGGCAATGATGGCCCAAGCTGCGAAACCGTTCATCATGCGCCTGCAACCTTAAATCAGGCGTTTACGGTGGGCGCGGTGACGCATGGCAATCAAATCGCTACGTTTAGCGCGCGTGGGCCTTCTGTATTTACCGGCCAACTTAAGCCAGACTTGGTTGCGCCGGGCGTCAACGTGCGTTCGGCGGCTTTGGGCGGCGGCTATAACAATTTGTCTGGCACGAGCATGGCGGCCCCGCATGTGTCGGGTGTGGTGGCGCTGTTGTGGTCGGCAGTGCCTTGGTTGCGCGGGCAAATTGACGAAACCGAGGCGGTTTTGCGCCATACCGCCACCCCAATCAATAACTTTGATACGATATGCAACCAAATTCCAACTAGCGTGACGCCAAATAACACGTATGGCTTTGGCTTGATCAACGCCAAGGCGGCGGTTGAACGGGCGCAAAAGGCCGATATCGGCACAACGCAGGTGGTGAGTAACAGTGGTTTAGTGACGGTAACCCATACTATTACCAACCAACATTACACTTTGGCGATGACCAATTTGACCGTGAGCGTGACGTTGCCTGCCAACGCCGAAGTGTTGTCGCTGAGCAATGGCGGGGTGCGCACCGGCAATGTGGTGACTTGGCGCACGGCGACGCTTACGCCGGGGTTGGCGTATCAGGTGACGCTGGTGCTGAATGCGTCGGCCAATGCACCCGTTTTTGAGCGCCAATTTAACCGTGTGCCAGTTCTGCGGGTTGGGCTGCCAATCACGCGGCGCTAAACCGTTTCGGTAAAGCTCATCTCAAGACTCATCATGCTTACATTACTGCGCAATGAATTTCGCGGTTACAACCGCAGTTTACTTCAAAAAGACTTGTTGGCTGGGGTGAATGTGGCTGCCGTCGCCCTGCCGCTCTCGTTGGCATTTGGGTTGGCATCGGGGGCCAGTGGGGCGGCTGGCTTGCTAACGGCCATTTGGGCCGGAATCATTATTGGGGCGTTATCAGGAACGCCCTCGCAGGTGAGCGGGCCAACCGGCGCGATGTCGGCGGTGCTTTTGGTGGTGGGGAGCCAATATGGCCTGACGGGGATTTGGCTGACGACACTCATTGCGGGTGCGATGATGGTGGTCATCGGCATTTTTAAGCTTGGGCGAATTGTGCTGCTGATTCCGCGCCCAGTGGTCAATGGCTTTACCAGCGGCATCGCCATTCTCATTTTCACTGGGCAAGTTCACAATATTTTGGGCGTTGCGCCGCCCAAATCCTTAACCGCATTGGCTCGCTGGGTCGAATACGGGACGCGCATTCAAAGCGGTAGTTTATCGGTCAATTGGCAAACGGCGGGCTTGGCAGGGCTGGTCATTGGCATGATGTTTTTGACCCCCAAATTTTTGGCAAAGCGTGTGCCGGTGGCCTTGGTTGGGGTTGTGGTTGCGACCATTTTGGCGCAATGGTTGCACTTTCAAGTCCCCACTGTTGGCACTATTCCGCCTACGTTGGTCTTGCCCGAGCATTTTGTGCCAACTTGGAGCGATTTGGGTTTGCTACAGGATCTGATGCTACCAGCGGCTAGTGTGGCGCTGTTGTGTTGTTTGCAGGCGTTGTTGAGCGGGGTTGTGTGTGTCAATTTGACCGGCAAGCCAATGGACAGCAATCAAGAGTTGATTGGTCAAGGCGTCGCCAATATGCTGCTGCCATTTTTGGGGGGTGTTCCGGCGACGGGGGCGGTGGCTCGCACAAAGGTGGGCATTGTGAATGGCAGCCAAACGCGGCTTACGACCATTTCGCACGGGCTGGTATTGCTGGCGTTGGTGATGGGAGCCGGGCCGATGATTGCTCAAATTCCCATTGCGGCTTTGGCGGGCGTATTGGTCGTGACCACCATTCGCATGAATGAGTGGGGCGACATCCGCTGGATGTTTCGGCATAGGTTTAAAAGCGTCATCAGCGCCTTTTTCATCACCATGCTTGCCACCGCCGCGCTCGATCTTACAAACGCCATTTTGTTGGGGATGGGCGTGACTTCATTAATTTTTATCAGCCGATTGAGCAATATTGACGTTACGATTAAGCCGATTGATATCGTGAGTATGCGGGCGCGGGGGCATGAGCTTGATACGGTGGATGCCGAATCGAAAGTGGCTTACATTACTGGGCCAATGTTTTTTGGCTCAATTGCTGCCATTCGTAGCGCATTTATTACACTGCCCGCCAATAATCTCATTCTTTCGATGCGTGGCGTTCCGGCCATTGACGTGAGTGGGCTAGAACTGATCGAAATGTTGCATCAACGAATGCAAACGCACAATGGGCGCTTGCTATTTGCAGGGGTGCAGCCGAGCGTTAAGCGTATGCTTGATCGTTCCAAGATCACACAACGCATCGGCGAACATCACTTTTTTTGGAGCGCTGACCAAGCCATTTTGTTTATTCACAATAAAAATAGTGGATAGTGATAGTGGATAGTGGATAGGAGTCAACCATCCACTATCCACTATCACTATCCACTCAACTAAACGCCTTCGCTTTCTAGCGCCGCCATGTCGCGCAATTGATCCATTGTGAGCCAATCGGGGTTGGTTTCGCTTGAATAGCGGAATTGGTCGGGCAAACGCTTGCCGTCTTTGTGTTCGCGCCCCGACCACCATGGGTGGGCTGGCTCGACGATGTAGACATCGGGCATTTCGAGTGTTTGGCGGGCCTCGTCTTCCGAAATCAACTGCTCGTGCAATTTCTCGCCCGGGCGAATGCCGGTATAGGCGACGTCGCAATCGGGTGCAATGGCCTTCGCCAGATCCATGATATTCATGCTGGGAATTTTGGGGATGAAGACCTCGCCGCCCAACATGGTTTCTGCCGCTCGAATGACCAATTGCACGCCCTGTTCAAGTGTGATCCAAAAGCGGGTCATACGCGGGTCGGTGATGGTGATCTTGCCATGTTTGCGTTGATCGAGAAAAACCGGAATGACGCTGCCGCGACTGCCCACCACATTGCCATAGCGCACACAGGCGAAGCGCGTGCCATCGGCCCCGCCATAGGCGTTGCTTTGCACAAACAGTTTTTCAGCGCATAATTTGGTCGCGCCATACAAATTGACCGGGTTGACGGCTTTGTCGGTGCTGAGCGCCACCACCCGCTTGACTCCCGCGTCAATGGCGGCATCAATGACATTTTTGCCGCCGTTGATGTTGGTCAGAATGGCCTCCATCGGGTTATATTCGCAGGCCGGCACTTGTTTGAGCGCGGCGGCATGAACGACCAGATCAACGCCGTGAAAGGCACGGCGCAGCCGGTCGGCGTCGCGCACATCGCCGATGAAATAGCGCAAATTCGGCGCATTGTAGCCCGCCACACGCATTTCGTGCTGCTTGAGTTCATCGCGGCTAAAGATGATCAGCTTTTTAGGCTGATACTTTTCGAGGATGATTTTGGTGAATTTCTTGCCAAACGACCCTGTGCCGCCGGTGACAAGTATGGTGCTGTTTTTCCAATCCATCATGATGATTTTAGAGTTTAGAGTTTAGATTTGAGCTAGCGTTTTCCAAATCTTACTGGTTTAACTAAGCAATTTTGACTCAATATCAAAAATGCCAAACGGTTTGCTGGGGTCAAATGACAACTCGTCCGCCGATTTTTCGGTTTGGATCATGAGCGGCGCGGTCAACCCATCAACCACGTCATACGGATGATTAGTCGATTTACCCAGCCAAAAGTACAGTGGGTATTCGCCGGGGCGCAAATTGGCTTTGGGCAATTCGATGACAAACATACCCCGTTCGCCCGCGCCAAGGCGTTTTTCGGTTACAACATGCTTGACCGAGGTCAGCATTTCACCCGAACGACCCGACTTGAGCACGATGGTGGCGGTCATGCCCTGCACCGGCGCGAAAACCTCGTAGCCACACTCGAAGCGCAATGTGCTGCCCATCTCGAAAAACGAAGGCTTGTTGCCCGCTTCATCTTTGACGTGAATGCTATTGAAACGCACTTCGCCCGACCCGCGCCGAAGCCGGCTATCGGTGATGGCGGTGCGGGCATCCACGTCCGATTGCGACACCTCACGGTTATAAATGTCAATCACAGTGTTGGTGTCGCTGTCCATCACCACCTGCCCTTGCTTCATGAGCAGGCAGCGTGGGCACAATGCGCGAATGGTTTGCATGTTGTGGCTGACAAATAGCACCGTGCGGCCCTGTTTCGACACGTCATCCATTTTGCCAAGGCATTTCTTTTGAAAAGCCAAATCGCCGACGGCCAAAACTTCATCCACGATCAAAATCTCTGGCTCAAGATGCGCGGCGACGGAGAAGGCCAATCGCATATACATGCCGCTTGAATAGCGTTTGACGGGCGTGTCAATAAATTGCTCAACCTCAGAAAATGCCACGATTTCGTCAAAATGGCGCTGAATCTCTTTGCGTCGCATCCCCAAAATCGAGCCGTTCATGAAGATGTTTTCGCGGCCTGTCAGTTCGCCGCTGAAACCTGTGCCGACTTCGAGCAACGACCCGACGCGCCCGCGAATTTCGGCCATGCCACTGGTTGGCTCGGTAATGCGCGACAGCACCTTGAGCAAGGTTGACTTGCCCGCGCCGTTGCGCCCGATGATGCCGATAACTTCGCCTTGGCCGATCTCAAACGACACATCGCGCAAGGCGTAAAACATTTCGGACGTGCGTTTTTGGAAAAGCTCGCCGGGCCGTGAGACAGCGGTTTTAGCAAGCCACATGATGTCTTCGCGCAAGGTGCGATAGGTATGCAACTGTTTGTCGCCAGTGGCGGTGTGGTAAATGCGGTAAGCCTTGCTGAGGTTGTGTGCGCGAATGGAAAACATTATAGAAGTGCTAAGTGCTAAGTGCTAAGTGCTAAGTGCTAAGCAAAACAACTTGGCACTTAGCACTTAGCACTTAGCACTACTTAATTAGATGACATCCACAAATCGGCGTTCGAAGCGCCGGAAAACGGCTGCACCGAAGGCGAATAGGGCAATGGCAAAAAAGATGTCTAGGGCAACCATCGTAGGCGTGAGTGAGCTTGTGCCGAGCAAAGACCAGCGAAAACCCTCGACTAGCCCGACGACAGGGTTGAGTGTGTATAGAAAGCCGAATAAACTGGCAGAGCCATTTTGGGCGAGTGTGGTGTTAAGTTTGTCAATGACCATGCTGGATGGGAAAATGATTGGGCTGGCGTAAAACAGCACTTGCAACATAAACGGCATGGCATAGACAAAGTCTCGGTATTGCACATTTAGCGTTGCCAGCACCAAACCCATGCCGGTGGCGATAAGGATGGTAAGCAACATGAAGAATGGCAATGCCAAAATATTGGGCGTGAGTGGGATGCGGAAATAGACGAGAAAGACCGCCGTCACGCCTGCGGTGATGATGAAATCAATTAGCACCGACAGCACGCCTGCCAATGGGATGAGCAAGCGCGGGAAGTAGACTTTGCTGATGAGGTTGCTGTTGCCTAACATGCTGTTGGCAACCCGCGAGGTGACGCCGTTGAACAAGTTCCAGCACAAAAAGCCGGTATTGATGAAAACGGCGTGGGGCAAGCCATCGCTCGGCAATTGGGCGAACACGCCGAAAATGATGGCGAAGATGATGACGCTGACGAATTGTTGCAGAATTACCCACAACACGCCCAACACCGTTTGCTTATAACGGATTTTAAGATCGCGGGTGGCGAGGGTGATGAGCAAATCGCGGTAATCCCAGATCTCGCGCAGATTGAGCGCAGCCCATCCCGATGCGGGTTTGATGATGGTCATGGGTAGCTCATGCGCGGCAGATAAGGCCGACTCGGTTGGGATTGATAACTCAGATGCTGGCATTATGATATTGCAACGGATGATTTTACCGTAGTTAGCCTGTGAGGCTTGTTAAGCCGTGAGCCATGAGCTTTAGTTGGCTTTAAGTTCGTAGCTGTATTCGTAAACGTAAACGTAAACGTAGACGTAGACGTAGACGTTTACGTTCACGTCCACGTTTACCCCTACAATCCTGCAAGATCAAAGCTCAAGGCTCATGGCTCAAGGCTTATCTGGCGTTCATCAATTGCGTGGCGTTGTTGATCTTTTCACGGGTGGGCAAGGCCAGCACCAACAGCGCGGCCACGAACGACCAAGGCGCGAGTAGCAACAAGGCGTTTTGCATCCCCAAACGATATGGCTCGGCCAAAAAGCCGGTTAAGGTTGTGCCCAAACCGCCCATTGAAAAGACAAAGCCGAGTGATAACCCTGACGCCAAACCGGCGCTTTTGGGGAACAGTTCTTGCGACATCGAGAGCAGCGGCGGCCACGACATGCCATAAAAGAAGCCGGTAACGGCGGCGATGGGGTAAACCCATGATGAATGGGTGAGGAAATAGAGTGCCGTAAAAGGGGCGCTGAGCAACAACGAAATAAAAATGACGTTGCGCTGCCCAAACCGATCTGCTGCCATGCCGCCCGCAAAACCGCCGAGTGCGAGGCCAAATAATTGCGTTGCGGCCAGCGAACTGCCAAAGGCGATGCCGAAGCCCAACTCGTTGCCAAAAAACTGCGGCGTCAGCGAGTTCATGGCCGACGATGCGCCAGCGCGTAAGGCCATGATGCTCATGAGCGCGAAAATGGCGAAACCGCTGAAGGCGCGATTGCGCGGGATGCCTTTGACCGGTGTGCGTGGCTTGGCGGCAATGCCCTCACGGCTGAGGAGTTTGAACAGAAACGGGGCCATGCACAGCCCAAACAACGCCATGATTGCTGCGCTTTCTTTGTTATAGTTTGCCAAAATCATACCGGCCAGCAATGGCCCTGCCGCGTAACCAATATTGCCGCCTAGCATAAAGATCGAAATAGCGGTAGATTTACTTTCGCCACCCGACATTGCCGCGCCCGATGCGCCTTGCGGGTGAAATGCCGCCGACCCCAGCCCCGCAAAAACGACGCATACGATGATCATTGATAAGGTGTTGGCAAAGCACAACAGCGCAAAAAAGAGCGAAATGGTGAATACGCCGCCTGCCACGAACCATTTGCCACCCAGCCGGTCGCCGACATAGCCAAATAACGGCTGCGACAAGGATGATGCGTAAGAGTAGGTGGCGAGCGTGACCGCTATTTCTGAGATGGACAGATTGAGTGAGCGCCCAATGACAACCATCAACACGGCAATCGCGCCAGAATAAAGATCGGTGCTAAAGTGGCTGAGCGACAATGACCATAGCAATGGGTTGCGTAATACTTTTGACATAATTAATGATAAAAAGGGGAAACATGACTGCATTAAGGCCATGTTTTGCGTATACAATCTAGTTTGGATTATAGGACAAACTTCGCTTGACGTAAGATTGTGGCCTCGTGCTGGGTCTGTATCGGCATATTAAATTAGAAGGAACAAAAAACAAGATGGCACAAAATGTGATTAACAATAAGATGGTGGCGCAAGCCCGCGCCAAACGCATGACAACGTTTGTACAGGGCGTGTTCTTTGTGTTGGGGTTTGCTACTTTTGTAATAGGTGTATTGGGTTTGGCTAGCACAGCGCTTGGCACAGTGTTTTTCGACGCCAAAGATACCCTGCAAACCATCGGCGGCATCATGTTGATCGTGTTTGGTCTGTTTACACTGCAAATTGTCAAAATCCCTATTCTCTATTCTGATACCCGCAAAGGGTTGGGCGGTATTAGCCGAGGGGTGAGTTCGCTACAATCGTATTTGACCGGGCTGTCATTTGCGGCGGGTTGGTCGCCATGTATCGGCCCCTTTTTGGGCGCAATTTTGACCATGAGCGCAACGGCGGGCGGGCTTGGGCAAAGCCTTGTGTTGTTGACCGCATACACGCTTGGCCTCGGCATTCCGTTTTTGCTGGTGGCGTTGCTCGCCGATAGTATTACGCCTGTGTTGAGCAAGATTAAGCGTAACATGCGTCTGATCGAAATTATCAGCGGCTTATTGCTCATCATGGTTGGCGTTGCCATGCTGGGCGGGCAAATCGAACGGCTCAGCCAGTATTTTGCTGCGTTTGATTTTGGGCTTGAGACCCGGATTTTGGGCGATAGCGATGGTGCTGCGCCGAGCGTCATCGTCGCCGCCTTGGCCGGATTGCTGTCGTTCGTGTCGCCCTGCGTCTTGCCGCTCGTTCCTGCTTACCTCAGCTACATCGGCGGTTGGGCGGTCAATAACGCAGACTAAAAAAAATGAGAGTCGCCGCTGCCCAATTTGCTGTGCTGACCGATGTGTCGGCCAACCTCGCTACTGTGTTGCGCATGATTGATCAGGCTGCCGAATGCAAGCCAGATGTCATCGTATTGCCCGAATTTTGCAACCACTGTGCGTGGTATCCCAGCCAAGAATACGCCTACGAGGTCGGTCTCGATCTGCACGGTGATTTTGTTGCCGCCGTTGCCGCCAAGGCCAAGACTTACGCTTGTTACATCATGCTCAATGGCACGGTTCGGCGCGAATACCCGACGCTGACCGTGACCAATATTTTGCTTGGCCCCGACGGACAAATAGTCGCAACGTCGGACAAGCAAACGCTGATGGGCAACGAGAACAATTTTGCCTCTCGTGCCAAGGAATTAGGGCCGATTGTAAACACCCCGCTTGCCAGATTTGGCATGTATTCGTGTATGGATGGCGTCATCCCAGAGACGGCGCGGGGCTTGGCGCTGCGCGGGGCGCAAGTGTTACTCAACAGCCTCAACTCGTTTGCCCACGACGAAGCCGATTTGCATATTCCCTGTCTCTTATACACATCT
>JAHBAL020000476.1 GCA_018500105.2 Anaerolineae bacterium
AATCATCGTGCTGATTTTCCGCAAAGACCCCTCGCTGCGCGTCGGGGTGACGTGGCAATTTATGCAACTTAATTTATTCCAACTTGATTAAGCGATTGGGAATAGACTTCATCCTTATACAGCAAATTTTCGTGCAAATTAGGGCCAGACATGCGAAAATTTTAGCAGACCCAAGCGAATTAATTTTGCAATTTCAATTTCAACTGCTGAATCTCACGCGAAGGCGGCACGCCCAATTCGTCACGCAGCGCAACAACGCAGCGCTCATACATCCGCATGGCTTGGGCGCGATTGCCTTGCTGGGCATAGGCCAACATCGCCAAACGATAGGCATTTTCCCAGCACACATCATGCCGCAAAATGCGCTCGCACAGCGCAATCGCCTGATCGGGCTGGCCTTCGTCAATGTGCTGTTGCGCCAATTTTTCCGCCGCCCGCAAATGCAAATCGGCCAAACGCTCACGCTCGCGAATGGCCCATGTTTCATAGGCACTGTCGGGCAAAAATTCGCCCTGATACAACGCCAGCGCCCGCCCAAAATCGTTGCTGCGGCAGGCTTGCTCAAATTGCGCACAATCGAGCCACAGATCAGCTTCGGGGCGCAAGAAATAGGTGGTATTGTCGCGCCCGATATATGCCGACGGCGCTTCACTCTCGCGGTTTGGCTCCAAGGCTTTGAACAAGGCGTTCAGCGCCACACGAAAATCGCGCCATGCCGCGTCGGGTTTGCTACCTTCCCACAAACTTTCGGTGATCTCTTCGCGCTGCAAACGTCGCCCACGATTGACCAGCAAAAATTGGAACAATTGCCGCGCTTTGTCGCGCTGCCATTCGGTAGATTGCAATTCGTGTGCGCCGCGCCACACGCGAAACCCGCCCAAAGTGCTAATGCGCAACTGATAGCCGGGGTGAAATTCGAGGTTGGGCAAGCCCAATTGCGCCAACAAATCACCGACATAGCGCGTATATTGCACATTTTGCTGCGCTTGCAACAACAGCGGCAAAATACGCCGCACATCGGGCAAACCCAACAACGACACTTTGTTGAACAAAAAGTCGTAGCCATGCGTTTGGCTCAGCGTTAGCGTTTCGTGGATGGCGGCTGAAGCGTGTTCGCGTTGGCCCGTTTCAAAATAAGCCAACGCCAGCCACAGCCGCACCGCCGCGATGCAAAACAGATCGCTAAAGTCACGGAAACCATCCAAGGCTTGCGTCAACATCGCCACTGCGTCTGGATGCCGCAAATAGGCCATGCTCACGCCCAGCGAAAACTCGACATGAGCCGAAATCCAGCCGTCGCCCGCCTTGTTGCCCAATTCCACGCCCTCTTTCGCCACCACCCGCGCCGCCTCAACATCCCCGCCCATGCCAATGACGCGGGTTAGCCCGCGCAAGGCCGTTGCCTGCACGCGATACA
This sequence comes from Anaerolineae bacterium, assembly GCA_018500105.2. Taxonomy (GTDB): domain Bacteria; phylum Chloroflexota; class Anaerolineae; order J036; family Brachytrichaceae; genus AQU-03. The sequence goes on from JAHBAL020000476.1 coordinate 1,418, forward strand.
CGCCCAATTGCTTGCCAATGGCGATGGCGTTGCGATAAGCGCGAATGGCTTCTTGTTGCAAAAACAACTGGGATTGGCTGCTTTGCGGCTCGGCAACCAACGCCAGAGACGCCAGCCAACGCATTTGCGCCACATCGCCCAGCCGCACTTGCGCCATAGACGCAATAAATGGCGAGCGCAAGCGCTCGCCCAACGCCAATCCTTCGTTGGCGCGGCGCTCGGCTTGGTCAATATCGCCAAACAGCACATGTGCAAATGCCAACAACAATTGGGTTTCGCGATACGAACGATGCGAACGGTCGGTAATGGCCTCACGCTCTTCAGATTCAGCCCATGCTTCAAGCAAATCCTTTGCTTCCTGCAAGCGCCCGGTGCGAATTTTGACCCGCACACTCAGCGCATCGTCGCTCGATTTGGCAGTCTTGAGGGTTTGGGCCTGCGCCAACAATTTTTGCGCTTCATCGGGCTGGCCCAAATTCAACTTGTTTTCAGCCAATAGCTCTAGCGTTTGGGCGTGCATCAATTGGTCCTCGATGCCCTCGGTCAGCGATAGCGCCTGTTCGAGCAAGGTTTGGCCAAGCGCCGGTTGCATGGTGTCGAGGTGAATCATGGCCTTGGAGCGCAAGGCTAACACAATGCCCGCGCGGTCCCCGCGTGAACGCCACACTGCCTCGGCGTGTGAATACCAGGCCAACGCTTCGCTAAAGCGATTTTTCATACGTGAAATATCGCCAAGAAACAAATGCAAACGCGGGTGCTTGAGCAGCACCGTCGGCGGCAATTCGTGAATCCAACCAGCCAACGTGTCCAATCGCCCAGCATGAAGCACGCTTTCGCCCAATTGCTCGAGATCGGTCGCGGCTTGCTCGACATCACCCGCCAATTTGCTGTGATACAACGCCGATTCAAGATCGCCCGTTTGGCGATAAAACTCGGCAGCGCGGGCGTTCATTTTCAGCGCTTGCTCTGGCGCAAGCTGCGTACACAAATATTCTTGAAACAGTGCGTGATAGCGGTAGAGACGCTGCACAGCGTTTGGGGGCGAGCCGCGTTTTTGGCGGGCTTTGCCCACTTCCACCGTAAACAAGCCGCGTTCGCTCAGGCGATTGAGAATGGCAGCCGCCGTGCCGGGCTTGCCGGTTAGGGCATCGCAGGCGGCAGGCGATAGCACACGCAACACGCACGTGTCGCGCAAAAAGTCACGCAGGGCCGGGCGCAATTGGTTGAGCAAGTCGCGGGTGAGCATGTCAAACAAGGCCTTGAGCGACGATGACGAGGTTTCGGGGGTATTCAAAATGTCGCCGATGCCGCGCCCCGCCCCGCCATCGCTGCCATTACCCGCCGACATTACCGCTTGTCCGATCATTTGCACCGCGATCGGGAAGCCTTCGGTTTTCTCGATCAATAGTTTCGCCTCGTCCTCGGTGAGGGGCTTGCCGAGCAAATTGGCGAATAATGTTTTGACATCGTCAAGGGTGAAACTGAGGTCGCTGGGGCCAAAATCGAGCACTTCGCCGCGCACCCGCCACGCCGTCAGCGATGGGTCATCGAGCGGGTAACGCACCGTAATCACCGTGTGCATGTTGGGCGGCATATAGGTGATTAGGCGTTCATTCAGTTGTGCGATCAGTTTTGTGCGGGCGATGAGATGATAGTCTTCTTCGATCAGCACAATGGGCGCGTTGGTGGCGAGGGTGATGGCGTTGATGAGTGTGTCAATGACATTGTGCCAAGGTTGTTGCCCAGTGCTACGTTCAATCGCCTCTAGCTCGGCCAACGGGCGGTCTGAAAAATGAGGGAAGGCGCGATGAAACGCTGCAATAAGGTAGCTAAAGTAGCGCTCTGGGTCGTTGTCTTCTTCGGTGATGGTATACCACACGACGTGCGCATGGGTAGGCGGCGCGGCAATGGCCTCGCCCAACCCTGCCAACGCAGTGGATTTGCCAAACCCGACCGGCGCTTGCAAAATAGTTAGCCGATGATCGAGTGCGCCCTTGAGTTTTTGCACCAATGCTGGCCGTGCCAAGGCGCGTTTGCTCAACCTGGGCGGCATTAATTTGGCAAGCAGCACACGTTCATGGTATGCCATAGGCCGCCTATGATAACGGCATTTATGGTGTGAATGTCATGTCATTGGCCTGCGCTTGTAACTGGCCTATTTCCGTTAAGTCGCGTAAATACGCTGGCTGAGTCGCCTGCACAATATCTGTTGCTGGCACGCCCACAGATAAAAGGTCAGCAATTAACCCGCGCTTTGTCCAATCTTCTTCCACCCAAAATTTGCCATTTTTAATTCGCACATGTGCAATGACATGATAGATGCGGCGGTTTCGCTGCCAACCTACTTCAACCAACAAATAGTGATCTTCTAAGACGTCAATGACACTCATTACTTCGGTTTCTTGGCCCGTTGGCAAATATTCTCGATAGTCTGCAATCAAACGCCGAATAATTTGACGATATTTTGTTAGTTTATCCATCGTATCACCTCTGGTTGCGCAAGATCAATAACAACTAATTTCAATTGCAACTGTTCGATTAGTATCTGTCCGGCTTGTGTTTCAAACACCTTATAAAACATTGTATCTGAAACAGCCAAAAATAAGATGCGATCAGGCTCACTGACATTTATCATGACCCCATATAGTTTAAACTGCCCAATCGCACGTTCTAGATCAGACATAATTGACAGCCCAATAAATGTCTTAATCTCAACGGCAATCTTTCTGCCTTGTTTCTCTGCTGCAATCGGTTGTTCTGCACCTAAGTCAATATAACCACGTAATTCTCCCAACAAGACGGGATATGGATCATGGGTAATAAGCCAACCATCTTTTATCAAAGCAAGTTTTACGGCCTCATGTATTTTATCTCTAGCTGCCATTTTGTGTCTATATGTTAAATTTTAACCCCAGCCGCTTTCTGGCGAATGAGATGCATAAAGTGTCTATCAATGTCGTTATAATCTTCCAAAATGCCAAATATTGCCTCTCGCATCCGTCGTGTCCGTGTCAATGTGCAAAACTGGTTTCGTCGTCGTCGTGAATTAGCCCCTTATATCGTGATTGACTTGGATGGCGACATTGCCGATTTTCCGGCCCCGCCGCCGCCCGTGCCAAAATTCATCGCCAAGCGGCTGCAATTGGGCGGCGGCAGTTTGAGCATCAGCGAAATCAAACGCCTGTTCGAACAAATTGCGGGCGATGATCGGGTGCAAGGGGTCATTTTGCGCGTCGCGTGTTCGGCCTCGGCAGCGGTTTATCAAAGCCTGTGCGGGCTTATCCCCATTCTCAAAAACAGGGGCAAAAAAGTGCTGGCCTATGCCAATCATTTTGGGCCATATCAATATTATTTGGCTTGCGCTTGCGATCAAATTATCATGCCGCCCAGCGCCGAATGGGCCGTGTTGGGAATGCACCAAGAGCATGTCTTTTTGAAAGATGCGCTCGACCAAGTCGGGATGCAATTTGAAGTGGTCAACGTCTCGCCGTTTAAGTCGGCAGGCGACCAAGTAACCCGCAACGACTTTTCGCAAGAATCGCGGGCGCAGGCCGAATGGCTGTTGTCGGCCTATTTCGACGAATTGGTGGCTGGCATTGCGCGGGGGCGCAAGCTAAGTGAGACGCGGGTGCGCGAGTTGATTGACACAGGCCCATTTTCAGCCCAAGATGCCGTCGCACATGGGTTGCTCGATGCGGCATTGTATGAAGACGAACTCGAATATCATGTGCTTGGCCCAATTCCAGCCGAAGAAGAGGTGTGGGGCACAACGCCGACGGAGGCTGTGGAGCTGTCTCTTATACACATCT
>JAHBAL020000168.1 GCA_018500105.2 Anaerolineae bacterium
AGATGTGTATAAGAGACAGGCTGTCGTGGGCACAATGGGCGCGGCGGTGGCCGTGCTGGGCACGGTCGGCGATGGGAGCACTGGCGTGATTGTCGGCGGAATTGCGGTGGGGGATGGCACTGGCGTGGTGCTGGGGGCATTGGTGGGCAATGCCGTCGGCGGCAATGGAATCGCTGTGGGCGGCCTTGTTGGGATTGTGGTCGGTTGAATCGTCGGCTGGTCTGGGATGGCGGCAAAGGTCGCGGTAGGCGCGAGGGTGGGGCGGGGCGGCGTGAGCGTCAAGGTCGGCACAGGCGTGATGGTGGCGGTTGGCGTTGGCACAGGTTGGTCCCGGCGAATGACATATAGCCCAATGCCGATGATGTAGCAAGGGATGGTGATGAGGATGATGCCAATGAGCAAACTATAAAGTGCTCGTTTGCGAGATAAACGACGTGATAACTCTTGCATGATAACTGCGCGTTCTTAGCCAAATGCAACTTAGATGGCTGACGCCTCGTAAGTTAGCTTGATAATGTCATATTCACCAATACAAACAAACTTTCGCCGATTTCATGACATTTGCTTTACCAATGGCAGAGGCGGCATCGTGAAATGGGCGGATAAACGGCTTAATATGACATTGTCAAGTTAGTATATGATTCTTGTAAACAGATGTATTATAAAGAGGTTCGGTGAGTAAAAGATAAAGGAGGATTTTTAGATGGCAGTTGCAAATATCATTTCGGCGTTTGGTTTGGCTGGGTCGGCTGGGTTGAATGCCTATATTCCCCTGATGATTGTGGCAATTTTGGGCCGCATGGGCGTGATCAATTTGACCCAGCCCTACGATATCCTCACCAGTTGGTGGGCGATTGGGGCATTGGTGTTTTTGGGTGCAATTGAATTTGTGGTGGACAAAGTGCCGGGTGCAGATCATGTCAATGATATCGTGCAAACATTTATCCGCCCGACCGCAGGTGCGGTGTTGTTTGCCGCCAATAGCGGTGTGATCGGCGAAGCCAGCCCGACTTTGGCGCTGATTGCGGGTTTGGTGATGGCGACGGGGGTTCATGCCACCAAAGCCGTTGCTCGGCCCGTTGTCACTACCACCACGATGGGCATCGGCACGCCGGTCATCAGCTTTTTAGAAGATGTCACTTCGACGGTCGCGTCGTTGTTGGCGATCTTCTTGCCTGCCATTTTCTTGCTGTTTGTCGTGTTTGTCGGCTATGTGTTCTATCGTTTGTGGCGGCGTGCTCGCCGCGCCAAGCGGCAAGAATCGCGTGAAGCCTATGAAATGGATGCCTATGAAAACGCATAAAATAGCGTTTTTATAATGAATGAAATTTTAAAAGCCTTACAAGGCGGGTTGATTGTCTCGTGTCAAGCCAATGAGGGCAACCCGATGTATGGCCCAACATTGATGGCCGCATTTGCGGCGGCGGCTGAATTGGGCGGGGCGGTGGGGTTTCGCGCCAACGGCCCCGCCGATGTCGCCGCAATTCGTAAGATCACTCAGCGCCCGATTATCGGCATTTATAAACAACGTGAGGAATGGCCGGTTTACATTACGCCCACGCTACAGGCTGCGCGGGATGTGGTGGCGGCGGGCGCGACGATTGTGGCGTTGGACGCGACGCATCAGGCCCGCAAGGGCGGCCTTTCGCCCGAAGCATTGATTGCGCAGATCAAGACCGAATTGGGCTGCTTGGTGATGGCCGATATTGACACGCTCGATGAGGGGCTGGCGGCGGCGGCCGCCGGAGCCGATATTGTGGCGACCACGATGTCTGGCTATACCAGCCGCACGCGCCACATCAGCCACGATGGCCCAGATTTGCGGCTGCTGCGCGAGTTGGCCCAACGCACCCCAACGCCAATTATTTGCGAGGGGCGCGTGCATACTCCCGCGCAAATGGCGGCGGCCTTCGATGCCGGTGCGTTTGCGGTGGTGGTCGGCACTGCCATCACCAACCCAACCGAGGTTACGAAAAAATTTGTGCAGGCGGTTTAGGGCACGGCGTGCCGCGCCCTTGTCGGTGGCCCGGTCATTACAGCGTCTTTTGCATTTGCACGCTGTCGAGCCAGCGGTCAAATTTGTAGCCGATGTTGCGGAATGTGCCAACATGCACAAACCCCAGCGACTGATGTAGCTTGATCGAGGCCACATTGCCAGAATCGCCGATCACGGCGATCATTTGCCGGTAGCCTTGGGCGCAGCAAGCCTCGATCAACGCGCCCAGCATTTGCTTGCCCAGACCTTGGCCGTGCAGATCGGGCGCGACATAAATCGAGTTTTCGACGGTGAAACGGTAGCCGGGGCGCGGGCGATAGCTGCTGGCATAGGTATAGCTGACCACGCGCCCGCCCATTTCGCCCACAAAATAGGGGTAGCCAGCCACCAGCACGTTGTGCACTCGTTGCCGCATTTCAGCCAAATTGGGCGGCGATAGCTCCCACGAGGCGGTGTGATTCAGCACCGAATGGCTATAAATTTGGTGGATGACCGAAATATCGTTGTCGTCGCTGAGGTTGACGGGTCGAATCGTGAGGGTGTTCATAGGATTGAGGATTAGGGTTGTATCTTCACCACAAAGCACACAAAGAACTCGAAGATTTATATTGGTAAACCTTTCTTTTCTTGGTGATCTTGGTGATCTTTGTGGTGAAGGGTTTTAACCTACAAGTCTTACTCAAACAGATTATTGCGCCTTTCCGTCTTTGCGTGAAATTTTTGCCACCAATTCGCCGACTTGGTTGACGTGCTCAACGAAATAATGCGCATCGTCGCTGATTGGCGTATCTACCAAAACGGTGAGCATGCCCATTTCTTTTGCCGTGCGCGTGTTGGCCGCAGAATCTTCGACCAGCATGGCCTTGTGCGGCGCAACGCCACCCATCATGTCCAAGGCACGCAAATAGGCTTCGGGCCAAGGCTTGTTGACAAAATCGAGCGCCTTGATGTCAATTACTTTCTCAAAATAGTCGCTGAGTTGCAAATGTTGCAAGACGCGCTCAGCGTGTTCGATATTTGAATTGGTCAACACCGCTTTTCGCATAGGCAAATTGCTGAGCATGTTTTGCACCGATGGGTCAGGTTGCATTGAATCAAGCTCAAAGTCATGCACAAAGCGAAAAAACTCCTCACGGTCAAACGGAATCTTTTCTTCGATCATGCCGCGTAGCGCGGTTCCATATTGCTGTCTCTTATACACATCT
>JAHBAL020000019.1 GCA_018500105.2 Anaerolineae bacterium
GCGCGAATGCACAATTTATTGCACGGCGAGCCTTGGTTGACCGGCGCGTTTTTGCGCAGCCACGCGGGCGGCGATGTCGCCAATGTCGCCTTGGTTTACGCCAACCTGAGCGATGGGTTTGTGGCGATGGCGGTGGACGGCCCCGAAGCCACCCGCCGCAGTTTTTTGGCGGCCATTCGCGCCCAATTCGAGCATATTCACGCCAGCGTCAATTTGCAGCCCGAGGCGTTTTTGCCCATCTCGCCGCATTTGCTCGATGCCAAAGAGCGTGAGCGCAAACTCAAGCCCAAAGCCTTGGCTTATGCTGATCTGTTGGCCGCCGAGGAGGCCGGTGAGCGCGATTGGTTTGTGCCAGAATTGCGCCGTCGCCTCAATTTGCGCCATCTGCTCGACGGTGTGCGGGTCGAGGTGTCGCCACAGGCGCTGTATGAGGTCTTGCAAAAGCATTTCTCGAAAGACGAGATCAAGACCCTGTGCGACGATATCGGGCTAGATTTTGAGCAAATTTACGCTGGCGACGGCGGCAAAAACCGCGCCGGGCACGAGGTGGTCAATTATGTCAAACGTCGCGACAAGCTCGACGCGCTGCTACGCTACATCCGCCGCGAGCGTCCGGGGGTTATTTGACGCAAAGAAATCGGGTTTCTTTCAGAAACCCGATTTCTAGTCATTCGCAGCCCGCTGCGCCACATGGTTGCCGATGGCGAGGCTGGCGGTGACGGCTGGCGATGGCGCATTGAGCACATACAGCGCGAGCACAAAGAAATCGGGCTTCTTTCAGAAACCCGATTTCTAATCAAGGCCAAACAACCCCGCAGCCCGCTGCGCCACATGGTCGCCGATGGCGAGGCTGGCGGTGGCGGCTGGAGATGGCGCATTGAGCACATGCAGCGCGTTGGGCGCATCCACAATATAAAAGTCGTCCACCATCTCGCCGCTTTGATGAATCGCCATTGCCCGCACCCCCGCCCCACCCGGCTCTAGCTCATCGGCTTGCAAATCGGGCATCAGGCGTTGCAGCGACCGCAAAAACAGCGGCTTGCTCAACGAGCGGCGCATTTCGCCCAGCCCCGTGCGCCAAAACTTTGCCGCCAAGCGCTGAAAGCCGACAAATGACAGCGCATCGAGCGTTTCACCGAGGTTGACTTTGCCAAAGCGATAGCCCTCACGGGCAAAAGCAAAAACGGCATTCGGGCCAGCCTCGACCCCAAAGCCGCTATCGCGGAGGACGCGGGTGAAATGCACCCCCAAGAATGGAAAACTGGGATCGGGCACAGGGTAGATCAGCCCGCGCACCTTGTGATGCGATTCTTTGCGCAAGAAAAAGTATTCGCCGCGAAACGGAATGATGCGGATTTCGGAGGCAATGCCCATCATTTGCCCAATTTTGTCGGCATACAGACCGCCGCAATTGATTAAATGCTTGCTTTGTAACTCAAATTGTGGTGTTGTAATGCTCAATTGATTATGCCTATGCGAAATTGAGTTAACCTGCTGCATCAGCCGCACTTCAACCCCGCGTTCGTGCAAAAGATCGCGCAATTTTCGCGCCACCGCCTTAAAATTGACGATGCCGGTGTTGGGCGAATGGATGGCGGCGATGCCAGCGGCAAATGGCTCGACCTCGCGCAGTTCGGCCTGATTCATCTGCCGCAAATTGGGCACGCCATTGGCCTGCCCACGCTCATACAGTGTTTTTAGGCGCGGTAGTTCGCCCTCGGTCACGGCCACAATCAATTTGCCACAGCGGTGATACTCGATGCCGTGCGTATCGCAAAAATCGGTCAATTGGCGCACGCCCTGCACGCACAATTTGGCCCGCAGGGTGCCGGGTTTGTAATAAATGCCCGCGTGAATGACACCGCTGTTGTTGCCGGTTTGGTGCTGGGCCACCTCGTTTTCCTTTTCGAGGATAGTCATGTTGAGGTGTGGATAGCGTTGGTTGATCGCGTAGGCCGTCGCCAGCCCGACGATGCCCGCGCCAACGATGGTTAAATCGGTTTGCTTGGCTGCTGAATTACTCATGCGGCGCATTGTACAATCGGCCTAATTATGCAAACAGTCGTCCCCTTCGTAGATCTAAAAAATCAATATCAATCCATTCAGCCCGCCATCAACGCCGCCATTCAAACCGTGCTCGACGAGGCGTATTTTGTGCTGGGCCGGCAGGTCGGCGAATTTGAACGCCAATATGCCGATTACGTCGGCGTTAAACATTGTATCGGTGTCAGCAATGGCCTCGACGCGCTGCGCATGGCGCTGAGTGCGCTCGGCGTTGGCGCGGGTGATGAGGTGATTATGCAGGCCAACACCTACATTGCCACCACCTTGGCCGTGAGCGCGGTCGGTGCTACGCCCGTGTTTGTAGATTGCGACCCCGACACCTATATGATTGACGCCAATTTGATCGAAGGCGCAATTACGCCGCGCACCAAGGCCATCATGCCGGTGCACCTGACCGGCTGCGCTGCCGACATGGACGCGATTATGAGTATCGCGCAGCACCACAATTTGCTGGTGGTCGAAGATGTGGCACAGGCGCACGGCGCTTTTTACAAAGGCAAAATGTGTGGCGCATTTGGGCACGCGGCTGGCTTCAGCTTTTACCCCGGCAAAAATTTGGGGGCGTATGGCGATGGCGGGGCCGTGACGACCAACGACGATGCGCTGGCCGAACGCATTCGGCGCATCGCCAATTATGGGCAACGCGCCAAATATGTGCATGTCGAAAAGGGCGTCAATGCGCGACTCGACACCATTCAAGCCGCCATTCTCAGCGTGAAATTGCCGCACTTGGCCGCCTGGAACGAGGCCCGCGCCCAACATGCCGAAAAGTATCAAGATTTGCTGACCGGTGTCGGCGATCTCAAGCTGCAAAAAACACCGCTCGGCTCGACCCACACCTATCATGTCTTCATTATCGAGACCGAGCAGCGCGACGCACTGCAAAAGCATCTGCACGCCAACGGGGTGCAAACCATCATCCACTACCCCACCCCGCCCCATCTGCAAGACGCTTATGCCGAATTGGGTATCCCGTCTGGCAGCTTCCCGCTCGCCGAGCGCCTCGCCAAGCGCACGCTTTCGCTACCCATGTATCCCGAACTGCGCGATGATCAAATCGCTTACGTCGCCGATCAGGTGAAGGCGTTTTTCAAGCGTTAAGTTCGCCGGTGATGTCGCGACGCTCAACCACCGGCTCATGGATGAAACCCCTGCGGGGTGTTTTTTTGTGCCCCGTCACACGTTGGGGATGGCGGACGCGAACCCAGCCGGTGGTGTCGCGACGCTCAACCACCGGCTCATGAATGAAACCCCTGCGGGGTGTTTTTTTGTGCCTCGTCACACGTTGGGGATGGCGGACGCAAACCCAGCCGGTGGTGTCGCGACGCTCAACCACCGGCTCATGAATGAAACCCCTGCGGGGTGTTTTTTGTGCCCCGTCACACGTTGGGGATGGCGGACGCGAACCCAGCGGGTGGTGTCGCGACGCTCAACCACCGGCTCATGGATGAAACCCCTGGGGGGTGTTTTTTGTGCCCCGTCACACATTGGGGATGGCGGACGCAAACCCAACCGGTGGTGTCGCGACGCTCAACCACCGGCTCATGGATGAAACCCCTGCAGGGTGTTTTTTGTGCCCCGTCACACGTTGGAAATGGCGGACGCGAACCCAGCGGGTTCGTCCTTATTTTAGGCGGTGGTTGAGCGCAGCGACACCACCGCCGCCGCCCGCCAGACACCGAAATCATAGATGAAACCCCTGCGGGGTGTTTTTTTGTGCCCCGTCACACGTTGGGAATGGCGGACGTGAACCCAGCGGGTTCGTCCTTATTTTTAGGCGGTGGTTGAGCGCAGCGACACCACTGCCGCCGCCCGCCAGACATCGAAATCATGGGCGAGGTCGCGGCCTCCAATTTGCCAATGGTGTCGCCCGCCGGATAACTCATTTCAATCCGCTGGGACAAAAACGCACAGCATTGCCAGCCAGCATGAGGTATTTGGGGGTCTTGGGGTCAAATTCGATTTTAGTTTGCATCTCCGCCAACATTTTGCTCATCGCCCCAATATTTTCTGAACCGCCCATAATCGTGCGGCACACTTGCTCAAGGGTTAGGTCAACGTCCACATGCGCCATCAGATACTTGAGAATGCGAAATTCGTTTTTGGTGATCAGATGGGTGATCATACTGCCGTTGCGATAAACGCTGCCATCCTCACCCACCCATAGCCCTTTTTGTGGCGGGCCGTCAATGTCACCGTTGGTGTCAGGCACTGGCAAAAAATTTGAGGTGGAATGCTCGTCAATGCCAGTCATCTCTAAATCTTTGAAAATGACGTGAAAGCTTTTGCCTATGCGAACATAGTCACCATCATGCAAAACCACACGGCGATTATTGTGGCGTACCCCATTTACAAAGGTGCCATTCAGACTATGGTCTTCAAGCATCCACACCCCGTCGTCATAAATTAGGCTGGCATGGGTGCGCGAAACGTTGCTGTCTGAAGTCGGGATAGGGATGTCGTTATCACCTGCAGCCGCCCGTCCAATAGACACAAACGGGGCTTTGAGCACATAGCGTTGCTGTGGAATATCCACATTTTGTAACAATGCGGTTTGAATGAACTTGCCGGAAAAGTCTGACATAGATTAATGTTCGAGAATGTATTGTGGCGTCGTGGCGTCTTTAAACACAATTTTAACTGAGGTTTAAAAAACCACGTGCAAACATGCGTGTTTTTCAAAAGATATTCGACAGCAGCATGACCAATAACGCCAATGGGAGCGAAACGACAAAAGAAATCAAGGCGATCACCACCCATGAAAAGCTGTTAAGCAAATTGAGCAGGGGGATATGGCGAAAAATATTCGTTAATTTGGACAAAGGCAACAACAAGAAAAACAGACCCATCCAAATTGAAATTGTGCCAAATACGCGTGTGCCCCACAACGTTGTGCTGTATTCGTTGCTCAAGAACGCCTTGGCCTCGTCAAAATTACCCGGCACAAGCCGATAAAAACGCGACTGGTTGCGATGCACATATGGCTCAATGGCCGTGCCGGCCTGTTTACCAAAGACTGTCACTGGGATGCTGGGAGGCGTAACGACGCGATACCGTAGCCGCATGTCGCCAACCTTGGGACTATTGGCAGCACCTTGCCCAACGTAAATGGCGTTTTCGGGCATCAAAATCTGCCCATTTCCCAACAATGCAGGCGACAGCGTCAACGTCACGCCAGTTTGAAAGGTCATATCGCGGTTTGGGTAAAAGATATAGCCTCCCAATTCGGCTTGGGCGGGGGCAAGTGTGGCGGCAGGAATAGCGGGCGCTGGATTGCTGCGCGTCTGCGCCTCGACAAATTTGCTTGACTGCGGGATATTGCTGGTCCAGTCGCCGCGATAAGTAACAGTGGGTGAACTGCTGCCACGTGCATAGTCTTTCTTTTCATGCCACGCATACATTTCGGCCACGCGCACCAATTGCAAATAGTTTCCCGGTTTGAGATAAGGCGCATCACCAATAAAGGCCGATTCGGCGAGTTTCACCACACCCGTCACGGCGACCAATTTGCCATCATTGGCGGCAGCGGGGGCGCTTTGTTGCGCATTAAGTGCCAATGCACCACTGACGACCTCGCCCCAATTCACACGGTCTTCGTTCATCCATAACCCAATTAAACCACCCAAAAACGCAAATGGGCCACACATAAACGCCACAATGACCAGCAATGCCATCGGAATACTATTATTTTTTCGAAACATAAGCACAACACCTCATACAAAATATACCAGATTCCAACGATGACGTTGCGCTGATACAATGGTGTGGCTTATGACAACTCAAACGGATATTGAACAAGCGTGGGCACGCATTGCGCCCTATGTGCGGGTGACACCGGTGATGCAAATGGAGCGCGGGGCATTTGGCACGCCGCCAGATAGTGAAATTTACCTCAAATTTGAAATGATGCAACATACCGGCTCGTTTAAGGCACGCGGTGCGTTTAATGGCATGTTGTCGCACACGGTTCCGGCCAATGGCGTCATCACCGCATCGGGGGGGAATCACGGCGCGGCGGTGGCCTACGCCGCCCAGATATTAGGCTACCCCGCTGAGATTTTTGTGCCCAAAATTGCCTCACCCGTCAAAATTGAGCGTCTGCGCCACTATGGGGCGCAAGTGAATGTGGTGGGCGACAATTATTTGGGCGCGTTTGCTGCCATGCAGGCGCGTCAACATGAGACCGGCGCACTCACGCTGCACGCCTACGATCAAGCGACGACCTTGGCGGGACAAGGCACATGCGGGCGTGAATTTGACCAACAAGTGCCCCATTTAGACACGATTTTGGTGGCCTGCGGTGGCGGTGGGTTTATCGGCGGGATTGCGGCTTGGTATGGGCAACGCGCCCGCATCATCAGCGTCGAGCCGGAAAATGCGCCATCGCTGGCCCGCGCTCTAGAGGCGGGGCAGCCGGTGAATGTGCCGGTCAGCGGCATCGCGGCTGACTCGTTGGGCGCGACGCAGGTGGGCAAACTGATGTGGGAGATCGCCAAAAACAATGTGTCGCAGGCGGTGTTGGTGAGCGATGAGGTCATTCGCCAAACCCAACGCCTGCTATGGCGCGAGTTGCGTGTGGTGGCCGAACCGGGCGGCGCAACGGCGCTGGCCGCGTTGGTGTCGGGTCAATATCGGCCCAAGGCTGGCGAGCGCGTTGGTGTGTTGGTATGCGGCGGCAATGCCGATTTGTCGGCGGTTGCGTAAGGCGATTTCACCCGCCAGAACAAACATCGGCCTGTGCCAAAGTTTGTTCTGGCGTTCAAGCATCACATCTTAGGACTTACGTGCATTAAAAACATTTCACCACAAAGAACACAAAGCGCACAAAGAAAAGAAAGGTTTACAAATGCAAATCTTCGAGTTCTTTGTGCGCTTTGTGGTGAAA
>JAHBAL020000415.1 GCA_018500105.2 Anaerolineae bacterium
AGATGTGTATAAGAGACAGTGTCTCAATTGTGCCAACAATGGCATGTTGTGCGCCCGGCCCGCGCCGCACATTCAACACCGGCACTTTAGGTTTAATTGTGCCGGTGTTGTTGATGGCAACAGCGGTTGCGGGGCTTGGCTGTGCCGCCACAGGGGCCGCCGTGGAGGAGGGGCTTGTGGCAGCGGCGGCCTTAAAGCTGACCAATGGGGCGCTGACATAGGCGGTTTCGCCCTTAAACGACACTTTCCACCATGCGCCAATTTGCTCTAGGGCGGGCAAGGCTTCGTTTTGGCTGATTGTGCCCAAAATGTCGCTTTGAAAACTTTGCCCGCGTCGCACATTTAAAGCGGGCACATTAGCTTTGATTTCGCCGATAGCGACGGGGGCGCTGGCAGACGCGCTGGGTGGGGCTGCCGCTGGGCTAGACGAGGTGTTTGTTGCCCCGGTAATACTGCTGGGGAAGCCGGGCAAATTGACATAGGCCGACCCATTTTGGCGCTCGCTGGCGGCAACGGGTGCTGGCGGAATGGGGGCGGATGGTTGGCGCGTGCCTTGGCTTGATCCGGTTGGCACGAAGGCTTGGCCCAAACAAATGCCCGCCGCGCCGTGATTTGGCAAGATCTCGAAACAACTATCGTCTACATAGGCATCGTTGTGTTGCACCGGCACGGCGGCACGAGATTGGACAAACGCCAGCACCTTGCTATTTTTCGCCGTTGCGTCAACGCTAATCTGATGCCATTTGTCGTAGGGCTGCGCCCAAGGCGAACACACCAGCTCTTTGCTCACCATATTGCGCGGGCTGCCGTCTTGTTGAATACAGGCCCGAATTTGCATGTTGCCATCGCGGCTAGAGGCGGGCGGGATGGCAGGGTCGTTGTCGTTTGACGACCATAGCGACACCCACGACGTGTAGCGCAGCGGTTGCCCGACCTGCAACCCCTCGACCACCTGCATGATGCCAGCGGCGCGGTTGAGCGCGTAAAAATTGAACCAATGGTCGGCCCCGCCGCCGCTGTTGATGCGATAGGGATAGTCGCGGGCAAAGGTTGGGCGAAATTCGGGGGTGCGATAGTTGGCGTCGCGCAGGTCCGTGCCAGCAGGCGGCTCCTCCCAGAACGGCGTCCAGTTCCAAGAGACATTTAGCTCGCCGCGTCCGCCAAAGTAGGCGCCGGGGTGTTCGTGGCCGGGGTTGGTGAACAGGTTGACGCCCAGCGGCGCGGGCGATTGCGCCACCCCGTGCGCGGGTGCGATGAGCATTGCGGCGAGGCTTGCGCCGATGGCGGCTTTGCGCCAATAAAGATAATATGCAGGTTTCATGGCTATGTCTCGCTTGTGATTTTAGACTGAGACGATCCAACAACCTGTTTGCATTGC
This sequence comes from Anaerolineae bacterium, assembly GCA_018500105.2. Lineage (GTDB taxonomy): Bacteria > Chloroflexota > Anaerolineae > J036 > Brachytrichaceae > AQU-03. The sequence goes on from JAHBAL020000415.1 coordinate 1,379, forward strand.
GCAGATTTGGGCTGTATTACGGCTGGGCAGGGTGAATATGGCGGGGCGTAAACAGCGATTTTGCAAAACAAATTGGGCGACGGCGAGGCAAAATGGGCAATAAAAGATGCAAACGTGTGATTGTTTTACAAATTATACCAATGACGCGCCCTCGTAAATAAAAAAATAAGGCTGTTCAAAAGTCGCCTCGTCATTCCCTCGAAAGAGGGAATCCATAACGCGACAGGCACAAGTCGAGTGGGTTGCGTCATTTTTTGCGGGCCTCGTTATGGATCTCCGCGTTCGCGGAGATGACGTATTAAGCGCAATGCTGACTTTTGAACAGCCTTAATAAAAAAAGTGGAGGCGTATCCTAGCGACGCCTCCACCTGTATTTTGCCCTGCGGGGGATGTGTGATGCCCAATTGATCGTGTTGGCGCTATCGCAAACCGCCGCTAACAGCTTTAATCAATTCCCCCTGCGTCGAATCGGCAGATAATTCCCAGATCATCACGCCGCCCAAATTGCGGCTCATGACATAACTCATTTTGCGTGAGATGGCTTGGGCATCATCAAATCCCCAAAAAATGCCCGCCGTTTTGTTATAAAGCCATGCGCCTTGCGTCACATCATCCCGAAAACCTTCGTATTGCGGGTTATTTTCTTGCAATGCCTTCAATACACGATAACTCGATGTGCCATCGCCATGCGAGCCGGGGGCCGCGCCTTGGGCCGGTTGCCACAGGCCGTTATTGGTCGGGCCAACGCCATGCCAGCCGCGCCCGAAAAAGGCCACGCCCATCACCATTTTTTGCGCCGGAACCCCGCCATTTAAATACGCCTGAATCGCCGAGTCGGTCCAAGTTTGGTAAGAATAGACCGGATTGGCCGCCGAGCCATAGAGCGACGAATGGAAATTGGTGTAGTTGTCCCACGCGCCATGAAAATCGTAAGACATGACGCTGATGTAATCGAGATAAGGGTAAATCTTGCCGACCTCAATTTTTTTAATCTTTTCTTGGGTGGCGGGCGCGGCGATGCTCAGCCAATAGTTTTTTTGCGTGCTTGCTTCCACCGCTTTGAGTTGGGCGCGAAATTCGGCCAGCAGCGCGGTGAAATTTTGCGTATCTTCGGCGCGATAATTCTTAGTTGCGCCTTCAACGCCGGGGAACTCCCAGTCTATGTCAATGCCGTCGAATAGGCCGGGGGCGCTGAGGTTGGGCGCGAAATTGCCTTTGATATACAGATCAACACACGAGGCGACAAAGGCTTTGCGTGATTCTGGCGTGAGCGCGGCGTCAGAGAATTTGTCTGACCAATCCCAGCCGCCGATCGAAATGAGCAATTTAATATTGGGGAATTGCGCCTTTAGCTTGCGCAATTGGTTGAAATTTCCCTTAAGCGTGGCCGCGTTTTCGTCGTCGGCCACCCCGTCAAGGCTATTTGCCGCCGTGTGCGCCTTTTGAAAATCGGCAACGGGGTCGCCCAAAACACATTTCAAATCGCTCGAAATGTTGGCAAAGGCATAGTTGATGTGGGTGAGGTTTTTGGCCGAGCCACTCTCACGAATGTCTTTGACATAATAATTTTGGCTGGCGGGTGCGCCTGCCGGAAAATAGCCGATGACATGCTTGGGCGGCGGCATCGGCGTTACCGTCGCCGCCGATGGCGGGCGCGGCGGGTTGGCGTTTGGCTTGGCTTCGGGCGTGGCTGGCGCAGCCGTGCGCAACGAACAGGCGCTTAGCACCAGCGCCGTTAACGCCGTCAGCGCAAGGGTTTGAAATGGCTTAGGATTCGATTTCATAGGTGTCTTTTGACTCTATCTTAGATATTTTTCGTGATTGGTCGTGGGGCAAAGGCTGTAAATATGGATCGGTCTCGTGATGGGGGTGTTGATCGTTGCCCAGACCCCGTAGAAAAAACACAAAGAGAACACGTTTTGGCGGCGCGTGCCTCTATAATCGCCGCCCATGACAGGTTTTCTCGGCATTATTTTTGGCTTGGCTTCAGGGATTGTATGGGGCAGCGGTGATTTTTTCGGCGGGCGGGCTGCGCTCAAGGCAAACCAATATCAGGCCGTGTTTTTGTCGGGCACAACTGGCTGGCTCACGCTGTTGGCGCTCATGCTGTTTGCGGGCGAGTCGTTGCCCAGCGGGGGCAAGGTGTGGTTGGCCTTGCTGGCGGGTGTGGGCGGCTCACTTGGCTTGCTATCGCTTTATCGGGGGTTGTCAATGGGAAATTCGGCCTTGGTTGCGCCCACCTCCGCCGTCACCAGCGCCGCCGTGACGGTCATTTATGGCAGCTTGCGCGATGGCTTGCCCGATACGCTGAAGTTGGTCGGCTTTGGCTTAGGCTTAATCGGCATTTGGCTGGTGGCCCAATCGTCGGGCGGCGACGCCCAATCCCCCAGCGACCCGCCCGACGCGCCCGCCAGTAAGGAGGCAGCATCGCCGTTGTTGTTCGCACTGTTGGCGGGACTGGGCTTTGGCGCGTTTTTTATCTTCATTTCTCAGATTGAAACGCAAACCATCTTCTCGCAATTGGTGGTGTCGCGGCTCGCCATTATTGCAGTCGGGTTTATGCTGCTGATGCGGCATCGCCAGCCCATCCCATTGCCGCATCGTAACTTTGCGGGCGTGCTTGCGGGGGTGTTTGATGCGGGCGGCAATGTGCTATTTTTGCTCGCCAAGCAATACACCCGCCTCGATGTCGCCTCTGTGTTATCATCACTTTACCCCGCCAGCACCGTGCTATTGTCGCTCATCATCTTAAAGGAGCATCTTAGCCAATCGCAAATTTGGGGCCTGTTTATTTGTTTGGTGGCGGTGGGATTGATCGCCGTTTGATCATTTATTTTTATTGCTATGCAGTTCTACTTTATACGTCACGCGCAGTCGCAAAATAACAAGTTGTGGGATGAGACCGGCACAGATGCCGCTCGTGTCGAAGATCCCGAATTGACCATGATTGGGCAGCAACAAGCCCAATCTGTGGCCGAATTTATGCGCACGGCGCAGGCCAAGGCGGCGGCAGACAATAATCCACATCGTCATGACCCGCAAAATGTGCATGGCCTTCAGCTAACGCATTTGTATTGCAGCCTGATGACCCGCGCGGTGCAAACGGCGACGGCGATTGGGGCGGCGGTCGGTATGTCGCCGGTGGCGTGGCCCGATCTGCATGAGCACGGCGGCATTTATTTAGCCAATGCCGCAGGTGAACGTGAGGGGCGTCCGGGCAAAACCCGCAGCTATTTTCAAACGAACTTCCCGCATTTGCAATTGCCAGATTCGCTTGACGAGCAAGGCTGGTGGCATTGCCGCCCGTTTGAAACGTGGGATGGCTGCAACGAACGCGCCGAACGCTTCGTGGCCGAACTGATTGCTCGGCATGGCAACACCAACGACCGCGTAGGGGTGGTGAGTCATGGCGCGTTTTATAGCTCGGTCATGCGTTGTATCCTCAAAATGCCGCCTTACGATGACTATCCGTTGTGGTTCACCCTCAACAATGCCGCCATTACCCGCGTTGATATTGCCCCCAAAGAAACGCTGGTGGTTTACATGAACCGCTGCGACTTCTTGCCCCGCACCCTAGTTAGTTGATAGTGGATAGTGGATAGTGATGTTGGATAATGGGAATTTTCCGCTCTCAACTCTCAACCCTTAACTATCAACTATCACTATCCACTATCCACTACCCCCTACCCACTCCCAAAGCCGCGCCAGCGCCGACGACTTGGGTGGCGAGGCTGCCGAGGCGGGCGGCGAGTTGGCCGATGTGCGGCAGCGGCCACGAATGCAGACAGCCGTAGATTGCGCCCGCGCTGAAGGCATCGCCTGCGCCGGTGGTGTCAACGACCTTGGCTGGCACGGCGGGCACGGTTTGCCAATCATTGGCGGTGGCGATGACGCAGCCCTGTGCGCCCAATTTGAGCGCCACACATTTCACCCCGCGTTCCAACAAGGCCGCCGCTAGGTCGCGCAAGGCCAAACTGCCGGGCTGGGCCGACAAAATGGCTTCGGCTTCGTCGGGGCCAAGCACGCATAGCGCCAAATGCGGCAACAACGCCAATAGTTGCGCTGGCACATGCTGGGCCGGAAAGAGCGCCGGATCAAGCGAAATCGGCACGCGGTGGTGTTGGGCCAAATTCACCGCCTGCCACACCGCCTCGCGCTGTGGCGAATTGAGCAAGGCGTAGCCCGAAATGTGCAGCCAATCGGCGCGGGCGAATAGGTCGGCGGGAATATCGGCTGGGGTGGTGTTGACATTGGCCCCGCGATAGGTGAACATGCTGCGTTCGCCATCGGGCGTGATGGCGTTAAACAACACCGAGGTGTTTGTGCTGGGGTCACGTTGCACGGCGCTGACCTCGACCCCGCACCCGCGCAAGGTGTCGAGCGCGATTTTGGCCCATTCGTCTTGGCCCACCCGCCCGATCAGGTGCGCGGTCAGGTGGGGCGTTGGGTCGTGTTGCCCCAATTTTGCCAACACTACCGCCGCATTGCTGGCCGAGCCACCCAGCGACAAATGAATGCCTTGGGTCAGCACCTCGCCGCCCAGCGCGGGCAGCCCTGCCACCTGCATTTGCACGTCAATGTTGATATCGCCGATCAGGATAACATTTTTCATGTGATTTTGTAAGGGCAAGATGATAATGTCGTTGTTATTTCTGCGTTGGTCAAATATCAGATCTCGTGGCTCATGGCTCAAAGCTTCCACCCCAGCAAAATATATGCGGTATGCTACGCTACCGCCATGAACCAGAACAATAAAATCACACTCAATCATATCGCCATTGCCGTGCCCGATTTGGATGCGGCGCTGAAGTTTTACCGCGACGCACTTGGGGTTGCCGTTGCGGGTATTGATGAGGTCGAGCAAGAAGGGGTGAAAGTCGCCTTTTTGCCGCTCGGCGACCCCGCTGCCCACGATGGTCATCCGCCGCAAATCGAGCTGGTGCAGCCCACTCGTGACGGCACGGGCATTGCCAAATGGATGAGCAAGAACGGTGCGGGAATGCATCACCTGTGTGTGCAGGTGAGCGACATCGCTGACGCCATGCAGCAAGCCCGCGATAACGGGGCCGAACTCATCAACCAAACCCCCGCCCGCCGCGACAATGGCACACTTTACGCCTTTATTCATCCCAAAAGCACGTTTGGCGTGCTGATTGAGCTTTATCAACCCAGTTGAAGTAATGAGTAACGAGTAATGAGTAACGAGTAACAAGTCATGAGCCTGCACATTTCGGGTTAACAAATGACTCATTACTCATTACTCATTACTCATTCTCAAACGCCTCTCAATCTTCCATTTTTTATCTATGCTTATGTCCCAATCCGCTTTATTCTCTCGCTACGACGCTTTTCGCGCCCAAAAACTGAATATTGACATGACACGCGGCAAGCCGTGTAATGCTCAACTCGACCTTGCTGCCGACCTGATGACCTGTGTGACCAACGCCGATGCGATGGTCGCCGACGGGGTTGACATCCGCAATTACGGCGCGATGGATGGCATCGCCGAGGCCAAGATGTTGTTTGCCGACTATTTGGAGGTCGCCACCGACGAAATCATCATTGGCAGCAATTCGAGCCTGAGTCTGATGTATGACACGCTGGCGCGAGCCATGCTGTTTGGCGTGCCCGATAGCGCGGTGGCGTGGGGCAAATTGCCCGAAGTGAAATTTCTTTGCCCCGTGCCCGGCTACGACCGCCATTTCTCCATTTGTGAAAACTTTGGCATCAAAATGATCCCCATCGCCATGAACAGCGACGGCCCGGATATGGACCAAATTGAGCGCCTTGTCGCCGAAGACGAGGCGATTAAGGGTATGTGGTCAGTGCCAAAATACAGCAACCCCAGCGGCATCACGTATTCGCCCGATGTGGTGGCGCGGCTGGCGCAAATGCGCTGCAAGGCCGCCGATTTTCGCATTATTTGGGACAACGCCTACACCGTGCATCACCTGAGCGACACGCCCGACCATCTCGCCAATTTGCTCGCGGCCTGCAAGTCGGCGGGCAACGCCGAACGCCCGATCATCATCGGCTCCACCGCCAAGGTCTCGCTGGCTGGGTCGAGCGTGGCGATGATTGGCGGCAGCAAGCGCAATATTGACGCGATGAAAAAGCAGATGGGCATTCAAACCATCGGCGCGGATAAGGTGAATCAGTTGCGGCACGTGCGCTTTTTCAAAAATATGGCCGGTATCGAAGCGCATATGCGCAAGCACGCCGCCATTTTGCGCCCCAAATTTGACGCGGTGCAAGACGTGTTGGGCCGCGAATTGGGCGGGCTGAATATCGCCACATGGAGCAAACCCAACGGCGGTTACTTTGTCAGCCTCGACACCTTGCCCGGCAAGGCCAAGCGCGTGATCGAAATGGCCGCTGCCGTCGGCGTCAATCTCACACCGGCTGGCTCGACCACGCCCTACAAACGCGACCCCGCCGACACCAACATCCGCATCGCGCCGTCCTTCCCCTCCATCCCCGACATCCGCACGGCGATGGAAGTGATGTCGGTGTGTATACAATTGGCTTAATTAATTACGAATTACGAATTACGAATTACGAATTGGTTTTGTGGGTGCTAAGATTTGTGGATTATCTTCAAATAAAGATAATAGGCAATATGTCACCCGTTCAACCAATTCGTAATTCGTAATTCGTAATTCCCAAAAGGGATGCGGCACTACACCATCGCCACCGCCGGGCATGTTGATCATGGCAAAAGCACCTTGGTCAAGGCCTTGACTGGCATTAACCCCGACCGGCTGATTGAAGAGCAAAAGCGCGAAATGACGATTGACCTCGGTTTCGCGTATTTGACGTTGCCGACGCAGGCCAAAGATGTGGTCGGCATCATTGACGTGCCGGGGCATATTGACTTTATCGAAAATATGCTGGCAGGGGTGGGTGGCATTGACGCGGCATTGCTCGTCATTGCCGCCGACGAAGGCCCGATGCCGCAAACCCGCGAACATTTGGCGATTTTGGATTTGCTCAAGGTCAAGCGCGGGATTGTGGCCCTGACCAAAACCGACCTCGCACCTGACCCCGACTGGATTCCGCTCGTGATCGAGGATATTCGCGCTTTGCTCGCCCCCACGCCATTGGCGACAGCGCCTATTTTGCCGGTCAGCGCCCGCCAAGGCAAAGGGCTAAAAGAGTTGCTGGCCGAATTGGGCAAATTGCTGCGCGACCTGCCGCCGCCCAACGATCTTGGCAAGCCGAGGCTGCCGATTGACCGCGTTTTTACCGTCGCTGGCTTCGGCACGGTCGTCACTGGCACATTGGTGGATGGGGCGTTGTCTGTTGGCGACGAGGTGGCGATGATGCCTAAAGGCGCATTGGCGCGGGTGCGTGGGCTGCAAACGCACGGCAAAAAGATCGAACAAGCCCAGCCGGGCAGCCGCGTGGCGGTCAATTTGACCGGCGTGACGCTCGACGAGGTGCGGCGCGGCGATACGCTCGCCAAGCCAAGCCAACTCACCCCCAGCACCCGCATTGATGTGCAAATTGAATTGCGTGATTGGCAATCGGGCACACATGCGCCCACCTCACGCTTGCGCCACAACACGCAGGTCATGCTTTTTTGCGGCGCTGCCGAAACCTTGGCGACGGTGAAAGTATTGGAGGGCAGCGAGATTGTGGCGGGCGACAGTAGCGGTTTTGCTCAGCTTGAGTTGCACGCGCCGGTCGCGGTTGGGCGTGGCGACCGTTTCATTTTGCGGCTGCCCTCGCCGTCGGTCACCATCGGCGGTGGCACAGGGGTAGACCCGCAGCCCCCGTTGCGCTATCGGCGGCGCGGCGGCAGTGTGGGGGATGGGGGTTTGTCGCGCCTCGACGCGACGCCGGAAGGCACACCCG
>JAHBAL020000379.1 GCA_018500105.2 Anaerolineae bacterium
CGGCGACTACGACACCGCACTCACTTTCCTCAAACAGTCCCTCGCCATTCAACAGCAAATCGGCGACAAATCCGGCGAGGGAACCACCCTCAATAATATGGCCACAACGGCTCACGCTCGCGGCGACTACGACACCGCACTCACTTTCCTCAAACAGTCCCTCGCCATAAGACAGCAAATCGGCGACGCGGCAGGGTTATGCGCTACCTTATTTAACATGGGGCATATGCATTGGGAAAACAGCGAACAAGCCGAGGCCTTGCAAGCCTGGGTGACGGTGTATGCGCTGGCCAAAAAGCTCAATTTGGCGCGAGCGCTGGATGCCTTGAGCGGTTTGGCGCAGCGGCTTGGGCTGCCGGGCGGTTTGGCGGGTTGGGAAGCGGTGGCGGCGGGCAAATTTAAATAAACGCCTCCGCTCCTAAAAAACGGGGGCTGTTTGACAAAATCGCGGCGTTATTTCGGCGTTAGCCTCAGACCTCGGAGGTTTTTAAAACCTCCGAGGTCTTGGTTCGCCTCATCGCTGCCGTCGTTCGGGGGTTGTTGGGTTATGGGCTTTAAGCCTTGAGCCATGAGCCTTGACGCATGAGTCGTGATCTCTGAACAAGTTTCACTCACGGCTCATGGCTCAAGGCTCATGGCTCATGGCTCAAAGCTCATCGTTTATCATTCGCCCCATGAACCTATATCTTTCACCCGACCTTGGCCTAAACAGCGCGGCCTTTGCCGCCGCATGGAACAGCCTGCCCGAATGCCGCGCCGCTGGGCTGGCCCAAGCCACCCCGCAACCCGCCAGCAAAAGCCTAGAATCATCGCTCAACGAGGTGGCCTTTGCCCTAGCCACCGGCCTCGCCACCAACGCGCTGTGGGACTTGATCAAATTAGCCATTGCCGCCGCGCTTCAGCGCCAACAACGCCCCGCCCGTGAGACCGAAATTGAGCTAATTGAGCGCCCCGACGGCACAAAAATCACGATTGTGCGGGTAAGGGAATAGAGCGGCGCTCCCAACGTAACGCCACCAACGTAGCGCCACCAACGTAGCGCCGCCATCTTGGCGGCCCGTTTGGACTGAAGGCGCTACATTGGGAGCGCCGTCGTCCCGACAGCCCCCATCAGCCAATCGCCCCACAAGGGGGCCGCCAAGATGGCGGCGCTCCAATGTAGCGCCGCCATCTTGGCGGCCCGTTTGGACTGACGGCATTTTGATGTAGGGGCAAGGCATTTGCATTTCACACATCGTCAACCCGTTAAAGACAGCAAATGCCTTGCCCCACTTTGATGTAGCGTTATTTGGCTCGCGCATCGGGCAAGGCATTCGCCGTCACCCATTGAACGATTTCCGCTTGGTGGCGAATGCCTTACCCCTACAATCTCGTCCACTTTGATTAAGCGATGGGTATCACTGGGTTAGGCTCGCCATCAGGATGATGGCGCTACAAAATAGCGCTACAAAGCCCTCAGGCCAGCCCACGACAAGCCGAGCCATTTGCCGAGGCCAAAATAGAGCGCGGCCCCGATCAGGCCAGCGCCGATGACGACGACGGCATGAGCAAACAGGCCGACGCTGCCGACATAGGCTTGCAAAAACTGCATAACCGCAACCACCGCCACGCCCATGCCCGCCGCCGCCGCCAGCACCTTGAGCGTAAACGCGCCCAAGCCAAAACGCCGCAGCCCGTTGATCTCGCGCGATAAAAACGTCGCCATCAGCAACGCATCGAAGCCGGTCTTGAGCGAATTGGCCAGCACCAGATCGGCCAAACTAAACACGCGCAACCCGTGCGCATCCAGCCACACCTGCCCACCGACCAGCAGCAAATAAAACACATTCGAAGCCAAGCCGATCAGCGTGGGCGTGCGCGTATTGCGCCGCGCATAAAAGGCGAAAATGAGCGGCTGGTCAATGGCGGCAAACAACAGCCCCGGCACCGCCGCCCGCAAGGCTTCGGCGGTATAGGCGGTGCTGGCGGCATCAAACGCGCCGCGCTCGAACAGCAATCCCACCACCGGCAAGGCCAAGGCATACAAGCCCACCGAGGCCGGCATGATGAGCATGAGCACCAAGCGCAGCCCCTGCGCAAGCGTCGCATTAAACGACACGCGGTTGCGGTTGGCGTGACGGTTGGCAGCCGGGTCGTCTTCGCCTTCATCGCTGGCGCGTTGGTGGGGGGCAATGGCCGACAGGGCGGGCAAAATCGCTGCCGACACCGCCGAGGCGATCATGCCAAGCGGAAATTGCACCACTTGGGCGGCATAGCGCATGGTGGCCGGGCCTTCGGGGCTGATGCGGCTGGCGACGATGAAGCTGAGTTGCACGCCAATTTGCGCCAACACCAGCCCCGCCGCCACCGGCAAATACAGACGCACAATTTGGGCAAGACCGGGGTGTCGCCAATTGAGCGACAGGCGAATGGGAATGCCGCGCAAGCCCCAAATTTGCAGCAACATTTGCATCATGCTGCCAACCAACAACCCAATCGCCAGCGCATTGATGCCAAGCCAGCCCTCGAACAGAATGACGCAAGCGATCATGCTGATGTTGAACAGAGCAGCGGTAAAAGCAGTGACGGCAAATCGGCGGCGGGCGTGCAACGCGGCAGCGAAAATGCCGCTCAGGTTGAGGAACAAAATGGCCGGAATGGTGATGCGCAACAATCCGGCCACCATCTCGATATCTTGATTGATGCCGCCAGTGATGAAAACCGCAATTGGATGCGCAAAGGCCCACAACACGCTGATGATGACGACCAGCGCCATCAAAGTAATGCCGATGAGCGAGCCGAGCAAGCGCCCCAACGACTCACGTTGTTGCTGGTTCGAATCATCAATCAGCGTCGCGCTGAAGGTCGGCACCAGCGCCGAGCTAAGCATCCCGCCCGCCAACAAGTCGTTAAACTGCGTCGGCACATTCGAGGCCAACTCGAACGCGCTGGCGGCCTGCCCATTGCCGAAAAAATACGACTTGACGATATCTCGCCCCAAACCAATGACTCGGCTACTCAGATTGCCAAAGGATGTGATGGTTGCAGCGCGGGCGATGGAGCGTGGGGTGTCCAATGAGTGAATAGTGGATAGCGGATAGTCATAGTAGATAGTAGATAGTGATAGTGGATAGTAAACGCTATCACTATCTACTATCACTATCCACTATCACTATCAACTACTTCTTATAGCATCCCACAATGACGTTGCGGGGGATGGTGGTGGTGCTGCCGTCGGATTTGACGACGTGGAGGGTGAACAGGTAGTAGCCTTTGCCGTCTTCCATGCTGAAGGGGAATTGGCCGCTGGGGACTTGCAGCGGCATGCGGCGGTTGACGGCGGTGGCGGGTTGAATCTTGCTCAGGTCACCGGCTTTGCAGTCGCTAAAAATGCCGGGGCCGTCGTATGAGGTAATTTCGAGTTCGAGCGACTTCGCGCCGTTGACCTCCCACACGAGGGTGGCATTTTTGCCCTCGCTGTGGCCCAATGGCACATCGCCGATATCGTTGCGTGGCGAAAAACTCATATTTTGGCTATAGGGCAGCAGCGC
>JAHBAL020000332.1 GCA_018500105.2 Anaerolineae bacterium
ACGCGCCTATTGAGCAACGATGGGCGGGGGTAAACCCGCCGCCCTTAGTAGCGAAGCCCTATCGGGCTTTTTTTACAGAAGAAGGTTTTCGACTTTTGACCAGCCATACTTTTCAGCCAAAATCGAATAGAAATACTCAGATTTAAATTAGGTATGATGTTGGTGAAATCACATGACCGCATTTCGCCTTTTCATCGCCGCCATTTTGCTATCTTTGCTTGCGTTCGCGCCGCAACCATACGCATCAAGCACTACTGTTCATGCTGTTAACGGGGCTTTGCAGTTGCCCAGCAACATGTCTGCATCCGACAAGTTGAGCCAGCCACTGCGGGTATTGTTGGCGCAATTGAGCGCTCAGCCGGCTGCGCGGGTTAGCATTATTGTGCGCTTTACCAAGCAAGTTGATCTTGATCGAGCGATGAGCAAGGCAAAAACGCCCAGTCGTGTAGACCGCGCCATTGCCCTGACCGATGCGCTGCAAGATGCCGCCACTGTTAGCCAGCGTCATGTCGCGGCATATCTCACTCAGCCCAGCGTCGCCAGCAGCGTTGGCGAAGTGCATCAGTTGTGGGCGATCAACGGCCTCGCACTCAGTGCCACGCCCGAAATTGTTTATGCACTCGCCACCTACCCCGAAGTTGCGATAATTGCCATAGACGAATGGCAAACGCGGATTGAGAATCAAGAACCAAGAACCAAGAACCAAGAGCCAAGTGGGGAGAATCAAGCCCTAAGCACTAAGTACCAAGTCCTGCTCGCGCCAACCCCTGCGCCGCCGACAAATACGTTTCCAATTTCGGTGGGATTGTCGGCAGTGGCCTATGTTAGCCCGCCGTCTAAGGGTGATGTGACACAAGCCTTGAGTGCAATCGGCGTAGACCGCGTGTGGAAAGGCTTGGGTGTGACCGGCAAAGGCGTGGTGGTGGGCAATATTGACACCGGCGTGGATTGGAATCACCCCGCACTCAAGACCCGCTATCGCGGCTACGACGAACGCGGCATTGGCCCAGCCAACCACCTGCACAATTGGTTTGACCCCACCAACGAAGGCGCGTTTTATCCCAGCGATGTCAACGGGCACGGCACGCATACGATGGGCACAATGGTGGCAGGCAACGGCATTGGGGTCGCGCCGGATGCCAAATGGATCGCGGCCAAAGGCTTTAATGGACAAGGGCAAGGTCTCAATAGCTGGCTGCACCGCGCCATTCAATTTATGTTGGCACCGGGCGGCAAAGCCGAATACGCGCCCGATATCTTAAATAATTCGTGGGGCAACAATAACCCGACCGAGACCGAATTTGCCAGAGATGTCGAGGTGTTGAACGCCGCTGGAATCGTTACCTTTTGGGCATCGGGCAACAGCGGCCCGCGTTCTGGCTCGATTTCGTCACCCGCCAGTATGCCGGGCGCATTTGCGGTGGGAGCTACTGATGACGAAAACGATGTGGCGAATTTTTCGGGACGCGGGCCAACGCCTGACGGCTTGATGCGCCCGCATATCGTTGCGCCGGGTGTGCGTATTGCCTCCACTTACCCGGGTGGCAATTATTTGCTCTCGACTGGCACATCACAGGCTACGCCGCATGTGGCGGGTGTGGCGGCCTTGTTGCTCAGCGTCAAATCGTCGCTCGATATTACCCAAACCCAATATGTGTTGACTAGCACCGCCCTTCCTATCGGCGAACCTGTGCCGAATAACGACGCGGGCTGGGGTTTGGTGGACGCCTATGCCGCTGTGCTGTCGCAAGTGCAAACCGGCGTTATTACCGGGACCGTGCTCGACAATGGGCAACCCATCAGCGGCGCACTGGTTAGCGCCATCGGCGATGTTTACCAAGCCTACGATGTCACCGACGCCAACGGCAATTTCATCATCAAGGTGCGGGCGGGTAGCTATTCGCTAAAAGTTAACGCCTACGGCTATTTTGAGGCGTATAGCAACCCACGTGCTATCAGCGCCAACCAAACGGTGGCGATCGAGGTGCAGATGCGGCGTATGCCGAGCGGGGTGCTGCGTGGCGTGGTGACCGATGCTCGCACGGGCGAGCAATTGCCTGCCAGCGTTCGCGCCATTGGCACGCCGCGCAAGAGCATCGCCCATCACAATTGCTTTCCATGTCGGTATTACCTCGACTTACCGGCAGGCGAATACACCATTGAGGCGCGGCTGACGGGTTATCTCATCCAAACCCGCACGGTCAGTATTGCAGATGGGGTTGTGACCGATTTTGATTTTGTGCTTAATCCCACGCAAAAAGTGGTGCTGGTTGATTCGGGTGCATGGTATTTGTCGAGCTTCTCGCAATATTACACCGAGTCGCTTGAGGCGTTGGGGGTGGCCTACGATGTCATGCGCATCAAACAAATGCCGCGCGATATCATCACCACGTCGCAATTGCTCAAGTATGACAGCATCATTTGGTCGTCACCCAGCGATGCGCCCAGCTTTACCAACGGTGATGATGTCATTTCTGAAACGCTGGCCTTGGGCAAAAATCTGCTGTTGACTGGGCAAGATGTCGCCTATTATGACGGCGGCGGCAGAAGCTCGCGCCCGTATTTTGACAAAATTAACGCTTGGTTTGTGGATACAAACGACAAAAGCATCCGCGTCGAGGGCATTAGCCAAACCTTGTTGGCGGGGCGCGTCTTTACGCTGACGGGGGTGGGGGGCTGTATCTTATACACATCT
>JAHBAL020000056.1 GCA_018500105.2 Anaerolineae bacterium
AACCGACGGCACCCCCCCCGCCACTGCTGCGGCAACGGGGGCATGTTTGCGCAGCACGGCCTCAACCTCTGCGGGATAGACATTTTCGCCGCCACTCACGATCAAATCGCTGCGGCGTTGCACCAAATGCAAATCGGCCTCGTGGTCGAGATAGCCGATGTCGCCGGTGTGAAACCAGCCATTGCGCAGCGATTTTGCCGCGCTTGCTGCGCCATCGTCTGCGCCCAAATACCCGCGCATGACGGTTGGCCCGCGCACGATGATTTCGCCATATTCGCCCGCTGGTTGCGCCTCGCCCGCTTCGTTGATGACGCGCACCTCGGTAAATAGTAACGGTTTGCCGACGCTGGCAGGCTTGCGGGCGGCATCGGCTGGTAAAGTGGTTGCCACTTGCGAGGTGGCTTCGGTGAGGCCGTATGAGGTGGCGCAGGCCACCCGTGCCGCCTGAGCGCGGGCCAGCAATTCGCCTGATGTGGCCGCACCGCCCAACAAGCACAGCCGCAAGTGCGGCCAGTTCGGCGCAGGGGTGTGATCGAGCAGGCGCTGGAGCATGGTCGGCACGAGCGAGATGAGCGTAATCGGCTGGCGGCTTAATGCGTCCGATACCTCATCTACCGTAAATTTGGGCCGCAGGTCAATGGCTGTGCCATACAAACACGACCGCATGACGATGCTGAGGCCGCCGACATGATAGAGCGGCATCGCGCACAGCCAACGGTCGTTGGGCATGACACCCAGCCGATAGGCCGAGGCCATTGCGCTATGCCAAAAATTGTTGCGCGTTAGCACCGCGCCTTTGGGTTTGCCGCTTGTGCCCGAGGTGAACATGATCGCCAAGGGCGAATCGTCGCTGAGCGTGGCGGGGGTAAATGGCGCTTTGGTAAGGCCAGTATCGGCGATTGCTGCATCCGATGGGTCAAGGTCGCCAATGTGCACCACCGACACATTTGTGGCCCGCGCCAGTGCCTCGGGGCGTAAAGCGCCTTCGTCATCGCACAACAGCAGCGGGCATTGGGCAAGCTGAATTTGATAGACCAACTCGTTTGCCGTTAGCCGTGTGTTGAGCATGACCAAAGTCGCACGCAGCCGCATGAGCGCGTGAATTGCCACAATGGTGGCGAGGTTGCTGCCCATCAACACGCCCACCGGCATGGCGGGGGCGATGTTGTGGCGGGCCAAGCCTTGGGCGACGTGGCTTGCAAGCCGATCAAGCTCAGCATAGCGCAGCGTTTGTCCGCTGGCAATGACGGCAATGGCATTTGGGTTGGCGCGGGCTTGGGCGCGTAACCAATCACTCATGAGAGGGGACAGGTACAGGCGCGTGGTCGGGCACGGCATGCCGTGCCCCTATCACGCGCCTGTGTTTGAAATTGGATTATGGTCGGCGCGGATATTTGCTGAAGTCGGGTTTGCGGCCTTGCAAATAGGCGTTTTTGCCCTCGCTGCCTTCTTCGGTCATGTAATACAACATGGTGGCGTCGCCTGCCAGCACTTGGATGCCGGTTTGTCCGTCGAGTTCGGCATTGAGGCCGGCCTTGAGGAAGCGGATGGCGATGGGACTCTTTTGCAAGATTTCTTGCGACCAGCGCACGGCTTCGTCTTCGAGTTGGTCAATTGGCACAACGGTGTTGACCAAGCCCATGTCGAGCGCTTGTTTGGCGTCATATTGGCGGCACAAATACCAAATTTCGCGGGCTTTCTTTTGCCCGATGATCGAGGCCAAATAGCTTGAGCCAAATCCGGCATCGAAACTGCCGACGATGGGGCCGGTTTGCCCAAACACCGCGTTATCGGCGGCGATGGTGAGATCGCAAATGACGTGCAGCACGTGCCCGCCGCCGATGGCATAGCCGCCCACTGCCGCGATGACGGGCTTGGGCATGGTGCGGATGTAGCGCTGCAATTGCAGCACGTTGAGTCGCGCTTTGCCATCTTTGCCGACATAACCCGCATAGCCGCGCACGGTTTGGTCGCCGCCCGAGCAAAAGGCATATTTGCCGTCTTTGCGGCTGGGGCCGTTGCCGGTCAGAATCACCACGCCCACTTCTTCGTCGGCCCATGCGTTGAGCATCGCGTCCGTCATTTCGTCAATGGTTTTGGGGCGGAAGGCGTTGCGCACTTCGGGACGGTTGAAGGCGATGCGGGCGATGCCGCCGCCTTTGTGGTGGGTGATATCGTCATATTTTGCCACTTCGGTCCATTCGACCAAGGGCGACAGCGTTGGCACAAATGTGCCATATTGAGAGACGTCTTGATGTTGTTTTTGTTTTGACATAAAAATTGAATGATTAATGATTAATGATTGAGGTTTAGTGCGAAGTGATCAGTTGTTAACCATTGACCACTAAACATTAACCATTAATATAGCATTGCTGTAATACCAATCACATGCTTAAGATGGATTTTAATCACATATATCTTGTGTGTCATTCCGAATACATAGACGCAGGCGCGGGCGCAGCGTCCAGCAAGGGGCAGAAACTTATTGTCTCAATGGGTCATCCCGACGCGCAGCGAGGGATCCCTGAAAATGAAATCCAGCAAATACGTCGTCAGGTTAGCCAAAGTTTTGCCAAGCCAGTGAGACGCTTGTGTCGGTTTAGGTCACAGGGATCCCTCACTTCGTATCGGGATGACGCATCAAATATACACATATATCTAAGTTTCTGATCACGCGCAGCGAGGAATCTTTGCGTAAATTTAATCATCGTGCTGATTTTCCACAAAGACCCCTCGCTGCGCGTCGGGGTGACGTGGCAATTTATGCAACTTAATTTAATCCAACTTGATTAAGCGATTGGTATAATACTTCATTGACGATGGCCTGACGCAGCCGCAAATCTTGGCGCGAGTCGGTCTTGACCTCGATCAACATGGCCTTGCGTTGGTTGACGCTTTGCGCAAACACGGCCTGAAACTCGGCGCGGGTGGTCGGGTTGGCATATTCGAGTGAATATAGCTTGGCGACATGCGCAAAATCCAGATCGTGCGGGGTGATGAAGTGTTGGGTAAACTCTGGCTCGAAATCTTTGATCGGCAAGCGCCGAAAGATGCCGCCACCGTTGTTATTGAGCAGCACAATGGTGACCGGAATGCCGCAGCGCCGCACCGCCAACAAGCCATTCATATCGTGATACAGCGTCACATCGCCGATTAGCAGTGCCAGTGGTTGGTTGGGGTCGGCGTGGGCCAGCCCCAACGCGGTTGACACATTGCCGTCAATGCCCGACGCACCGCGATTGGCGATGATGCGCAGCCGTTTTTGGCTGGGCTGGGCGAATTGGTCAATATGGCGCACTGGCAAGCTGTTGCCCGCGAATAGGGTTGCGCCATCGGGCAACAAGGCTGCCACATCGTGCGCCACCACCGCGTCGAACCATTCACCCGGGCGTGTCACACCATTTGCGGCATCGGCAAAAACTTGCCATGCGATGCGCTCGGCCCGCTCAAACTGCTCGCGCCACGCCGAGCTGGGCGGTAGGGATTGCCCCAATTTTGCCGCCAACGCCAACGCAGTGGCGCGGCGGTCGGCATACACAAATTGTGTGACGCGGTATTGGTCGTCGGCCCACACGCCGTCTTGGCTGAGGTGAATGACATGTTTGGGGCGAGCCTTGTCGAGCCAATCGTTTAGCCATTTTGACGTAGGCACGTTGCCAATGCGTACCACCAATTCGGGGGCGGGCAGGGGGTGTTTGCCAGCGAAATAAGTCTCGAACGCGCCCAAACTGTGGGCGGGGCCGTTGCGCAATCCCGACAAAGCGTCTGAGAAAATAGGGTAGCCGCTGGCTTGCGAGAGCGTTTCGATAGCTTGCGCCAATTCGTCGTCACACGTCCAATCCACCCCGCCAACAATTGCGCCCTTGGGGTGCTGGGCAATGAGTGCAGCGAGCGATTCGACCCGCTCGGCCCCAGCCGGGCCGGGGCCGGAGGTTGTCATGCTGACATAGGGTTGGTCGGGCTGCCCCAGCGCATCGGTAGGCGTGCTTAGCACATCGCCCTTGACTTCGGTGGGTTCGAGCGGTGGGCGAAATGGCAAATTGACATGCACCACTCCGGCGGCCTCGGCCTTGGGCGTGCCGCTGGCGATGGACATGGCCCGCGCCGCCACTGCTTTGACATGTCGCACACTCAGCGCCGACGGGGCAGCGTCGGGGGATGGAATTTCGACACTCCACAGCGCGTAATTGCCGTAAATTTTGGGCTGGTCAATGGTTTGGTTGGCCCCACTGTAACGCAACTCTGGCGGGCGGTCTGCCGTGAGCACCAGCAGCGGAACCCGCGATTGTGATGCTTCGACGACGGCGGGGAAGTAATTGGCGGCGGCTGAGCCGGAGGTGCACACGACGGCGACGGCTTGGCGGGTTGCCATTGCCAGCCCCAGCGCAAAAAAGCCCGCGCTGCGTTCGTCGAGATGCGAGCTAACTTGAATGCGCGGGTGTTTGGCGAAGGCCAACACCAGCGGCGTATTGCGCGAGCCGGGTGACAAACACACATGCCGCAGCCCGCAACGGGCCAATTCTTCGACAAAAACTTCGGTGTGGAATAGGTTGCGATTCATGATTTGCGCATCTTTTTATACAAAACCGCTACTGCTTTCGGATCAAGATCAGCTTCTGGTTCAGTTGCAGGGCGGCTTTGCAAAATTTGCTCGATGTGAGTGGCATCACCTTGAGGCAATTTGCTCAGTAGCGATTGAAACTCAGCTTTGTCCTTTAGGAGTTGCGCATGTGTAACAGGTTCGACTAAATAAGCCGGTGTTACTTGCTTTGTTAACGCATAAACTACATATTGATTTAAGGATATGCCTTCATCGTTGGCGCGGGTTTCTAGTATTTTATGAAGCGATTCCGGCAATCTTAATGTCATTCTAGCCATTTTCCTCCTCCAATTGATGGGCCAAATATTCGATAAAAGTTGACGGTGTGAGGATGTTTAGCCCTAATTTTGTTTTAGCTTGTAAAAAATCTTTGTTGTTGTTTGTAATCAGCAGCGCATTTGCATTCATTGCAGCATCTATTATCATGTCGTCGGCTGGATCAGGTGAGCTAGGTCGCCAAGAAAAATAAGTATCTACGTATTGTGCGCGGGTTAGCAATGCCTGTAGAACAACGCCAATCGTTTGCCAACGCGATGTAGATAATTTATTTGACAATGTTGCTACATATTCTTTTGCGACCGCATTGGTGACACAAGCAGTAAACTGGTTTTGAAGCCAAGCCTCGATAATGATTGCGCTGGCGTTGCCCCGGGTCGTTAAACCTTCAAAAACAACGTTTGTATCAATGACGGCTCGAATCATTTGAATATGACACCATTTTAGCACTTTCTATGGTGTCACGCAATTCCCAACGCTGCCATCATCGGTTTCAATTTCAGCTCGGTTTCGCGCCATTCTTGGGCGGGGTCGCTTTTGGCGACGATGCCACAACCGGCATACAGCCATGCGCGATGTGACTGCGCGACCATCGAGCGGATAGCGACACCGAAAGCCCCATTCAGATGTGGGTCGAGCCAGCCGACGGGCGCGGCATACCAACCGCGTGTGACTGGCTCAAGCGATTGAATGAGTGACATCGCCAAGTCGCGGGGTTCGCCGCCAAGGGCGGGGGTGGGGTGCAGCAATTGGATGATGGGCAGTGCACCCTTGTTTTCGCTCAGTGTGCCGCTGATGGCGGTGTGCAGGTGATGCACATTGCGCAGCGTCATGACGCCGGTTTCGCCAATATTGAGGCTGCTGGTCACCCCGCGCAAGGCCGCCACGATGCGGTCAATCACGATTTGATGCTCGACGCGGTCTTTGTTGCTGTTCAGCAACTGTTGCATATGGGCTTGGTCATCTTGGTCGGTGGCCCCGCGTGGGGCTGTGCCAGCCAGTGCCATCGTCTCAACCGTGCGTGCATCGCCGTCGGCATTGACATGGGCCAGCAGTTCGGGCGTGGCCCCCATAAAGGCGCAGTTTGGGCGCGGCTCGAACAAAAAGCGATACGTGTCGGGATACATGCGTGCCAAATAGCGCAAGGCGGCATCCACATCTACCCAGCCGTCAAATTGTGCTTCGACCGCCCGCGCCAGCACCACTTTTTTTAAAGGCTGTGCCGGGTCTGGGTCACGCATCATGGCGGTGACGTGTTGAATGGCCTGTGCCCAATCGTCGTATTGGGTGGGATAGGCCATGTGCGCGGGTTGAGGCGCTTGATTGGTGGGCGCGGAGGCTCCATTTGCCGCTGCGATGGCTTTCAGTTCGCCCATTTTTTGCCGCAACACCGTGCGCAGGTCGGCGATGAGGGCGGTCACTTCGGCATCGGGCAAATCTGCCGCGATGTGGGTGTTGATGGTGAGCCACGCCCGCTCGCCGATGCGGGTAAATTGGTAATGGGGCAAAATGAAATGCGCGGGCAAAAAGTCGGCCCATGCGTAATCGGGCACGAAATCGTCCCGAAAAGCAAATCCACCGAACAAGCGCGGCGAGACACGCTCGTCGTCTGCCCCGCTGCAAATTGCACCCTCAAACAAGGCGCGGCATTTGGCTTCGATGTCATCAAAGCGCGTCTCGCCCCAGCCGCTGATTTCGGCGGCGATGCCCATGCCCGCAAACGCAACCTTCTCGCGGGTGTTTTCCCAGTAAAAGCGTTCTCTCCCCTTGGCAGCTCTCACAAAATCGAGCAATTGCGGCTGGGCGTTCGGCCCGTGATCGGCTAAGGGCAAGGTGACGCTAAGCAAGCGCCCAAGTCGTTCGGGCGATTCATTTGAAGCTGTGGGGTGGATCATATTGTGCAGGGATGGAGGAATTATGGATGGGCGCTGAGCGGCTTGTCGCTGTGCCCGACGCTATTCAGCAGCAGCGGCACAAGCGTATTGAGGATGCGCTCGGAGGTTGGCTCGCCGGTATACACCCATTGAATCATCAGGTTGTAAATGGCCCCCATCCACGCATGAGACACCACCACCGTGTCGGTGGGGGCAATATCACCCAGCGCGACGGCCTCGTCGAGCCGCTCGCGGATGAGTTCGGCGAAGCGGTCGGTGACCTCGCGGCGCTTTTTCTCGAACACCGTGCCGAGGCCGACGGCCTGAATGAGCAAGATTTTGGCAGGGCGGCGATATTTGCCGAAGGTTTCGATGACGGCGACGACGGCAGCTCGCACGCCAGCGATTCCCTTCGGTTCCTTGGCAATGGCCTCGGTGACGCGCCGTTCGAGCACATTGGCGAATTGGTCAACCAGCGCCAAAAATAGCCGCTCTTTGTTGGGGAAATATAGGTAAATCGAGCCTTTCGAGGTCGCGGCTTCGCTCACGATTTCGTCTAGGCGTGTATCGTGATATCCCTTGTGCGAAAACGCATTGAGCGCCGCATCCAAAATTCGGTTGCGGGTCGAGTTCGCTGGCGACAACGCGTTGTCTTCTTCGTCGAATAATTTAGGATTGGAGATCATGATAATACTGACTGGTCAGTATACCACTTTTGGGGAAATGAGTGAATGAGTGAATGGGTGAATGGGGGGATTGGGGATTGAAGCGTTATTCTCATTCCACTCATTCACTCATTCACTCATTCACTCATTTCCCCAATCCCCAACCTCTAATCTCTAATCCCTAACAAGTTGAGAGAAACCGGCGTTTTGTTGAGACAGATTTCGCGCTGCGATGGCTATGCTTTGGTCAAGGCAAATAAAAATGACCAAACATATGACAAAGATTGCAATTATTGGCGCGGGGCCGGGCGGGTTGGCGCTGGCGGTTGCCTTGCGGCAATATGGCATCACGCCCATTATTTTTGAACGCGCACGCGACCTCAGCCAATCGGGTTCAGCGATCACGGTGTTCCCAAACGGTCTACGCGCCCTCGATGCGTGTGCGGCTGGGTTGGCGGCGCAAGTGATGGCGGCAGGGCAGCCGGTGCATTCGGTGACCCTGCGCAATAATTTAGGGCAAACCTTCTTTGAGTCGCCCGTGACCATGCAGGCGCGTTATGGTTATCCCATGGTCAATATTCGCTGGGCGACGCTGCGGGCGGTGTTGGCGGCACAGTTGCCGCTGGGCAGCATTCGGTTTGGCATGACGTGCGAGCAATTGCGCCAAACCGAGCACGGCGTGATGCTGCATTTTGCCAATGGCGAGACGGTCATGGCCGATTTTGTCGTGGCTGCCGATGGCATCGGCTCGCAACTGCGCCAACAATTTTATCCGGCGAGCAAGCCGCGCTACAGCGGGCGCTTCTCGTGGCGTGGGATTGTGCACATGCCACGCGGTGAATTTCGGGCGCATCGTTCGGTCATTACCACCAGCGACACCGGCAAAACCTTTATGACCGCCGATATGGGCGACGGTTTTGTGTATTGGAGCGCCGGAATGTTGCTGCCCAACCCAACCACAGCGCCAGAGGCGACACCGGCTGAATTTGCGCAGCAACATTTATTGGCAGCGTTCGCCGATTGGGGCGAGCCTGTGCTTGGTTTGATTGGCGCAACCCCAGCCGATGAGATTATTGCGCGGGCCATTTGCGATTGTGCGCCATTGCCGACATGGCGCAATGGGCGCATGATGCTGATGGGCGATGCCGCGCACCCAATGACTCCAGCGTTGGGCCAAGGCGCAAACACGGCGTTTGAAGATGCTTGTGAATTGGCGGATGCGTTGGCGGCAGATGGCGACCAAGATGACTCGTTGGCGGCCTACGAAGCGCGGCGGATTCCGCGCACCAGCATCATTCAAGTGCGCAGCTCGGCCCAAGGCGCACGCGCTTATGAGACAAACCACGAACAGCATTTGCGCGAATCGGCAGACAAAATGTGGCGTAACCAGCACGAATTTGAAGATTGGTTGTATCAATTTCAGCCGTCGAATGCCCTAAAACAAGCGGCGCAATCGTTTATTGAAGCAGTTTAGGCGATGAATCATGGTCTGTAAAACAGGCCAAACACAGGAGATATGAAGATGAAAACGCACCCGGCGGAAAAAATGCAGCAAAATTTGATCGGTATTGCCATTGGTATGATCAGCGCATTGATGGCGGCGTTTATGATTTTGGCGCAAGGCGCAAATTTGTAGCCGCAAATCACCCGTAAACCTCGGAGGTCTTGTCAAACGCTTCGGCTCCACCGTAAAGCTGTGCTGAGACCTCCGAGGTTTTGCGGCGGAAAATCACCCATAAACCTCGGAGGTCTTATCAAACGCTTCGGCTGCACCGTAAAGCCGCGCTGAGATCTCCGAGGTTTTGTTTGCCCTAACGGCTGCCAGTTGACCTAGCCGGAACCGACTTGAGATATAGATAAATGGCCTTTAGCTCGTCGTCGCTCATATTGCGATAGTTTTTCCAAGGCATTTCGTCTACCAATGTTTTGCCTTCGGGGGTTTTGCCGCTGCGGATGGTAGCGATAAAATCTGCTTCAGACCATTTGCCAAGATTGCCCGATGGTGTCAAATTGCTCGACTTGGGGTAATCGGGCGGCGTGCCCGGAATTTGCCCGCCCGACAAGCCCGGCCCATGACAGCCCGTGCAGCCGCTGATATCGGCCAAATACTTGCCTTTGTCGAGCGCGGCCAAGGTTTCGGCATCTTTTTGGCGCGGCTTTTTGGGGTCAATACGGTCAGCCACATAAATATCCAACTGCCCAAACGCGGTCAAAGCGCGGCCTAATGGCCCCATCGTTATTGCGGGTAAATTGCTATCGGTGGCGGGCAAGCTGCGCACATAGGCCACCAAGGCCCCCAAATCTTTGTCGCTGAGGTGATAATAATCGTCCGATGGCATCACCCGCACCGATTTGCCCTCTTTGGTGATGCCGTAGCGAATGACCCGCACCAAATCGGCATCGCTGCGTTGTCCGCCAATGCCCTGATTGCCCTTGGTCAGGTTTGGCGCAACAATGCGCCCAAGCGCGGGGTCGTCCACCACTACCCCGCCAGCCATGTTTGCCCCATGACAATCTACGCACACACTGACGGCGCTGGCCAAATATTTGCCGCGCTCGATACTGGCGGCATCGCTGGGGATGGCGATGGCATCCGTTGGGGCGCTATACAGTTGGTTAATTTTGCGCTCGCTCAACAAATAGATCGCAATTGTGGCAATGAGCGCCAGCCCGACGATACCGGCGAGTAGATAAGTAAATAATTTAATCAGTTTAGACATTGTTGCTCCTTGTGTTTGCGTGATGTTTTAACCATTTCGCGTGAACAATTCGTAAATAAACATCGTTTGTCGCCAACACGAGCGCAATCTTCTGGCAATGGCTGCTCATTTCACAGATCAAAATATGCTCAATTTAGGTGAAGATAGGTGAGGATAGGCGAAGATAAGGCCATTCGGCGAAAATAAATGCGCGATTGAAAATCTTAGCGGGCCGCAAAATTCCATATGCCGCACCCGCACGGGGATCAATCGCCGTTCGGACTTGAGCCAACTTTGTTCGGATTCACAGGCCAGCGTGGGCTGGGGTTTTATTTGAGCGGCTTTCGCCAAAATAAACGAACGTTACGCAATGGGAGTTATAACTTGAAAATCGTTAAATCGCCCTAAAGACATCTTTAACGCTATTTAGCAGTTGTTTAGCGCCGCATGATTAACCTGATGGGCAGAGGTTTAATCATGAAAACATATTTTCCAAAACAAATTGTCATCAGTGCAAGTGCAGCGTTATTGGTGTTGAGTGCCTGTGGTTCGGCGGCAACGCCAAACGCGCCCGCGCCAACGTTAGCACCCACTGCCATCCCAACCGCCACACCATCGGTTGCCCCGCCAACAGTCGCGCCAACATCCGCACCCACCGCCATTAGTGCTACGGCTACCAGCCCCAAACCCACTGTCGCGCCCACCGCCCAAGCGACGCCAACGGCGAATGCCCAAATACCCAATGGGTTTGTTACCTATAAACACACTGGTGGGGCATTTAGCGTTGCGCTGCCGAATGATTGGAAACCCCGCGAAGACAATAATTATGACAAAGGGTATGTTAACTTTGTGGCGGTTGGTGCTGACGCTGATATGTCACTGGAAGTGACCGATGTAGATCGCGTGTTTACTACGACTGAATTGGGTGACATGATGAAACAAATCGTCACCAACGAATTTGGCAAATTGCCCGGTTTCGCGATCAAAAATCAAGACATTTTCACGAAACCAAACGGCTCAGTTACACGCATCTTTTTTGATTTTAATGACCCCAAACAAAATAACGCACGCTATAGGGCGATTCGAATTGCGGAATATCGTGAAAAGAAAGTGGTTGTTTTGGGCAGTTATGTATTGGCCAATAAGGTTGACACACATGAAAAAATATTTAATGTTATTGAAGGCAGCGCAAAAGTAGATTTTGCACTTCGATATCGCAATTTGGATGCTAAAGGACCTGACCAAAAGGCAGTAGAAAATGTTTTTAACTATGAGCATAGAGACGGTGCGTTTAAATTGACTATCCCTAGTAATTGGACGATTGAAGAAGCGAGGAGTTCGCAAACGGGCAGCGCAAGTGCGTGGCTACGCCAGCCAGATAACAAGATCCAAATGTTTATTATGTCGTTGCCGAGGGAAGAGAGACCCAACTCGCGTCAAGAATTTGAAGAGGCACTTCAAGGTAGCACTTTTCGGCTTCATGGGCACAATAAGAATTTTAAATTGCTCAAACTTATGCCTGAAGACCCAAAGCGCCCAGATTATGCGCAGGTTACGTATGCGTTTGATCTTGACCAAAATGGCAAAACCATGCCTTTCTGGGGGATGGCATCATTTGAACTCTCAAAGGGCAAGGTCCTTTTTTATTCGGTATCAATATTTGAGCCAGAAAGTCAGCAACTGGCTTCAAGCGTTAAAAATATTGCAAATACCTTGGTTTTTAAATAAAAGGCTTGACATAAAACGGTTGATTTCACTATCCTTTCCCAAACAGAGTTTGGGAAAGGATAGTGAAATCGGCAAAAACTTCTGGAAAAGACTTTTCTAGACAGCTATCCCTGTGATTTCAAGCTATGAATCAGCAATTAGCTAAGCCCTTATTAACAACGCTGGCGGTCGCTTTGGCGGCGCTGGCGGCTGCGCCCATCGTCGCAAAAACCGACCACCTCGTTGCGCAAGCGCCCAAAGCCGAACACAAGGTTTTTCTGCCACTGACGGCGAATCGTAGCTATGGCCCGACTGACCTTGGCCAATGGCAATTGGCAGTGGTGAATAACCGCGACGGCAATAACGAAATTTATCGCCTGATGGCAGATGGCTCGAAGTTGACGCGCTTGATAACCACTCCCGCCGATGAACGTCTGCCGCGCTGGTCGCCCAGCGGCAAAAGCATTTCGTTTTACTCCAGCCGTTTCGGCGGCGGGCGTTATTTGCTCGACGTTGCCACAAACAAGGAATCATCCTTGGTATCGCCAGTGATCAAGCCGACGATCCTCGAACTGGATGCCGAACCTGTGTGGCTGGGCGCAAATGATACATTGGTTTATTTTTGCCATACATCAATGCTTTGCACCCGCAAAGCCGACGGTAGCGAAACCCGTGAAGCATACGTTGTCCCTCGCTTTGATGCATCGGGCACACCGACGCAGACCAAACTGGTGAACACCGTGATCTCGCCAGATGCTAAATATTTTACGTATGTGGTGATGAACGATGATCCGAACTGGCCAAACGAAAAGCGCTATGCGTTGTATCTGTCGAATGCCAAAGGCGAGGCCTTGACAGCGGTTGTGCCGCCGACCGGCACCGCTAATCTCGATTTTGCGTGGTCGCCAACCGGGCAGAAATTGGCATTTGTGCAGGGTGCAAATATGATCGTGTTGGATGTGGGTAGCGGCGTAAGCAAGACGGTCGCCACATTCAAAAGCCAACGGCTGGGGATACTGGCATGGTCGCCCGATGAAAACAGCTTGTGGGCAGGCTATAACGACGGGGTTAGCATTTCGTCAGCAACGCTCATGTGCAAAATTGCGCTCAATGCAGCCCCCCCAACCGAGCCAAATTGTGTGGGCGCTGGGGGCGTGGCATCGGTTTCTCCCGATGGGCAGTGGGTGGCCTATATTGTGGCAAATCGTTTTGATACCGAAATTATTAATGGCGTGAGCATGTCTGTTGGGCGGTTATGGGTGATGCGCAGCGATGGCAGCGACAAGCGCCAAATCAACATCACTGGGTCGAATTTGTTTGTTAGCTGGAACCCAAACCCATTGACAAATGGGACAAAGCGTTGAAGTCGTTAACATGTGCGCTCGAATTTAACGATTCTAAGCGTCAGTGGTGCAAAGATTAGCGCTAATTTAACGCTAAATCTTTAAAGTGTTCTCATCTGGACAACCTTTTGCTAATTCGCGATGGCTTGCCTATCAATTTCACGGCCTGAGATAAATAAATGGCTTGAAATGGATTAGGAATGCATGCCGATTAGATCGCTGACGATAGGCTGACGGTCTTGATCTATGTTGGTGTGGCGAATACCACTGGCGATTAGGAATGCTGTTTTTGCTCAGTGAATGAACCTGGGTAGTAACAAGAAAATTTTATGAAAAAAGTTAAAACCATTTTTTACTCGTTCGCCTTTGCGGCGACTGTCGTTGTCGCAATTGCGGCATCGTTTCAACAACAGGCTTTGGGTGCTGCCGATGCGCCAGAGGCGATTCGGGGTAACAACGCCATTGAGGTGGCTCCAAATTCAATCATGGATCGCACCGATTTTGGGGCGTTGCGTTGGTGTCGTAGCTGGTGCACCACCGTTGACTCGACCGTGAATGCGGCGCGGGTGGATTTTGCCCTTGGCAAAGTGAAAGATGTTGACGGCATGGAAATTAAGGGCAAAGTGCATTTCTTGCTGGTGTCTGCTTCCACCAATATTACTTATTCAACCTTGCGCAGCGCCGCCATCCCCGGACGTTTGGTTGCCCCAACCACCACCACCGATGGCGAAGTGACCCGCGCCAGCCATCAATACAACGATGTCGAAGCTGGCATGTATCAGGTTGTGACGATTGTTTCGACCGATAACGAACCCGGCCACCCAAACTGGGGCGGGTATGTCAATTGGACTGAGGCATTTGAGGTGCGGGCCAACCCGCCAAGCACACAAACATCGGGCTGTAACCCGACCGGCTGCTTGCAAACGCAGACCTCACCGAATGGTCGCATGCGCATCAACGGGGTGATCACCGGCACAAGCAATGGCAGCCCGATTGGCGGCGATATCAACATTGTATTAGTGCCTGCACACACCCCATTCTTGTTGTCCAGCGTCCAAGGATCTGCATTAGAAAACAGCCC
>JAHBAL020000001.1 GCA_018500105.2 Anaerolineae bacterium
GAGATGTGTATAAGAGACAGCAACTATGTAGAACTTGTGAATTTAATGTGGAGGTGTTTTGAGCAATTCTGGGTGAGTCTCCCAATTCGTTTCAGCTAAGAGTCTGTATAAAAACTAAGCTCGCCGGTTTGCAATAAGAAAATCGCTCGCAAAAGCACAAAAGCGCAAAGAAAAATTTTTTGCGTTTTTGCGCTTTTACGAGAAATTCTTTAACTGTTGACAAAAGGCACACATAACGATAGAATCAAGGCATGAAGCCGTTTCGCTGGAACAAGGAAAAAGGTGATTTGCTTAAGGAAGAAAGAGGAGTTACCTTTGAACATATAACAATCTCGATAGAAAACGGCGGTTTATTAGACCTTCTAAAACACCCAAATAACGAGAAATATCCAAACCAAAAAATTCTTGTTGTCGAACACGATGGCTATGTCTATTTGGTTCCTTTTGTTGAAGAAGATGCATATTACTTTTTAAAAACAGTGATACCAAGCCGGAAAGCGACGAGGGACTATCTAAATAAAGGAGACTGAAATGAGTAATGTTGATATTTTTGAAGCGGAAATTCTGGAATCGTTTGAAAATGGAGAATTTCAATCAGTTGCTAATAAAACAGAACTGGAAAAATTTAAAGCCGCGGCACGCGCAACTGCGATCAAAGACAAACGCATAAATATTCGACTTTCTTCGGGCGACTTGAAAGATATTCAAGTTAAAGCCCTAGAGGAAGGGATTCCTTATCAAACGCTCATTGCGAGTGTTTTGCACAAATACGTCACGGGAAAACTTGTGGACGCAAAAATTAATAAGGCGTAATACCTACCGTTTTTAATAAAGCTGGAATAATAGACCAGAACATTTGTGCTAAAATCTTAAATATACACAATCAATATTAAGGATAGGAGGCACAAATGACAAGCGCAACGCAAATTCTGGAAGAACTAAAACCATTGGGCAGCGACAGCTACAAACGGGTGATTTTTAAGCACGGGGTGAAAGAGCCGTGCTATGGCGTGAAGATTGGCGACATGCAAAAGATCGTCAAGCGTGTCAAGATGGATTACCAATTGGCGCTCGATTTGTATGACACCGGCGTGTATGATGCGATGTATTTGGCGGGGCTGATCGCCGATGACGCGAAGATGAGCAAAGCCGATTTGCAGAAATGGGCAGACAAAGCGTATTGTCGCGGCTTGAGCAGCGCGACGGTGGCGTGGGTGACGGCAGGTAGCAAACATGGCTGGGAATTGGGCTTGGCATGGATTGATTCGCCCAACCCACAAATTGCCGTTGCGGGTTGGGCGACGTTGGGTAGCCTTGTGTCAATCAAACCCGATGCCCAACTTGACGTAGCGGGGCTGGCGCGTTTGCTTGAGCGGGTGCAAGCACGCATTCATCAAGAAACTGACGAAGTGCGTTATCAGATGAACTCGTTTGTGATTGCGGTGGGCAGCTATGTGCCAGCGCTTACCGAAACCGCGTTAAACATGGGCCAGCAAATTGGGCCGGTGATGGCCGATTTGGGTGACACCTCATGCCAAGTGCCGTTTGCACCAGATTACATTGCCAAGGTGCAGCAACGTGGCAGCATCGGCAAAAAACGCAAGACCGCCAAGTGTTAAGATTCGGCCATGTCTGCGCCAAAATCTACCTCGCATGGCTTGATGTTCGATGTGGCTGTGTTTGCCAGCAACCTCGGCTTGTCATTTTTTAACCTCAATTATTGGCTGAAGCAGCAAGATAATGCCGTCATTGGCGCATTGGCGCTGGTGGCGGTGTTGGCGCAAGCGCTGGGGGCATATTTTGTGCAATTTCGTTGGCGCGGGCCGCAACCCGGCGCGGCCCCCACGCGGCGGGGCGAGATGTGGCTTTTGCTTCTGCTGCATCTTATCTTGTTTTGGCTGACGGGTGGGCTGGGGTTGCTGGCGCTGCAAGGCTTTGATTCGAGCAGCGAAAACTGGGTGTGGCAGGCCGGGCTGTTGGCGGGCATCACCACATGGCGGGTGTGGGCGACGGCTCATTCGAGCAAACCAAGCCCCGAACGGGTTCGGCGGTTTTGGTGGCTCGAATATGCGGGCGATGCGTTGCTGTGGCTGTCGGTCACCTTGGTCACCGCCCTCATTTGGGGGCGTGTGCCAGACTTGCTCGAATCGCAAATTGGTGCGGGGCTGAGCCTCCGCACCATTGTCTTGTTAATTTTATTGTTGGTGTTGTGTGTCACCTTTTATTTGCCCAGCCGCTATCTTTACCTCATCGAAGATCGCCACAGTTTTCGGTTATGGCTACGCATCTTCGCCGCCATGTCGCCGTTGATTAGGATGCTTTTTTGATAGTGGATAGTGGATAGTGATAGTGGATAGTGGATAGTGATTCGCTTGGGTCACTATCCACTATCACTATCCACTATCAACTTGTTTTGCCGACCTGAACCGCCTCGCCGTCGCCAATTTGAACGCGGATGGGCGAACCAGCGGGTGTGGCGGGGGCGTTGATGGCGGTGTAGGTGCAGGTCACAGTCGTGCTATGGCGAGTGTAGTCGGTGGCGTTGCGGCAATTGCTCAGCGTTTTGGCCTCGGTGAGGCCGACCAACACCTTGAAATTGGTTGGGGCTTTGCGGCCCATTGGCAAATTGCCGATACTGCATTGTAGCGAGACGCTGCCGCTGCAAGTGGCGCTCAGTTGCGCCAAGTCGTTTTGGCGCAAAAGTGCACCCGCCACCCATGTTTGGCTGTTGCCCTCAAATGCGCCGATGTCTGGGGCGCTGCCCGCGTAACCGTCGGTATAAGGTGCGGTCACAGTTCCAGCGTTCGTCACGCCGCTCACTGTCCCATTCAGCCGATAATCGCGGTTGGCGCGGTCTACAAAAATGCCGCTGTTGGCGATGGTGGCGTTGCTCACATAGCTCACCCCATTGGCGGCGGTGACAGCGTTGGCATATTTCGCCACCAAATTGTTAATCACCTTGGTATTGGTCATATGCACCCCGGCCTTGGTGTCAATGAACAAATCGGTGTCAACGGTATTGTTGATGATCGAAATGGCTTGGGCATTGGGGTCGGGGTTGGCGAGGGTGGCGATGGCATTATGGTCATAGCCAAACACCAAGATACCGGCTTTGGTTGCGCCCCATGTCACATTGTGATGTGCCACATAATTCGAGGTGGCAAAATCGAAGTAGATATTGCTGCCGCCAAAAAACTGCGGGAAATTGCGCCCGCCGCGAATGGCCCAATTGTCATGCACATAGTTATAGGCGATCTCGGCCCCTTTGCCATTGGTCCCCCACGAGTAAAATGTGCCAGTGTCGGTCACTAGCCCGTGCGAATTGTAGGCATCGTTATAGCGAATTTTCCACATTGGGGCCATATTTACCGCTTGCGTGCCGCTGTTGAAAATGGTGTTTTGCTCAAAATATTGGGCCGCAGTCGCGTCACTCAATTGCCCGTTGATGGGGTGGCTGGCCCCCATGAAGGCGATGTCATAAAAAACGTTGTTTTCGACGCGGTTATTGCTGCCCTCAATGCGCAATACGTCTGAGGCGGTGTAGCGGATGAGGCTGTTTTTGAGCGTATTATTGCTGCCATACAGCCGAATCGCGCCGTTGAAGCTCATCTTGCGCGAATTTTTAGGGTATTCGACAAAATACCAAGGGTATTGAATATCGAGTTCGTTGAGCGTGATATTGCTGCCTGTGCCGCCACTGACCGAGCCGGTTTTGATGCTGGCCCCGAAAATGCTCAGCCCTTTAACCTCGATCTGCGAACGCCCGCTTAGGTCGAACGCCCACAAACGACGTTTGACTTCAATTGTATGGCTGGCGGGCGAGCCGCTATCGGGCAGCCACACATAAACCGAGCCTTTTTCTTGCCACCATTCGCCCGGCGCGTCGAGCGCGTCGAGTTTGCCCCATAAAAAGTAGTGGTTGTCGGCCCGCATCTGATATTCGCCCAAGCCGGTGTTCAATTCGCCACAGTCTACGCTGAGCGATTGTGAGGTCGAATTGGTGACATCGCAAGTCACATTGATCCACATCAGACCGGGGGCAACATTCATTTTTGCGCCATTCCAAAAACCTGCGCCAAAGCTGCTCAGGGCGGTATCGGTGTAAACACCGCCGCGAAAGCCATTCGACGCGCCGCCCGTGGTGATGGCGAGGTCGGTGCGGGTGAAATAGGTGGCCTTGCTGATGGGCAAATTGGGCCACCGCGCCGTAATCATCATTTGCCCATCCACCCACAATTGGTCGTCTACCGCCATGACACCGGTGGTATTGGGGTCGCCTTCGGCATTTTTCATTGACTTCGACACACCAATTTTGTAAATATTGGGTTTGTGTAGCGACCAAGCGCCTTCGATCAGATCGGCCCCGCTGATGGTGACTTTTTCGTTTTTGTAATTGGCAAAGGTGATTGGGCCTTTGCTAGCGCTGCCGCTGTTGGCTGGGGTGACGGTTTCGCGGTAAGTGCCGCCGCGTATCAGGCAGGTTTCGCCGGCCTGCACCACATTGGCGCATTTTTGCACCGTTTTAAATGGCTTGGTCAACGTGCCTGCATCGCTGTCGTTGCCGGTGGTCGAAACATAATAATATTTGCCGCCGACTGTGCCAGTTGCGCTGTCGCCCTCGCTAATGCTTTCGCCTTCGCCCGCAGCGCTGGCATTTTGGGCCAACATGGCGAGGTAAATGGCGTTATTGGCGCTGTTACGTTGGGGCGGGGCGGCTTGGGCCGGGCTGGCAAAGGCAAAGGTTAGACTGACGCTGGTGCAGATAAAAACAAGTTTGGAATGGGTGAGTTGTAACATGATGTCCTCCATAAATTTTGGGAGCATTGGCGATGACGATCGCCGACATCATGTTACAAAATTTCATTGTCGAAACGCTTGTGATAATAATGAAGAAATTCTTATGAAGTGGTTAACAAGTTGTGAAGATTGATTTTTATGAGGATTACCGCTTTAGGTTTTTGGCGCAGTTATAGATCAAAAATAGGCCACCTAAGCCAAAGGGCAGCAGTTGGGCGGCATCGAGGATGGGTAATTTTCCATTCAATGTAAGCCATGCCCCCGCCAAAGCCGAGGCGACCAGAATTAGACCGACTAATCCCATGATGACGAGCACAAATTTGTTGGCGCGTAGTTGCCCCGTCAGCAGCTTTTGCGAGTAAATCCCCAGCACATGCCCATATTCGGCATTGACGGCAATGGGGTCGTAGCCCGATCGCCCGCCTTGCAAACTGTAGCCGGGGGCGATGTAAGTGCCTTGTGCGGGCGTTTCTATCGAATCGTCATCGTCTTTCGCTTGCCCGTTGGCGGTGCTATTTCCCGCCACATTCGATTGTGAGGTAAGTGATTTAGGATTGTCCATATATAATACTTTATCGCCAGATTCATAGCGCAATATTAGAATTTGACGGCGGCGGCGATGTTGTCAAGTTTTGTCAAGAAAATAGATAAGGCTGTTCAAAAGTCGCCTCGTCATTCCCTCGAAAGAGGGAATCCATAACGCGACATGCACAAATCAAGTGGGTTGGGCCATTTTTTGCGGGCCTCGTTATGGATCTCCGCGTTCGCGGAGATGACGTATTAAGCACAATGCTGACGTTTGAACAGCCTTAAAGAAAATAGCGAACAAGATGAATTTAAGTAGCATTGCCCACGAACATTTGCCATTGCGCAAAGTATTGATGCATCGGCCCGGCGTCGAGTTGCAGCGTGTGAATGAGCACACCTTGCGCTATTTCAATTTTGCTGCTGTGCCAGATATTGACGGCTATATGCTCGAATTTGACGCATTGGCCGAGGCGATTGGCACGATGGGCACAGAAGTGGTGCTGTTGGGCGAGGTGTTGAAGGATGATCATGAGGCCCAAGCCTATATCGCCAACCGCGCCAATATGGTCTTTACCCGTGACCTTGCTATTGTCAGTCCAAAAGGGGCGGTCTTGGCGGGGATGGCGATTGACGGACGCAAGGGCGAGCCGGAGATGGTCGGGCGGGTTTGCGGGCGTTTGGGCGTGCCGGTGTTGGGTCGTCTAGAGCCAGACGGGATGCTAGAAGGTGGTGGGGTGACGTTTTTTCGTGGCGATACCGTCATCGTGGGTAAATGTAAGCGCACCAATTCGGCTGGTCTAGACCATTTCGCGTCGCTCATGTGGCAGGCCGGCCTCAAACGCATGGTGACCATCCCCTGTCCACCTTGGGATTTTCACATTGATGGCTTTTTGGTATTCATTGACCACGATTTGGCGATTGTGGATCCGAAAGGCATGCAAATTGGCCCGGCTGTGATCAAGAATCTTGAAACGGGCGAACAGCGTGAACAGATGATGATGGATTTTCTGAACGACGAAGATGTCGAGATGATTCACGTTACCGAATCGGATGGCTGGGCGGCGGTGAATTTTGTCATGACCGGCCCGCGGCAAATTGTGGGCTACGAGTGGGCCGAGAACGTCATGAATGAGGTCGCCAAACGGGGCGGCACGGCGATTGGGGTGCGTGGCAACGAGTTGCGCAAAGGTAACGGCGGCCCGCATTGCATGACTTGCCCGCTCGAGCGGGTGAGGATAAGGAATTAAGAGATTGATTTAGCATTTAATGGTGTAATATTTATCAAGCTGGTTGAGTATGGCTCGGCTATACCAAAATGTCTTCACGCTTTTTGGATTACCTGGATGAAGTTGTCTGATATAACAAATATTTTTATCAGTTTTTAATTTTTTTATCAAATTATTGAAATGTTGATTTTTAACGAAATTTGTATAACGATTTGAACATTCTTGAATTAATTTAGAGGAGATGAGGGGATATTTATCTTTAAGCTGTTCTTCTGTTAATTGAACTTTAGGGGCTGTTGGATCGTTTGTAACCTGAACTTTTACAGCATCATCTGCTTTTGATTTTAGAAACTTTAACTCGATATTTACCGATACCCTATAATCTGAGCTTGAGTCACTAGTTGATTCAAGTATAGAAATGAGCTTTTCTACATTCTTTTCTTCTTTGTTTAGTAATACTGCTTGAGATGGTTCCTGTGTTATAACAAAAGCTAATGGCATCAGATAGAAGTTATACTTTGAGAAGTCCGCACTAAACCAACTCTGAGACGCTTTTGAATAATTTATAACAGCTGCGCTGCCGACTTCCTGCAAACGAATAGCAAACAATTTGCTTTTATTGTAGAAATGCACAGAAGAATCTCTAATTTCGCAAAGTGCTTTCAGATTATTGTATGCTGTCTCAGCTAAAACCTTAGTCTCGGTCATTTTTCTTGCAAGATAATCTAACCCATGCGTAAACGGGTTGCCCGATGCCGTCATTTTGACTTTACTATGCTTGGAAGGGGTTCCATCACGACGAACACGTTTTTCAGTGACGTATAAAGAGCGAATCTTATTGTTGTTATCTTTAAGCCATTTAGCCTTGAGTAGAAGCTCCCAAGCATTTATTGCTAAGATAGAAAACGTTTCTTCTCGGTATTTAAAGTCCGGTTTGTTATAGACCTCAATTGCAGATACCATTGCAGCCAAGCTTTTTTCGAGCAACTCTTGTGAACGTGCTTTCATTGTGTAATAGCTATGATTTGATATTGTAGCTTGAAAATATGCTCTTGATGGCCTAAAAGCGCAATTTAAGTCGTAGCTCTTTACTATGCTGAAGCATCTCTTTGCGCCAACGCACCATCCGAATAATCAAATCTTTGGGCAACGGCTTGTTAAGCGGAAATTGCACCGAGCCTTTGGCTGACTTATATTCGCTTAGTTCAGCCGTAAAATGTTCGATGGTTTGCGGCGCTGGATAAAAGCCGACATGCTTGGCGTAGCCAGCGATCATGATTTGTTTATCCCGCTTGCCACCTTTTGCAAGGGCAAAGGCGGCGATATCGTAATTAATAGATTACATTCAAAATAAGAGCAAATGACGCAAGGCCACTTACTCCAAATTACCTAGTAACGTAAGCCCGCCCGAATTTGACGATTTGCCAAACC
>JAHBAL020000222.1 GCA_018500105.2 Anaerolineae bacterium
CCCCGCCGATGGCACATTGGCCCTAACCACGCCGCTCATCAATTTGGCGTTTGATACTAGCGGCAAAGTGACGGTGATTAATGTTAAGCCGGGCCAAAAGATTGCCAAGGGCGATGTGATTGCCACGCTTGACGAACAGGCGCTCAAAGATAGCCTTGACCAAGCGCGTGAACAATTGTCGTTGACCGAAGCGCAAATTAAAGAATCGGCAGTGGGCACAGCTGTGCGAAAAAGTGATTTGGACAGCGCCAAAGCCTCGGTGACGACGGCCTATGCGCGGCTGGCCGAGGCCAAAAAGGGCGCGGCAGCAACGGATATTGAGCAGGCCAAGGCGTTGCTTGAGGTGGCGCAGGGCAAATTGCGACAAGCCAAACTCGGCGCAACCGATGCCGAGAAAGAGGCGGCGCTACGCAGTTGGAACAACTCTAAAAATTCGTTGTGGTCGGCCCAACTTTCGCGTGATGCCAATTGCGCTCGTGATAACAACAACGTGCAGTGTAAGTCGAATCAGGCGCAGGTAGGCAGCGCGTTTGAAAATGAGCGTGCGGCTTATGCCAAATATCAAGATACGCTTAAGCCGCCGACCGCAGAGGCCATTCGTGCTGCCGAGGCTGAGGTTGCGTCGGCTCAGTCGCGGCTAAATACGCTGCTCAACCAAAATTCATCAGAGAAATTGGCCTCGTATTATGCCGATGTCACCTCTGCTGAGGCGCGATTGAAGCAATTGACCGAGCCAGCGCCGGTGACGGATGAGAAAAAGAAGGTGGTCGAGATTCAGATCACCAATTCACGGGCATCGGTTGAACGCGCCGAGCGCAATTTGGCGAAGGCCAAACTCATTGCGCCATGTGATTGCATTGTGCAAGATGTGAATGTGGTGGTGGGCGGCAATGCCAGCGGCACAGCCGTGACGCTGGTTGACACGAACAGCGTGGTGTTTAAGACAACCAATGTGAGCGAGCGCGATTTGGCTTCGATCAAAGTTGGCAATAATGCGACGGTGCGGCTGAAGGCGTATGACAAAAACTTTTCGGGCAAAGTGAGCGCCATTTTGCCGCAAAGCAGCGGGGTGCAAGGCACAACTGCCATTTTCACTGTCCTCATCAAGCTCGATAGCGCCAAAGAAGATTTGTTGCCCGGCATGACGGGCCAAGCTCAAATTTTGCAATAGAGGGCAATCATAGGGCACGGCATGCTGTGCCTCTACAAATGCCATGCACCACGCATTTAGGCTATTTATCCAAAATAAATACCGGAATCGTCTTGTAAAACGCCCTCCGATTTTCCGCCAATTCCGCGTCTCCGCGATCCAAATTCTGTGATCGCGGAGACGCGGAAGTTGTAAAGAATCGGAGAATTATTTTTTCTGAATGGCCTTAAATCGCAATTAACCTCGGTTGCCGACGCTCGTAAGTGGCGAGGTGGGTGAAGCCAGCCGCGCGGGCAATGGCGATGGCGCGGTCGAGATTGCCGCCGACATGGTGTGGCGCGTGCGAATCTGAGCCAATGGTTAGGTGTTGCCCGCCCATTTCGCGAAACCAATTCACCACAATGGCGGGCGGGTTTGGCTCGAGGCGGCCCTTGCGCAAGGGATTGGTGTTGATCTCGATGCCTTTGCCGCGTGTCACCACGTGCTGCAAAATGGCGCGGATTTCGCTTTCCCACTCGCTGATGTCATAATTTTCGCCGAATGCCGCGTAGCCATAACGAGCGGGATAGTCAATGTGCGACAAAATGTCGTAATCGCCCTCGGCGGCGAGGGTTTGCATTTCGACAAAATAGCGTCGGAACGACTCGCGCCAATTGCCGAACGCGCTAAAAAACGAGGGCAGGAAGGTGTTGTATTTGCCCTCTAGCCAGTGTAACGAGCCTAAGACGAAATCCCAAGGATAAGCCTGCAAGATTTCTTGCGTGGCCTGCGGGTAGCGGTGCGGTTCGCTGATCTCGATGCCAGCGCGGATGGTGATTCGATTGCCATACACACGCCGAAAAGCGCGGATGGCGTTCCAATAGGCGGGGTGATCGAAGAAAAAGCTGGTGAAATCTTCGGGATTGTAATCCTCGTGTTCGGTAAACGCAATTTCGCGCACGCCTGCCGTGATG
Organism: Anaerolineae bacterium; assembly: GCA_018500105.2. Classification (GTDB taxonomy): domain Bacteria; phylum Chloroflexota; class Anaerolineae; order J036; family Brachytrichaceae; genus AQU-03. Next base: position 2,104 of record JAHBAL020000222.1, read on the forward strand.
GCGGCGCGAATTTGGTCTTCCATCGGGTAATCGCAATCTTTGGAAAAAGCCGTATGGCAGTGATAGTCAACACGCATAAAAAGAAATAAGACCATTATTTACAACGCCCTTGTCTAAGAAAGTAAGGTTGGTGCGCCGATAAATGATCGGAAACAATCGGTTATTAAGGTTAATTGTACGCCATCATACATAATTTATTTAGTGTCTGTTGGACACTAAGAAAACAAAGGCGGTATAATATGCCCATTATGAACGAAACCTTGAACACACTCCTCGTTGCAGCAAGCAACAGTATCGCCCTTGAGAAAGGCCATGTGGCTGTGCGCGATGAAGCATTGCTGCGTGAAAAGGGCATTGACGCCCTTATTTATTTGGCCGTGTTTGGCGACGATGCCCGCAAAGCCAACGCCCGTTGGTTGATTTGGGAAACCGCCCAAACACTTGGCATTCGCCCCGCCTCGATTCACGATTTGTATATCGCACGGGCACAAGGCAAAGTGCCGCACACCTTTACCACACCGGCCATGAACATTCGCGCCATGACGTATGATTCGTCGCGGGCTGCGTTCCGTGCCATCAACAAAGGCAATGTCGGCGCGTTTTTGTTTGAAATTGCGCGTAGCGAAATGAGCTATACCGATCAACGCCCCGACGAGTATGTGGTTGCGGTGTTGGCGGCTGCCATCAAAGAAGGCTATCGCGGGCCGGTCTTTATTCAGGGCGACCATTTCCAAGTGAATGCCAAGAAGTATGCCAGCGAAAAAGACCGCGATGGCGAGATCGAAACCTTGAAGAAGTTGATGCTGGAAGCCATTAAGGCGGGTTTTTACAATATTGACATTGACCCCAGCACCTTGGTTGACCTGAGCAAGCCGACTTTGAGTGAGCAACAACGCCTAAATTATGAATTGTGCGCCATGTTCAGCGATTTTATTCGTGCCAACGAGCCGAAGGGCGTGCATGTGTCCTTGGGCGGCGAGATCGGCGAAGTGGGTCACAAGAACAGTGATGTGCATGAATTGGAAGCCTTCATGAACGGCTATTTGGCATTGATCAAACATCAGCCCGGCATTAGCAAGATCTCGGTGCAAACTGGAACCTCGCACGGCGGCGTGGTGTTGCCCGACGGCTCGATTGCCAAGGTGAAGATTGACTTTCAGGCGTTGTATGACCTCTCGCAGGCAGCCCGCACTTATAACATGGGCGGCGCGGTTCAGCATGGGGCCAGTACGTTGCCCGAAGAAGCGTTCGGCGAATTTGTCAAGTCGCAGGCCATCGAAGTTCACTTGGCGACCGCGTTTATGACGATTTTGCTCGACACTTTGCCCAATGCATTGAATGACGAAATGAATGCGTGGCTGTTTAAGAACGCTATTGACGAGCGCAAGGCCAGCGACACCGACGAGCAATTCATTTATAAGACCCGCAAGAAAGTATGCGGCCCGTTCAAGAAACAGATGTGGCATTTGCCAGAAGAAGACCATGTGCGGGTGCGCGAGGTGCTAGAGGCCCGCTTTGCCTTCTTGTTCGAGCGCTTAGGTGTCAATAACACCAAAGACATCGTGAGCCAGATTGTCGTTGCGCCCGAACTGCACAAGCAACCCGCCGATTACGGCGCGGCCCCCATCGAGGCCGAAGATGTGAGTGATTTGGCTGACTAATTTGTTTTCCTTTGCCTAACTTTTGCACAGGGCGATGGCAAAAGCACAACAGTTCGTGCTTTTGCCATCGCCCTGTGTTAATTTGGCTGTTTTTGTTGCCCTGCTGTCGGGTATGATTTAACCTAATGAAGATTCTCATTACGGGCGGCACCGGGTTGATTGGGCGCAAGTTATGCGCGGCGCTGCTGGCCCAAGGCCACATACTAAGTGTGCTCAGCCGCAACCCGGCAACTGTTCAAAAAAAGTGTGGGGCGAATGTGACCGCCATTGCGACATTGGCTGAATGTGATATGGCGCAGTTTGACGGCGTCATCAATTTGGCGGGTGCGCCCATTCTCGATGCGCGTTGGACACCGGCCTACAAACAGCTTATTTGGGACAGCCGTGTGAATTTGACAAAAGAATTGGTGCAACGCATCGCGCAAGCAGAGCGCAAACCCAAAACGTTGCTCAGTTGCTCGGCGATTGGGTTTTATGGCGAGCGCGGCGATGTCATTTTAGATGAAACCGCCGCCAGTGGCGATGACTTTACGAGCCGATTGTGTGCGGCGTGGGAAGATGCCGCTCGGCCCGCCGCCGATTTGGGCGTGCGCGTATGTTTGTTGCGCACGGGTTTAGTGCTTAGCCCGCAGGGCGGGTTGCTTGGGCAAATGCTTTTGCCGTTTAAATTGGGGCTTGGGACAAGAATCGGCAATGGCAAACAGTGGACGAGTTGGATAGACATTGATGATTTTGTTAACTTGATCATCTACTTGCTCAACGACGAGAATACATCTGGCCCATACAATATGACTGCCTCACAGCCGGTCACCAACCTCGAATTTACGCAAACACTTGCCAAAATCCTGCATCGCCCGGCTTTTTGGGTCGCCCCGACATTCACCTTAAACCTTATTTTAGGCGAGCGGGCGCAAATGATTACCATGAGCCAACGGGTCATGCCTCGCCGCGTCGAGGCCACCGCGTTCAAGTTCGAATACCCTACGCTTGAAGCGTCGTTGCGGCATTTGGTGGGTGCAAAGTCATCGAATCGGCGATGAGATTCAAAGCTAGAAATCGGGTTTCTGAAAGAAACCCGAATGGAGTTTGGCAGTTTCAACAGTTTCTAAAGGTAAAAAGCTAACGGAGGTAAAGTAAGGGTATGAAAGACACAAACCAAACATCCGTTAGCAATGAAA
>JAHBAL020000444.1 GCA_018500105.2 Anaerolineae bacterium
AGATGTGTATAAGAGACAGGCGCCCGCACGGTCAGCCACAATTTGCCATCCCGCTCAGTCACGTCCACCTCATTCAATCGCGCCACATAATGCCCACAATACTCGGCAAGCGCTGGTTGCGCGGGTGTCAGCGGCGAATCGGGCATCCCTTCGCCTAAGAAAATCTGCATCGCCAAATGCCCCAACTCGGCGGTCAGCGCCCGCCCCACCCCAGCATTGGTGAGAATAGCAACCGCAAAACCGTGTGACGGCACAAGCCGCAACAGCGCAATTTGCCCATTGGTGGCCCCGCCATGCTCGACAAACGCCCCGCTGGCGGCTTGCCCAACCCACCACGTCAGCCCCATCTCATACAAGCCGGTGGCCTCAAGCGTCGGTGTTTGCATATGACGCAGGCTAGCGGGCGACAAAAAGCCCGCGCTGCCCACGCCCATATGTGCTTGCGCATAGCCCAGCAAATCGCCCACCGTCGAAATAATGCCGCCGGGCGGATGGCTGGCGCGGCCCAATTGCCAAGGCCGCGCCACCAGCACCGCGTCGGGCATGACATGATGCCCCACCGCAAAACGGTGCGTCATAACATCGTTTGGGAAAATAAAGGTGTGGCGCAGGTTGAGCGGTATAAAAATCTCATCTTGCAGCAATTGCTCAAAGGTCTTGCTAGTGATTTGCTCGAACACCCGCGCCGCCAGCGCAAAGCCGACATTGTTATAGCTCCACTTGTCGCCCAACGGCGTCAATTGCTCAAGCTGCGCCATCTGGCCCACGATTCGCGCAATGGCATCATCGCCCTCGCCGCAGTCGTTAAACCAATCGCCCAGCCAGCCGCCGGTGTGGATGAGACAATGTCGCACCGTCGCGCCTTGGGTCGCCGCTGCGTCGGCTAAGGCAAAGCTCGGCAGCGTGCGCACAATCGGCGCATCGAGGTCAAGCAAGCCCTGTTCGACCAAACGCATGGCCAAACTGCCGACAAAGGTTTTGGTGATCGAACCAACTTGAAACAACGTGTCGGGCGTAACCGGCAACGGATGGTCGGCGTTGGTGATGCCAAAGCCCGCCGTAAACACATTGCCCTGCAGCAACACGCCCAAGCTCGCGCCCGGAATGCGCAATTTGGCGCGAGCGTGTTCAAACGCCTCGCACAATTGGGCAAATTTTTCGGAATGGGTAAGAGTTGCCATATAAGTTTATTGGTTGACTGGTTGATTGGTTGACCAATCAGCCAATCACCGAAAGCGCCTGACAAAATTGCTCAATTTCATCTTCGTCGTTGTAATAATGCAACGATGCCCGCACCATCAACGACAAGCCACGCGCCTCCATATCAAGGCGCGTGCCGAAGGGGCTGGTGGTGGTGACATTGATGCGTGGGTGATGCACCGCCAGCGCGGCCTTAATTGTGGCGGGGTCGTGGCTGGCGTGGGTGAAGGTCACAATGCCGCAACGGGTTTTGCCCAAATCGCGCACGGTGATGCCAGGCACATGCGCCAACCGCAGCCGCAACAATTCGCCCAAATCATGCACCCGCGCCCAAATCGCCGCCAAACCCCAATTGAGCGCATAATCTACCGCCACGCCCAGCCCAATTTTGGCAGCGTAATTGGTCTCCCAATTTTCAAAACGCCGCGCATCAGCCCGCACCTCGTAACGGTCACGCGCCACCCACGTGGCGGCATGAAGATCGAGCATGGGCGGGTCTAATTGCGCCAGCGCCGCCCTCCGCACATATAAAAAACCGCTGCCACGCGGCCCACGCAAATATTTGCGCCCAGTTGCGCTCAGCATATCGCAGCCAATGGCCTGCACATCAAGCGGCATTTGCCCCACCGACTGACAAGCATCGAGCAGATACAAGCATTTCCATTCACGCGCCACCGCGCCGATCTCGGCGGCAGGGTTGACCAAGCCGCCATTGGTGGGGATGTGGGTGATACTGATGAGCTTGACACGCGCATCCATCATTTGCCGCAGCGCCGCCACCGACACTTGCCCCCACTCGTCGTTGGGAATGACTTCAATCACCGCGCCAGTGCGTTGCGCCACCTGCAAATAGGCGATGTAATTGCTGCCATATTCGGCCTGCGCGGTCAAAATGCGGTCGCCGGGTTTGAATGGAATGGCATAAAACGCCATATCCCACGCCCGCGTGGCGTTTTCGATGATGGCAATTTCGTCGCGTTGACAATTGAGCAATTGCGCGATGGCATCGTAGCTATGTTCAATCGCATCGTGGCGCACATCAGCAGCCTCGTAGCCGCCCATCTCGGCTTCGAGGTCGAGATGGGTCTTTTGAGCATCAACCACACACTGTGGCGGCAACGACGACCCCGCCGCATTGAAATGCAACACATGCCCACAGCCATGTGTTTCGGCGCGGGCGCGAACAATATCAAAATTGTGCATACGATTGACAATTTCACCACCAAGCACGCAAAGTCGCAAAGAAAAGAGAGGAAATGGGCTTCATCTTTGAAGACTTTGTGTGCTTCGTGGTAAAAAAATAAAGTTATGGGTAAGCCTTATGCTTTGGGTTAAAAGTGAAACAATGCGCAAAGCAAATTACTTATGCCCCAAAATGGGGTGTGGCTGATAGTGCGCTTCGAGGGCGGCCATTTCGTCGGCGCTGAGTTTGATATCGAGCGCGGCGATGGCCTCGTCGAGTTGAGGCATTTTGCTGGCCCCGATGATGGGCGCGGTGATGCCAGGCTTATGCAAAATCCACGCCAGCGCAATTTGGGCATTGCTCACCCCGCGTTGTTTGGCGATCTCGCCCACCCGCTCGACAATGGTGAAATCTTCGGGACGATAATACATGTCGTGAGCAAAAGCGTCGGTGCGGGCACGTGAGGTCCCCTCTGCTCGGTTGGCGGTGCGATTGCCCGCCAAAAAGCCACGCGCCAGCGGACTCCAAGGGATGAGGCCAATACCATCGGCGATACACAGCGGAATCATTTCGCGCTCTTCTTCGCGGTAAACCAAGTTGTAATGGTTTTGCATCGCCACAAAGCGCGTCCAGCCGTGCCGGTCAGCGGCGTGTTGCATTTTGGCAAATTGCCACGCATACATACTCGATGCACCGATGTAACGCGCCTTGCCCGCCTTGACCACATCGTGAAGCGCCTCCATCGTCTCCTCAATCGGCGTTTCGGGGTCGTAGCGGTGAATTTGATACAGGTCAATATAGTCTGTGCCGAGGCGACGCAGCGAGGCATCAATGCCCTGCATGATATGCTTGCGCGACAAGCCGCGATCATTCGGCCCCGGCCCCATCACGCCATGCACCTTGCTGGCAATAACCACGTCATCACGTTTGGTAAATTCGCGCAGCAGCCGCCCAGTCACTTCTTCGCTCACGCCCAACGAGTAAACATCGGCGGTGTCGAAAAAATTGATGCCTGCCTCAACGGCGCGTTTGATGAAAGGCCGGCTGGCCGCCTCGTCCAGCACCCATTCGCGCCATTTCGGTGTGCCATAGGTCATCATGCCAAGACAGATCGGGGTGACTTTAAGTCCGGTTTTTCCAAGTCGTAGGGTGTTCATGCTGATATTGTATGCGATTTGGTTAGACGAATTGCCATAGCGTTTCACGCTTCACAGTCATATACGCGCTCATGCGCTCGTGGTATAGCTCGGCGAAAATGCGCGGCAATTTTGCACCTTGCGTCAACTTGATTTCAATTGGGGTGAGTTGCTGGGTAGATGTATTTAACAGCACGAGGTCAATTTCGGCTTGTTGTTTGTTGCGCCAAAAATAACATTGATAAAACTGCCCAAAATGCTGCGCCAAATCTGCATGATGAATGAACAAATTCACAACAAAATTTTCAAACAGTGCGCCCGTATCGGTGCGACCCGCAATTGGGGCAAAATTACCCAACAGCGCATTGCGCACACCGAGGTCGGTGAAATAAATTTTGTTGCCCTTCGTCAACTCGTTGCGCAAGTTATTGCTATATGCACCCAAAACATGCACCAAGCGAAATTTTTCGAGAATACTGATGTATTCCAACACCGTGCGACGATTAAGGTTGAGAGCCGTCGCCAATTCGTTGGCGTTGACCTCATTTCCGATTTGTAACGCCAGCATCCGCACTAATTTTTGCATCACGTCAGGCAAGCGAATCCCTTCGATTTCAAAGATATCTTTCAACATCAAGCTATTGACATAGTTGCGCAACAAACTCGTCTTACGAATGCTATCGCGCTCTTGCCAAACTTCAGGCAAACAGCCATACAACAGCCAATGATCGAGATTGGCATCAATAATTGGCTTGTTCAGTGGGCGATCATAATCGCCGATCACCCAGCGTTCATTATTGGCATCGTTCAGCATTTCACGCGGGCTAAGTGGATAAACATTGATCAAAAAGCAGCGCCCGGCCAAGCTATCGCCAATATTTTTGAGCAGCAAAAAAGCGGCTGACCCGCTAGCAACAACCCGGGTAGCCGGAAAATGATCGTGAATGAGTTTTAAAACCGCGCCGATATTAGGTACATGCTGAACCTCGTCGAATAACACCAAGCGCGGTTCGGCACGCGGCCCCAATAAACGCTCAAGGATGGACAAACTGGGCTGAAAAAGCTCGCGCAACGCAAAGTCTTCAAAATCATAAAACTGACTATTGGGGTGCTCACTTTGCAACTGAACCAGCTCATATGTTTTGCCCACTCGTCGCTGTCCTACCAGCACGATAATCTTCGGATGCATTTGAGTTAGCTCGCGGTCAATCATTTGACGAATCTGTCGTTTCATGGCAGTGTAATACACAAAATTATACTATTTTTGTGTATTACACTGCACAAATGGCCTTACCCCATCCCCAGCACCCAATACGCCAACGGCATCCAAACAAACGCGAACAAGGTCTGTGCTGTGATGATGCGCGACATGAGCGGCACGTCGCCACCCATGTGCCGCGCCAATGCCTGCGCGGTCGAGGCGGTGGGCAGGCAATTGAAAAAGACAATAATGACGCGCACCATGCCACCAATGTCCAAAAGTTGACATAACAGATCGCTAAACAACGGCATGGCGATAAATTTAAAGCCGTGCGAGGCCACAATGGCGCGAACATCGCCATGAAATGCATCGAAACGCAAGGCCGCGCCAACCGAAATGAGGCCGCACGCCAGCGAGGCTTGGCCCAACACGGTAAAAGTGGCACGCAAACCATCCGGAACGGGCAATGCAACAAGGCTGGACGCCGAACCCAACACACACGCCACAATCAGCGGGTTGCTGGCGATGGGGCGCAGCAAGGCGCTAGGCCGCAACCGCGCCCCTTGCGCATAATAGGCCAAAGCGGTCACGCACAGCACATTCGTCATCGGCACAAACAGCGCGATGAGAATGGCGATCAACACGCGCCCATCGCTGCCGAACAACACCGGCACAGTCGCCAGCGCGATGTAAGTATTGAAACGCACCCCGCCCTGAAAAACCGAGGTGAAGGCTGGACCAGTGCGTGACATCCAGCGCCGCATCAGCAGCATGAGCGCGGCACACAAAAATTGCGCCCCCCAAATCACAATGGCGATATCGAAAGCCGGCAGGTCTTGCAACCGTGCGCCGATCAGGTTGTTAAACAACAAACATGGAAACAACACCCAATAATTGAGGCGGTCGAGCTGGCCCCAAAAGGCATCGGGCACAAATTGCCGGCGACGCAGCCCCCAACCCAGCGCGATAATGACGATAACCGGCACAAGCGCCGAAGCGATGATGTTCATAAGCGTTATTTTTCTCGCAAAGACGCGAAGGCGCAAAATAAAAATCTCTCACAAAGAACACGAAGTTCACAAAGAAGGTATTCTTCAAAACTTTGTGTCCTTTGTGTCCTTTGTGTTCGTTGTGAGAGATTTTTGTAAATGCTTACATTCCGCCCTAAACTTGCAGCGTTATGTGCAAATCTTACTCGGGCAAGCGCCGAAAAGCATCAACGATGAGCAGCCAGCCGATTGCGATGAGCAACGATGCCAAGAAGAAGGGAGCGCCGGGTAATTGAAAGGGAGCGCTGCTGCCAATAAAATAGCTAAACACGGCGGTGCCCATAATTGGCCCGGCGATACCGGTTAGCGCGTTCAGGCTCGACAATGCGCCTTGAACCGTGCCTTGTTCATTGGCTGGCACGCTTTTTGAGATGATGGATTGGCTGCTTGGCCCCGAAACGCCGCCAAGGGCGCTGATGAGCGGAATGACAAAAAACATCCAGCCTTCCCAAGCCAGCCCGTAAAGAATGAAGCTGACGACACTGACCAACAAACCGATGCGCACGGCGTTGCGTTCGCCGATGCGTTTGACGATTCTGCCCACAAACACGCCCTGCACCAAACCGGCGCTCAGACCAACCAAGGCCAATGAGATGCCGACTTGGTCTGTGCCCCAGCCATAGCGATATTGGGTATACAATACCCACACGCTTTGCAGCACGTTTTGAGCCAAAAAGGTGAACACACTGGCAATGGTCAAGCGAAATACCATCGGGTATCGCTGCAAGCCAGCAAAACTGCCAAATGGGTTGGCTTTGCTCAATTCAAATTTGCGCCGATTCTCGGGCGGCAACGATTCGGGCAGCACAAAAAAGCCATACAACCAATTGAGCAACGTGATGCCCGCCACGACCAAAAACGGCACGCGCAACCCAACATTGCCCAGCAAACCACCGATGAGCGGCCCGACGATGAAACCCAAACCAAAGGCAGCGCCGACAATGCCAAAATTTTGAGCGCGTTTTTCGGGCGGCGACACATCAGCAATGTAAGCGGTGACGGTGGTGATGTTTGAGGCGGTGATGCCAGCGATGATGCGCCCAACAAATAACCATGCCAAGCTAGGCGCAAACGCCAGCAACAAATAATCTAGCCCAGAACCGAGCAGCGAAATTAAGATGACAGGTCGCCGCCCAAAACGATCGGACAACCCGCCCAAGATGGGCGAGAACAAAAATTGCATGAGCGCAAAAATGGCGATCAAAATGCCATACGTGCTGGCAGCGGCCTGAATGTCATTATTGCTGAAACTCTCGATCAATTTGGGCAGCACGGGAATAATTAAACCAAGGCCGAGAATGTCGAGCAACAACGTAACAAAAATAAACCCGAGTGCGGGTTTGCGATTAGTCATGATATCGAGATATTACTCCCATTTTGGGGGTGCGAATCAGGTTGGTCTCAGATTACCTTTTAGTATTATCCAAACATTACGATTTCGTCTACGTCCAGAGCGCTCTGGACGTAGACGAAATCGTGAACGTAAACGTAGATGTTCACGTTCACGTTCAAGGCTGTTCAAAAGTTAGCACGCTACTTAACCCGTCATCTCCGCGAACGCGGAGATCCACAACGTGTCAGAGCAAAATTGCGGCAAACCAGCCAA
>JAHBAL020000213.1 GCA_018500105.2 Anaerolineae bacterium
ACACAAAGAACTCGAAGATTTGTATTGATAAACCTTTCTTTTCTTTGTGAACTTTGTGCTCTTTGTGGTGAAATGTTTTTAATGCGCGTAAGTCCTATGATTTTAAAATTACTTATTACTCATTACTCATTACTTATTACTCATTACTTGTTACGCACTCATCACGCATCATTCATAATTTCAAAATCACCAGTTCCCCGTTGCCGATGGGGATGAGGGTGCTGAGATAGCCGGGTGTGTTACGCACAAGGTTGGCGAAAGGCTGCATTTCGGCGGCGTGTGAAGTGGCATTGTCTACCACAATGACCCCACCCGGCATGAGCACGCGGCGCAGATCGGCCCACCAGCCGACATAATTTTCGCGCTCAGAATCGAGAAAAATAAAGTCAAACTCGCCATTAAACTGCTTGCGCATAAACTCGCCCGCGTCGGCCAGCAAAAATTGCACCCATTGGCTAAGCTTGGCGCGTTCCAAATTGGCGCGGGCCAACTCGTGTTTGCGCGGCAAAATATCGAGCGAGGTGATGCGACCCTTAAGGGCTTGGGTGGCGAGCGCCAGCCAAATCGTGCTGTAGCCGTTCGATGTGCCAATTTCTAAGATGCGCCGCGCCTTAAGTGCCCGAATTTGCCACTGCAAAAATTCACCGGTATCGCGGGTGATGTTCAGCATCTTTTGTTGGCGGCTGCTGGCGCTGGCGTCATTGTCTTTGCCAAATTGCTCAAGTTCGCGCAACAAGGTATCGAGTTCGGGTGTCATATCCTCATTTTACGTTAGATTAAATGCTTAAGATCAAAAACGGGGGACCGATAGTGTGCCGTATTTATCATTTCTTGTAAAACGATGTTGCCCTCTCTCAACGAGATGATTTCGCGTTTAACGGCTAAGACTAATACCCCCAACGTCCCAGAAATAGGGATATTCCAATATGTTGCTTGTGTTCGTGCGGCGCGATCATCTGTTAGAAACCCCCATTGACGTATTTTTGCGACAGACAAACTGGATGCCTCACCCCAATGTAACTTGCTCGATAGTGTATAGGTTAACAAAATTTCATCATCGCTGGGTGAAATAAGATGCAACCAGCCTTGGGAGGTAAACGGAAAAATGAACTTTTCGATTCCTGTGTAATAATCATACCCAGCATATAACCCGTTTTGGACCTCATCGTAAACATAACTGGTAAAAAATAAATTGCCGACAGTTTTGTGCAGCAAATCTAGGCTTTGTGTTGCTGCAAAATTTGATAAAACGGTTGTATTGACGAGGCGATTCATGACAGCATTTTCTCTAAGGAAGCAACGTCATCAAGTGCTTGAGCCAACTGACTTGGTTCTAGCTTTAACAAATCCCGTTCCGCTAAAATTTCTTTCATACGATCAAAAGAGATGCCAGCCAGTTGGGCAGCCTTCGCAATTGAGAGGTTTTCATGTTGATAACGGTGTATCGCAAATTGGATTCTGATAGCAGGCTGCGCATTCCATAAAGAGCGCATCGCATTATGGATTGCATCGGCCTCAGAAACGTATATCCCAGCTTCAACCAGATCTTTAGGGTAAATTTGCATAAGCTATGTATAGTTTAGCAGCACTTTTAATTTTTTTAGCGTGAATAGCGTATCTCAAGCCGTTTTAGATGTAAAATTACCGCCGAATTTATGGCGCAATCATCCTCTCATCACTCGGCAAAACCGGCTGAAAAACCCAAATCTGTGCAATTATTTGTCACGTGCATGATCGAAGCGATTAGGCCCGAAGTGGGCATGGCGGTGGTGCGGGTGCTCAAACGTTTGGGCGTGCAAATCGAATTTCCAACTGACCAAACGTGTTGCGGGCAACCGGCATTTAACGCCGGGGCTGTGCCCGATGCCCGCGCAATGGCGCGGCATACGCTCGATGTGTTGTCGCGCTCGGCCTCGCCGATTGTCACGCCGTCGGGGTCATGCGCCGATATGTTGGTGCATCAATACCCCGCGCTGTTGGCCGGAGACGCGCATTATGGGCCGCTGGCAGAGCAGATCGCGGCCCGCACCTATGAATTTAGCCAGTTTTTGGTGGATGTGTTGGGCGTAACCGAGGCCGATTTGGCCCAAACACAAGGCCACGAAAGCGTGACTTATCACCCGTCGTGCCACTTGTCGCGTGGGCTAAAGGTGACCGAAGCGCCGAGCCAATTGCTTGCGGCGACGGGTGTCGAGACACACGCGCTAAATGGCGCAAACGAGTGCTGCGGGTTTGGTGGCTTGTTCGCCGTTAAAATGAGCGATATTTCAGGCGCAATGCTTAACCGAAAACTTGACAATATTGAGGCCAGCGGTGCAAAGATCGTCGTCGGCTGTGACGTTAGTTGCTTGCTGCACATGGGCGGCGGCCTACATCGTCGCGGCAGCGCCATCACCACCAAACATATTGCCGAAATAATAAGTTAGAAGTGCTAAGTGCTAAGTGCTAAGTATCAAGACTTAGCACTTAGCACTTAGCACTTAGCACTTTCAACTTCTCTGATGACAAACGTTACCTTTTACGAGCGGGTCGAAGACGCGCTGAATAACGAGCAATTGCACGTGGCGCTCAATCGCACAACGGCGCGATTGGGCGGCTTGCGGACGACAGCCTTTGCCAGCTTGCCCGAAGCCGAGGCGGTGCGTGATCGCGCTCGCATGATTCGCGCTCATACCATCAGCAAATTGGCCGATTATTTAGAGCAATTTGCCGCCAATCTTGAGCAGTGCGGTGGGTATGTGCATTTTGCCGCCGATGCCGCCGAGGCCAATCAGATTGTGTTGGCATTGGCGAAGCAATATCAGGTGAAGACGGTGGTGAAGGGCAAAAGCATGGTGAGCGAGGAGATGCACCTCAACCATGAATTTGAACATCTAGGCATCACGGTTTGGGAGAGCGATCTTGGCGAACGGATTGTGCAAGAGGCCGGTGAGATGCCGTCACACATCATCGCGCCCGCCATTCACTACACCCGCGAGCAGGTCGGCGATTTGTTGCACAAAAAACTCAACATCCCGCTGTCGCACGACCCCGCCGTGATCGTGGGGCATGTGCGCGAAAAGCTGCGACAAGAGTTTTTGGTGGCCGATATGGGCATCACAGGCGTCAATTTTGCCGTTGCCGAGACCGGCACGATCGCATTGGTCGAGAATGAGGGCAATGGTCGCCTGACCAGCACCGCTCCGCGGGTGCATGTGGCGTTGATGGGCATCGAGCGCATTGTGCCAACGCTCGACGATTTGAGCGTGGTGTTGCAAGTGTTGGCGCGTTCGGCGACCGGGCAAAAATTGTCAGTCTACACCAATTTGCTCACCGGCCCGCGCCGCAGCCCCGAGGCGGATGGCCCTGAAGCGTTGCATGTGGTGATTGTAGACAATGGGCGAAGTAAAGTGCTGGGCACAGAGTTGGCCGAGATTTTGTATTGCATTCGCTGCGGCGCGTGTTTAAATGCGTGTCCGGTGTATCAGCAAATTGGTGGGCATGCCTATGGCAGTGTTTATCCGGGGCCGGTGGGCGCAGTATTGACGCCGGGCTTGAAGGGAATCGAGCCTTGGGCCGATTTGCCTCACGCCAGCAGTTTGTGCGGCGCGTGCAAAGAGGTTTGCCCCGTGCGGATTGACATCCCGCGTATGTTGCTGAAATTGCGCGAAGAAGGGCATGAGAAAGGCTTGGCCCCGGCATGGGTGAAAATGGGGCTGCCCGTCTATCGTTTTGTCGCCACCAAACCGGCCTTGTTCAAATGGGCGATCAAATTATCGGGCATGGGCGCACGCCTGTTGGCGAGTGCGCAGGGCAAAGGTGGCTGGCTAACCAAATTGCCGCCGCCGCTCTCCGGCTGGACGCAACACCGCGATTTTCCGCCCTTTGCCGCCAAGTCATTTAGTCAACAATTTAAGGAAATGAGTGAATGACTGAATGAGTGAATGAGCGATTGAGGATTCGGGATTGGGGACTAAGGATTAAAGATTATTTTTCTCAACTCTCAACTGAATAATCGCTCATTTATTCATTCGCTCATTCAGTCATTTGATTTTTATGCGCGATTCTCGAAAAATTGTCCTTGATCAAATACGAAACAGCCTCAAGAGTGGGGTGTTGCCGACGGCGCGGGCCAGTGTGCCGCCGCGTGAGGTGGCGGTGAATACTGACTACGCCGCCATGAGCCAAACTTTTCAGCGTGATATGGAGGCCGTAGGGGCCAAAATTCATCGCCCAGTGAACTCGTTTGCGGCGGTAGATTTAGTCGTTGATCTCATTCAAGAGCTGGGTGGCAATGAGATTTTGGCGTGGGACGATGCCGAATTACCGCTAACGGGATTGCCCTATGCCTTGCACAAGGCGGGTATTCGGCGCGTAGATCAGCATGTGCCTGCCGATGACGCGGGACGCAAGCAAAAATTGGCGGCCCTGGGCGAGGTGCGCGTCGGGCTAACGGGTGCATCAGCGGGCTTGGCCGACACTGGCTCACTTGCCATGATCAGCAGCGCGGCGCGGCCTCGTTTGGCTTCGTTGTTGCCACTTACTCACATCGCGCTGTTGCCCATCAACCGGCTTTACCCGACGATGGCCTCATTTTTTGCCGCGCATCCGGTGCTAACCCAAGACGCCAGCAATTTGGTTTTCATCAGTGGCCCTAGCCGCACTGCCGATATTGAGATGACGCTGACTGTTGGGGTGCATGGCCCGAAATATATTCATGTGGTGTTGTGTCCGTAAAATTTTTGAAAATTTTGGGGTTGGGCGCATCAAAACGCGGCATAAATTGACATAAACGCGATAGACTAATCGCAAATGTCAATCTCAAAACTTTCTTATGTCATTGCCGCTAGCACCTTGTTGCTGGCGGGGTGTGGCGGCAGCGCCGCACCAACCGGCAATTCGTCTGGCCCAGCCAGTGGCGCGGTGGCAGGCAATGCGGCTTTGTTGACCGCGCTCGATAACATGGTCGCGGCCAAGACTGCTTTTCGCTACGAGAGCAGCAATACCACCAAGGGCAACTTTGGCGGGCCGGGCGCTCAGGGCGGGCAAGCGGCAGCGCCGGGCGAACGCACCGTGAAAACGATGGGCGAAGTGAATGGGCGTAATTCGCACATCACCACCCAAGGCAATTTTGGCGGCGGCGCGGGTGGCAATGCTGGGCAAGAATTTATTTTTGCTGATGGCAAAAGCTTTGTTAAAGGCCCAAACCCAAATATGGGCGCAATCGAAGCCAAGTGGTATGAATTACCGGCTGATCGGGCGCAGCGTAACCCTGCCGATGGTCTATTTGCCCGCGATGGGAAGCGAATGCTTGAACCGGCTGATTTTAAGAAAACCACCAGCGAAACCATTGACGGCAAGCGTTGCGATATTTATGAGGCCGACGCAGCGGCGTTGCAACGCATTTATGATGCCACTCAAACTGGTTTTGGAGTCGGCGGTTTTGGCGGGCCGGGTGGAGGCGGCCCCGGTCCCCAAGGTGGCGCTCAAGCTGGGCAGGGACAGGGCCAAGGCCAAAATGCAGGCCAAGGCGGCCAAGGCCGTAACCAATTGACGATCAAGTCAGGCAGCTACAAAGTATGGGCCTGCGAAGACAATATTGTGCGCAAATATGAGGTTAATTTTGCCCTGACCTCGGCGCAACGCGCCGACCAAGCGCTCGAGATTCAAAGCAGCACCCGTTTGTATGATTTTGGCACGGCGATTAATATTGCCGCACCAGCCGGCGCGGCGATGGCCGAATCACCAAATCGTCCTAATAACCCAGCCAACGGCACACCTCGCGCCCCGGGCACGCCCCGCGCTGGCACACCAAGGCCGTAACGAGGGAAATGAGTGAATGGGTGAATGGATGAATGAGTGATTGCTGGAGAATTAGTCATTCACTCACCCACTCATTCACTCATTCACTCATTTCCCTTTTGTTCCTACCGCAAAGACCTCGCGTTGGAAGAACCATGAGAATGGCGCCCATTTGAAGGCGATGTGGCGCATGATGGCAAGTGCGCCATTTTCTTGGCGTTTTTGTGGTGGCGTGTCGAGCCAAACTTTGATCGCCGAGAAGTCGGATTGGCGCAAGACTTTGCGCATTCGCCACAGATCTTGTTCATTAACATGCACTTCGGTGTTGATTTCGACATTGAGCGCACGGGGGTTGGCGGGGTATTTGTCGCCTTCGCCCATCAACATGCGCAAACGTCGCACCCAAGGGTAGGCATAAGCGTCATACCAGCGGTTGGGGGCGGTGTGAACAATGATTTGTCCACCCACCTTCAACACGCGATACGCCTCATCCAAACAGGCTTTTAGCTCCCAAGGATGCAAATGTTCGACCACATCGAAAATGAGCACGCGGTCGAAAGCGTTGGCTGGAAAAGGCAAAAATTTAGCATCGCTGCGAGCGACACCGCACGTCCCGGCCTCATCTTTTAGCGCTTGTTGCGATAGTGACAACGCAGCGCGTGAATAATCTACGCCAAAGCACGCTGCGCCCATACGCGCCACGTGGCGCACAATTTCGCCACGACCACAGCCTAAATCAAGTACGCACATGCCGGGGGTGACGCTGGCATATTCAAAGGCTTGGCGCAAACGCCGCGACAAATGAGCACCTTCGGTGTCAATATATTCTTGATATCCTTCGCAAGCTGTTAGAAAATATTGTTCGTCGTAAAGATCAGATGGGAGTGGGGGAGGGCGGAGGTCGCTCATTCTCAAGATATGCAGGTAAAAGCCGACGTCATCTTGCAATCGGCAAAATTAGGTTTCTGGCCCCTAATAATATCATGTTTGCACAAGTTAGTCGAAGGGCCAGATTGGGTGGTGGGCTAGGGGGTAACAAAAAGGCCGATCGTGGCAGTTCGCCACAATCGGCCCATTGGTCAAGCGGATAACGAATTAGGCGTAAACCACTGCTTGCTCTGAACGAATGATTTGAAGCAGTTGCTCGGTGCGTTGATCGGGCGACACATTCAACTCGCGCTTCAGGTTGTTGGCTAGTTGATTGTAAATTTCGATGGCGACCAAGCGTTTGCCCATGCGGGCGTTTAGCATCATTAAGGTGCGGGCGACTTCTTCGTTTAGCGCATCCATATAGAAGGTGCGTTCGATCAAGCGCACGACTGCGTCTTCCTCGTTGTATTTCATCGCTACAGCGGCGGCATCCAAACAGCACGTTTGGAACTTTTCGTGCATGCGGCGGCGGGTTCGCACCGCCCATTCCATCGTAGATTCCACCAAGAAGTCTTCGGTATAAATTTCGGCGGCTTTGAGCAAATATTGCAGCACTTGGCGCGGTTCGGCTTTTTGTGATTCGCGCAGCAAGCGCTCAAACTCATCCACGTCGTAATAATATTTGAGCTGCGGGTTGACTGAATAAACCCCATCGAAATAGGTGAAGGGAACTGTGCCCAACACGTTTCGGATGGTCAATTTGGCGTTGTGGAAACCACGCTGCATGGTGGCGGTGTTGGCGTCGGGCCAGAAAATGCTGCCAATGCGCTCGCGGGTGGACTGGCGTGAGTTGAGCATGAAATACATCAATTCACGGGGAATGTTCCAACCCCACTTTTGGGTGGTGATGGTCTCGTTGCCGACGATGACACGCCCGCGACCAAACCCATAAATTTGCACTGGC
>JAHBAL020000401.1 GCA_018500105.2 Anaerolineae bacterium
CAGCGCTGCGGCGCGGCGCGTCAGCCATCGCGCCAACACAATCACCCCTGCCGCTATGGGTATAAGCCCAAAGGGCAACAAATAAAACAAGAAGCGCGACGAAAAGAAGGCAATACGTAGCTGCAAAATCAGGGTGAAAACAAGTGGGATCAAGGTTCCGCCCAGCAACCAAGTGGCTGTGGGTTTCCGTCGCCAAAGACTACTCCCGTAATAACCTAAAATGATGGGGACAAGCGAAAGAGGGCCGTCATAACGAAAGACGCTGGCATCGCCCGTCATCATATCCGTCCAAATATTGCCGAGCAGTTGACCGGGTGGCAACGGCGGGGCATCGGACAGCCCCAGCGAACCGGTGAGCACGGCGCGAATGGTGAGCAAAACCCACATTGCCACCGGCAAACACGCCAACGTTTGCAAAACCGCCAACCGTCGCAAAGCCGCCCAGCCGCGACCAGCGCCCCACAGCCACAACCAGTGCATCAGCAACACCGGCGCGGTGTAGTAATGCGTGCCAAGCATGAGCATAATGGCAAGCACGTAAACCGCTTCGCTGATTTTAGATTTTGAATTTTGGATTTTAGCTTGCCCAAAATCTAAAATCACAAATGACAGGCTTGCCATCAGCGCCGCAAACGCATAGCCTTTGGCCTGCTGGGTGTAATTGACAGCGTAGGCCGAGACTGCCATAAACAACAGTGTCAACGCGGCGATTGCCGAACCGAGGCCAAGCCGCCGCACCAAGCGATAGCACAGCGCCAGCCAAAGCACCCCACACAGCACCGAAAAATAGCGCAAGGCAAACGGCGACGATCCTGTTAGCCCCATCCACGCACCCAAGGCCAAACGATGCACCGGCGGGTCGGTGTCGCCATTTTTAAAGGTAGTGGCAAGCACATTCGCCAAGCCGCCTTGCCCAAAGACCACATTGATGCCCTCGTCAAAATGCAACGGGCGTTGTTCGAGCGCAACCAGACGTAGAGCGAAGGCCAATAGCAACAGCAGGAGGGGCAACGCCCAGCGTCGCGCTTGATCGGTGCGCCAAAATCGCTGTCGGCTTTGCGGTTGTGAATTGTCAGCCCACTGACGGGGCAAGTCAGACATTTGCATACAAAATACACATTATCGCCATGAAACCAACTGAACTTGCAACCTTCCTCGACCAATTGGTCAGCCGCCAAATTAAAATTAGCACCATGATTTGGGGGCCGCCCGGCATCGGCAAATCGAGCATTGTGGCCCAAACCGCCACCGCGCATAATATCGGCTTTATTGATGTGCGGCTGTCGCAATTGGCCCCAACCGATTTGCGCGGGCTGCCGGTGGCCGAAAATGGCTTATCGCGCTGGTATCCGCCCGAATTTTTGCCACAATCAGGTCACGGCATTTTGTTTTTAGACGAAATCAATTTGGCCCCGCCCACCATGCAAGGCATGGCGCAACAACTTATTTTAGACCGCCGCGTCGGTAGCTACGTTGTGCCTGAGGGCTGGTTTATTTGGGCGGCGGGCAACCGAAAGGAAGACCGCGCCATTGTCTTTGACATGCCCGCGCCGCTGGCAAATCGCTTCATTCACCTTGAGGTCGAGACCGATCTCGATAGCTTTAAGCATTATGCCTTGGCGCAAAAATGGCATGAGCATGTCATTGCGTTTGTGCTATTTCGTGCGCCGTTACTGCACAAATTCGAGCCACAACAACCAGCGTGGCCTTCGCCGCGCACGTGGGAGATGGCAAGCCGCCTGCATCGTGCCGGATTGAGTGTCGCCCCCGCCATTGGCAACGCCGCCGCTACCGAATTTAACACCTTTGTGCGCATGTTGGCCGATGTGCCAGATGTCGAGCAAATTATGGGTGGCGTGGGAGCCAAGCTGGTGTTTCCTGCCGAGCCATCGCTGCGCTATGCGTTGATTGTAGCGCTGGTGGCGCGGATGAGCACGGTAGATCACGCTTTTCATTCGTTTAAATGGCTGACGCAATCGGCAGCGCCGGAATGGGTGCAGATGTTCGCTATTGACATGCTGCAATTGATGCGCACCGATCGCAAACGAATGCGCCAGTTACAGCATCGCATCGCCAACGACGTGCAATTGGCTGATTGGATGGATGAATATCAACATATGATTGAGAGCGCCGCCAACAGTGTGCCAGAGGTGACACCAACCATCAATGCCGAAGCCGACCGGAGTGCCGACAAGATATCGGCGCTTTGAGTCACTCATCATGTCATCACACCCAATACTTTGCCTCAATTGTGCTTAACGTCTGTTGCGAAAAGCTACGAAAGTCGGCATCGCTGTGAAAATAAGCGCTGACCAAGCTGCGTTCGGGCAAATCGCCTTTCCGATAGCCGGCTAGGTCTGGATAGCTGGAATAGGGCCAGTTGTCCAAGCGGGTTGCTAGGCCAGCGCGAATGGGGTTTTGGTGGATATAGGTCATGAGCTTGAGTAAGTAGCGCTCGTTGTTGACCCATTTGGCTTTGCTGTGGTCTTGAAATAAGCTGCCGTGTCGCTGATAGCGCTTATTGATGGCTTGGGCATAGCTGCTAAGCAATACGCCGAGCGCATTTTGGGCTGCTGGGGCTTCGGTTTTGATTTGCACTAAAAAATGAAAATGGGTTGGCATGAGGCAATAGGCAATCGTTGCAAAATGTGCTGTCAGGTATTGCCGATATTTGCGTAAAAAATACAGGTAATTTTCGGGTTCTTTAAAGACAATTTCGCCAGCGTTTGAACGGTTATACACATGATAGTATTGTCCCGTTTCAAAGTGCATCTTGCTGCTCATTTGGCTAGATCGTATCAGATTTTGTGGAGTGTGCAAGCAACTCTGCCCGACCAAAGCCGAGGCCGTGAGCTGAGCAAGGGGGCTGGGCCACAAGCCTAGGCCGACGGAGCGGCCCAGCAGCTTCAAGCTGCTGGGCCGCTGGCGCACCCCGCGAGGGGCGGCGCATGAAAAGCTGGGTAAGGTAGCTTTTCTCTGCGAATTGTGGCGGTAGCAGCATAGGCCACCCTTCAAGACGTGCCTATGCTGCTCGTGAGCGTGATGCAAGCGAGATACAATTTGCCCCATGACACGCGAAGAATTGTTGGCAACTATCGCACAAGCCAAACGTGAAAACTGGACAAACCGAAATTGGACAAC
Organism: Anaerolineae bacterium; assembly: GCA_018500105.2. GTDB lineage: Bacteria > Chloroflexota > Anaerolineae > J036 > Brachytrichaceae > AQU-03. The sequence goes on from JAHBAL020000401.1 coordinate 3,142, forward strand.
TCGCCAATTGGTTGAAATTGTAAAAGCCGTGAGACTAAACGTAGATATAGATTAGCGTCGGAGTGCCGTCAAGATGTCGGCGCTCCTATGGCAGCGCCTCAGATCCTTAATTCGTAATTTGTGATTAACTAAAGCTGAACTAGCGCAAAGAAATCGGGCTTCTTTCAAAAGCCCGATTTCTAAAGTTGCCCAATTCACATGTTTTTTGATACTCATTGCCACCTCGACACCCCACCCTTTGACGCCGACCGCGACGCGGTATTGGCCCGCGCCCATGCGGCAGGTGTTACGCGTTGCCTAAATCCTAGCTATGATCTCGCTAGTAGTCGTCGTGCGGCTGTTTTGTCGGCTTTGCGAGATGATGTGTGGGCGGCTGTGGGTATTCACCCTAATAATATTGATCATTTAAATAAATATTGCCTATGCGAAATTGAGCAATTGAGTCAGCAACCACGTGTCGTCGCCATCGGCGAGATCGGGCTGGATTACCACTGGAACACGTTCCCACGTCAGCAGCAAATTGACGGCTTTGTGCGCCAATTGCAATTGGCGCAACGGCTGCATTTGCCCGTCATCATCCATTGCCGCGACGCCTACGACGACACGCTCGACATTCTGTCGGAATTTAAAATTGAAAATGAAAAATTAAAAATTGGGGATACAAGCAACTCCCAATTTTCAATTTTGTTGCATTCTTTCGCCGGCAATTCACAGCAGGCCGAGTTGGCACTGGAGCGCGGGTATTATCTCGGCATCGGCGGGCCAGTCACCTACCCCAAGAATGAGTCGTTGCGCGAGATCGTGCGCGACATGCCGCTCGACCGCTTGCTGCTCGAAACCGACGCGCCCTATCTGTCGCCGCAAAAATATCGCGGCAAACGCAACGAACCGAGCTACCTCCCGCTCATCGCCGAGCGCATCGCCCAAATTCGCGGCATCAGTGTGGCCGAATTGGGCGCAGCCACAACGCAAAACGCCTGTCGCTTAATGGGGTTAGTGGTTAGTGATGCGTAACGGGTAACGAGTAACGAGTAATAAGATCATAAGTGGCCTCTACTCATTACTTACTACTCATTGTCCATTGTCCATTGTCCATTACCCATTAACCATTGTTTGTTAGTGATAAAATTCACAAGCGGGAGATGTAACAAAGGATGAACAACGTGAACGAACTGGTGGGGCAGCAACTGAGTCAAGTAGAGGAGACGCTGCTCAATATCCCAGAAATGCACCCATCGAATTTGCGCAATGCGGTGCGTGTCATTGTGGCGAGTGGCGGCAAGCGCTTGCGCCCGCAAATCTCGCTGCTGGTGGCGGGCATGTTCGGCAAACAAGATTTGCGAGCCGCAATTGAGGTCGCCAGCGCGGTCGAGATGCTGCATACCGCCACGCTGGTGCATGATGATTTGATTGATGGCTCGCTGGTGCGGCGCGGGGCCGCCACGCTCAACGCGGCATGGACGCCCGCCGCGACCGTGTTGACAGGCGATTTTCTATTTGCCTTCGCCGCCGGTTTGGCCTCACGTGCCAACAGCGTGCGCGTCATGAGCATTTTCTCCGAGACGCTGGGTGTCATTGTGGGCGGCGAACTGCGCCAACAATTCACCGACTGGGCACGTCGCCGCACCCGCGACGATTACACCGAGCGCATTTATGCCAAAACTGCCTCGATGTTCGTTTTGGCAGCCACCGCCGCTGGCGTTGTGGCAGGGGCGAGCGAGCCACAAATTCAGTCGCTCAATGCCTATGGGCGCGACCTCGGTTTGGCGTTTCAGATCATGGATGATGTGCTTGATTTCACCGGCGAGCAAGCTACCGTCGGCAAGCCAGTCGGCAGCGACCTACGGCGCGGACTCATCACCTTGCCCACCATTTGCTATATCGAGGCCAACCCCGATGACCCGCTACTCCCGTGTGCGCTCGAAGGCAATTGCAGCGGCGAAACTTACGCCCAATTGGTCAAACGCATCCGCGAATCAGCCGCCATCACCAGCGCCGTCGCCGAGGCCGCCGCACTCATCAAAACCGCCAAGCAGCACCTCGCCGACCTGCCCGACAACGCCTATCGCAGCACCCTCGCCGCCATCGCCGACTACACGGTGAGCCGCAACGTCTAATGGGTTGATTAGTTGAATGGTTGATTGGTTGATTGGTTGATTAGTTGATTGGTTGGTTTGTGGAGAAGCGAAAATTTTCATTTTTCATTCTTTTGTAGGGGGCAAGATGATAGCGGAATCGCAAAATCGTCATTTTTGCGTAACACCTGTCATTTCGACGCGAAGCGAGAAATCTTTGCAAAACATACGCTTTTAGCTTCAATTTATGCAAAGATTTCTCGCTTCGCGTCGAAATGACGATTCCA
>JAHBAL020000574.1 GCA_018500105.2 Anaerolineae bacterium
AGATGTGTATAAGAGACAGCGGTAGCCCCAACGACACCGGCGGTGATGTGCCCATTCAATACGGGATTCCACAGTTGCCGGGCACAGCCGCTAACCCGCGTATAGATGCACAATTGCAACAAGTTGGCTCGACTTGGGGCATTGCCCATCAACATGAGCCATTGCGGGTGTATTTGTCGTCGTTTGTTCGGCGGCATGTTGGTTTGGGGCCGCGTGGCGAAGACGGTGTGTATGTGCTTGATTATTCAAATAGTGCGTTGGCTTCGGTGGTGGGTGGCTTCGATTTGCAGGGCGTGGCTCCCATCAACGGCGGCCCAGTCATTGATGTCGGCACGGTCACCCGCACTGGCAGCAATGATTATGTGCTGGGCGGGTCTGGCGTCGCAAACGTTGACTTGGATGCCTTTGACAAAATGGGCAAAACCAGTTTTGGTGATATGGATATTGGCGAAGATGGGCATACGTTATGGTTAGTCAACCTAAACCAGCGCGGCCTCATTAAAATTGATATGCGCAATTATGTGCCATCTATGGCAAACCCGTCATTTTTGCCCAGTAGCGTTATTAGCCAATATTTGCTCAGCCCGGCTTTGGGCGAGCCGACCTGTGTGGGTGGCGTGTTCCGGCCTTGGGGGTTGAAATTTAAAGACCTGCGCGGGTATTTGGGGGGCGTGTGCGATGGCGCAGTGTCGCAGCAAATTACGGATGTGGTGGCGCATGTGTTGTCGTTCGACCCACAAAATCCGGCTTTGGGTTTTACGCCGGTCATTAGTGTTGCGATGAACTATACCCGCGAAAACAACTTGAACGGCTTGGGATTTTTGGCGGATCGTTGGTATCCTTGGGCCAGCACATGGGCGCAGACAGGCTTTCCATTGCCTAGCAATCTTGCGACCGGCCCAGATTCGGGGGCTTATGGGCAACCGATCTTGAGCGATATTGAATTTACCGAAAATGGTTCCATTGTGCTGGGTTTTTCAGATCGTTTTGGGCATCAGACTGGCTATGATCAATATGTGCCCGTGCCTTCTGCCGACACGCTATATGGTGGGTTTACCAGTGTGTCGAGTGGTGATCTTTTGCACGTGTGCCGCACAGCAGCGGGCTATGTGATCGAAGGCCGTCCGGGTTGCGCCACCGGCGAATTGGCGGGCGGCGCACGCCGTGTTGATGATGGTCCGGGCGGTAATGGCGAATTTTATCACCAAGATGTTTACGTTAATGGCGGCGCTACGGGCAACACGTCGCCAACCCATGACGAAGTGACTTTGGGTGGTTTGGTGTGGCTGCCGGGCAGCGGGCAAGTGGTGTCTACCGTGTTCGATCCAGTAGACTATCCCGTGAGCACCAGCCCCTCGAATCGTGGCTTAAATACGGTGGGTGTGCATTGGTATAACAACCGAAGCGGCACAAAAGATGACGGCTATTTGGTGGCGAGCACTGGTTCGCGCTCAGGAATGGGCAAAGCCACCAGCGTCGGCGATATGGAATTATTGTGCGATCCGCCGCCGACGACAGTAGGTAACCGCGTGTGGGTGGATAGCAACTTGAATGGCATTCAAGATCCTGACGAGCTTGGTTTGTCCAATGTCACCGTGCAATTGGTGAACAGCACCGGAACGGTGATTTCGACGACCACCACCAACGCCGCTGGTGAATATTATTTCACCGGATTAGCCCACACCACACCCTACACAATTCAAATTCCGGTGGCGCAAAATGCGTTGGCGGCCTATACCATGACGTTGCCCAACGCCACAGGCATCACCAACAATGATTGGATTTCGGATGTTTTGGATTCTGATGGTCAATTGATTGGCGCGATGATGGCGGTGTCATTTGTTATAGATGATGCTGGCGACAATAACTACGGTTTTGACTTCGGTGTGCGTTTGCTTGTGCCAAACGTGGCGATGGCGAAATATACGAACGGCGTGTATGCGCCAACCGGCACAGGGCCGCAATTGTTGGTGGGCAACACAGTCACATGGACGTATGTCGTGACCAACACTGGTGAGGTGACTTTGACCAATTTCACACTGGTGGACACCCCCCAAGGCGCGGTGAACGCGAGCAATTGTGCGCCCAGCCCTTTGCCCAATTTTGCGCCAAATGCGGTGACCACCTGTCAAATAACGGGCACGGTGACCCAAGGGCAATATACCAACACGGCCACTATTACTGGCACAAACGTGTTTAGCTCGGCGCAGCAAGTGACTTCGACCAGCCAAAGCCATTATTTTGGGTTTTTGCCCCAACTGGCCATCGTGAAATTGACCAATGGCGTGGATGCCGATAATGCACCGGGACCGTTGGTGGCGGCGGGTGGCGCGGTGACATGGACCTATCTCGTCACCAATACCGGCAACATTACCTTGGCGAATGTGGCTGTGATGGATGACCAAGTGGGCGCAATTAGCTGCCCGGCTAACACGCTTAACCCTAGCACCAGCATGACGTGTTCGGCGACGGGTGTTGCGGTGGCGGGC
>JAHBAL020000404.1 GCA_018500105.2 Anaerolineae bacterium
TTTTCGAAATGTGGGGGCGGTAGGGGACGCGGTTTGGGCTTTTGCGGCGCGCCAACGGGCGGGGCCGCCCGCCAGCCTCGGCGATTGGCTGCAAACGACGCGGGCTTTGCGTCCGTCCACCCTTAGCACCTTGCCGCATTTGTTCGAGACGGTGGGGGCATGGGCGCAACGTAGCGGGCTGCGTGACCGCGCGGCGTTGACGTTTCTCAACTCGCAGTTGCTCATTAGCGCCCAAACCACCGCCGACAAGGCCAGCGCCCTGTTTGGGGCCGCCGCCTACGATTTGCCGCGCAAGGGCGTGAATCACGTCGAGGGCGGTATCGGCACAATCGCGGCGCAATTGGTTGAATCGGTGCGCAAATTTGGCGGGCAAGTTCATTTTCGCCAAGAGGTTACCCGCTTCGAGACGCGCAATGGGCGTATTGTGGCGGCACATACCAACAAAGGCCAGCGTTTTGAGTGCGACCATTGCATCGCCAACCTCACGCCTTGGGATTTGGCGCGTTTGCTGGGCGAGGATGCGCCCGCCAATTTGCGCCGCGAGGTCGCCATACGCGCCGATCAATGGGGCGCGTTTACTCTCTACCTCGGTGTCGCCGACGATCCGCACGCCTCGCCCATCGAGCACTATCAAGTGATCGGCGATTATGCGCAGCCGCTAGGCGAGGGCAATTCGATTTTTATGTCGTTTTCAACGGCAAATGATGCGGCTCGCGCTCCGGCGGGGCATCGCGCTCTCACCATCAGCACCCACACCCGCACCGCCGATTGGTGGGCGTTGCGCAACAAGGCGGGCGGGCAAGCCGAATATGAGGCGCGGGTCGCCGCATACAGCGAGCAAATGCTCAATTTGGCTGAGCGGGCCGTGCCCAATCTGCGCCAGCGCATTCGCTTGCAATTGCCGGGCACGCCCGTCACTTTTCGTTTTTACACTCGTCGTCATCGCGGCGGGGTGGGCGGTTTTCCGTTCACCAGCGTGTTTAAGGCACGCGGTCCACACACCGGCCTAGCCAATACGTGGCTGGTCGGCGACAGCATCTTCCCGGGCCAAAGCACGGCTGGCGTCACGATGGGGGCGCTGCGGGTGGCAGGGAAGTTTGGAAATTGAGAATTGAGAATTTAAAATGGAAAATTGAGTGATAGCTCAGTTTCGCGCCGTTTTTGCAGGTGGTGGGTGATTTTGTGGATTTTTAGATAGCACGGTATACTATACTTTGTTGCACTTGATGTGCAGTATGTGTGTTGAGTGTTACAAGTTATATAGGAGCGATCGCACATGAAAAAGTCGAAGTGGCGAGGGTTGATTCGTGATATTTATCAGCAAGAAATCGCAACAAAGTTACATCGAATACGCCGTCACCTAGAACCATTCGAGTTTAAATACCGTAACAATGACCTTTATGAAGCCTCGCGAACAATCAGATATGTGGAGCAACTAGGGGGCGAGGACTTTATCGTTACGGAGGCTGTCTCACGCCGCCACTTACGCGAGGCTGTTCAGGATCTTCTTTATGCCCATCGCCGAGTGAACGAACGACTATTGCTTGAAACAGGCATCATAGAATCACTTGAAGTTCATATGCTCGAAATCCTTTCGGAACTCGAAGTTTCTGATCTACCACGTGAAGACATTGAGGCACTTCGTCACGCCGGCAGCGTTAATCCAAAGGGTGAGCTTCGTCTGCGAATCCGTAGAATTCAAAGCCACTACCAAATGACAGCCCGAAAGTTTGATAATCAGACTCTAACTTCGTCAGTCCATGAGGCCAGTCAACATCTGGATAGGAAGATCCAAGAGCTAAAAGAGCCTGAACAATCTAAGCTGCCCCATTCCGAAAAGACACCGGAAGAGCGTATCAAACTAAAGTGGTTTAAGGGGCTGGGTTCGCTTTGCAGGGGAACGGTTTTGACCGCCGTCGATGTATCCCTTTTGGCAGGATCATGGGACTTGCCACTATCACCAGATACAACAGTCATTGGCTCTGTGGCATCAATTGTCACAGGACTTGGAGACATTGCGATTGGTGTTGGCGAATTTCGGGGTGAGTGACGCTCCACATCTATTACACCGGAGTGCGCGAGTCGTGGCATACGGGTTAGCTGAGCTTGATGCTTTACCCGATGCGCGAGCCAAATAACGCTACAGCAAGGTGGGGCAAGTCATTTGCTGGTTTTAACGGGTTGACGATTGGTGAAATGCAAATGCCTTGCCCCTACATCAAAATTCCTTCTTGATCGTGAGGTTGGTATAACGCGAGAGACCCTTCAATGATGAAAGGGAGAAAGGTTGTAAGCCCAATTTTAAATTTTAAATTTTCAATTCTAAATTCCTCCCAATCGCTAAATTGAGCCAATCTGTGCCTGACGGCGTAGCGATTTGCACCCCGACGGGTAGCCCGCCGATGTTGGCGAAGGGCAGCGACAACGTGGGCAACCCCAGCAAGCTGAGCGGACGCGCCAAGTGCATATAACCGGCCCGCAACGTCGTGCGCCCTGACTCGAGTTCGATCTCGGTGCTGCCGCGTGGCAGGGCGGTGGTGGGTGTGGCGGGCATGAGGATGGGGGCAAACTCGCGCAGGGGGGCCTTGGCCTCGGCCCGCCATTGGCGGTGCAATTGCAGCGCCGCCAAATAATCCACTGCCGTCACCTTTAGCCCGCGTTCCAATTCGCTGCGCACAAACGGCGAAAAATGCGCTGGTTCAGCCGCAATTGCGTGCTGATGGGTGATGGACGACTCGGCCCGTAACGGCAAAAACACCTCGGCGGTGCGCCTAAAAATATCGTCTGGGTGCATCGGCACGAGTGTTGCGCCATGCGCCGCCAAATTGCCCAAGTAGCGATCCCATTCGCGCCGCACCTCGTGGCTGAGCGCCCCTTCCAAATAGCGATAGGGCACGCCCAAGCGCAAATTGGCGCTGAGTTTGAACAGGGCGGGCGGGCTGTCGCTTAGCACGCCAAACATCATGGCGGCCTCGTCAACGGTGCGGGTGATGGGGCCAGCGTGGTCGCAACTCCAGCACAACGCCAGCGCCCCATCGAGCGACACCGCGCCGAAAGTCGGCTTAAAGCCAACCACGCCACACAGCGACGAAGGAATGCGAATGGAGCCAGCCGTGTCTGTGCCGAGCGAAAGTGTGCCGATGCCCGCCGCCACTGCCGCCGCCGACCCCGATGATGATCCGCCGGTTTGTCGGCTGGGGTCATGCGGGTTTTTCACGTCACCCGTCCAAGGGTTTTCGCCCGTGATGCCAAGCGCAATTTCGACCATGTTGGTTTTGCCCAAAATGACGGCTCCGGCTGCGCGTAACCGTGAAACGGCGCTGGCCTCGGCGGGGGCGATGCTGGGCAAGGTGGCTTTTGCGCCTGCTCGTGTCGGCATGTCTGCCACATTAAACAGGTCTTTGATCGTGATCGGCAGGCCGTGCAACGGCCCACGTCGTTGGCCTTGCGCGGCCTCGCGGTCGAGTTGGGCGGCTTGTGCCAGCGCCCCAGCCGTATCCAGATGCGCGAAAATGTTGAGGTCGGCGACCTCGGCGGCTCGTGTCAGTGCTTGCTGCACGAGTTCTGTGCTTGTGTTCATAGTTATGTAAATCTTATAGAGAGCCATGAGCCGTGAGCCATGAGCTTTGAGCCATGAGCCGTGAGCCATGAGCCATGAGCCATGAGCCATGAGCCATGAGCCATGAGCCATGAGCCGTAAGCCGTGAGCCATGAGCCGTGAGTTATGCACCGTAAGTGCGAATGTGAACGCAGGCGTTTGCATTTGCGCTCACAAAAAGCCTAACACAGCAAAACCCTTAAAAGCTCAAGGCTCAAGGCTCACGGCTCACGGCTCACGGCTCACGACTTATAGCTCATGAGCTTGACAAAAATGAACGTTTGTTCTATAATATGTGTCTTATGACAACCCATACCCAAAAGAAAACCCCCGGCACGCCGACATGGGCAGATTTAATGACCACTGACCCAGATGCTGCGCGTGAATTTTATGGCAAATTGTTTGGTTGGACTTATTTTATGAGTGGCCCAGAGTTTGGCTATTATTCTAATGCCGCTTTGGGGAACAATGTGGTTGCAGGGCTTGGCCCCATTCCACCTGACACAACGATGCCTGCCGCATGGACGGTGTATCTTGCCAGCGACAATGTTGACGCGGATAGCGCCAAAGTCAGCGAGTTGGGCGGGCAAGTCGTAACACCCCCGATGACGATTGGCGAGTTTGGGCGCATGGTAATTTGTGTGGACCCGACGGGCGCGGTGTTTGGCATGTGGGAATCGAATCAACACATTGGCGCGGTGATCACTGATGAACATGGCACGATGACGTGGCACGAGGTAAACAGCCGTGAAGCCGCCAAGGCAAAAGATTTTTATTGCGCGTTGCACGGCCAAACCTCGCAATTGATGCCGACAATGGAGTATTACATGCTTAACCTTGGCAGCAAAACAGTCGCTGGCGTGTTGCAAATGGATGCACAATGGGAAGGGATTCCGCCGCATTGGATGGTCTATTTTGCGGTGAACAACACCGATGCGACTATTGAACAGACGGTGGCATTGGGCGGCAAAATGCTTGTGCCTGCTTTCGATACGCCATTTGGGCGGGTGTCAGTTTTGGCCGATCCGCAAGGTGCGTCATTTTCGGTCATTCAACTTTCGGCACGCGCACAGACGATGTAATAGCTTAGGATTTACACAAGATTTAATTTTTGCCACAAAAAGCACAAAGCACACAAAGATAAGAAAAGTTTTACAATGTAAACCTTTGAGTTCTTTGTGCTTTTTGTGGCAAAGTATTTTTAATATGTGCAATCTCTAACTCACTGGTCTTGAAATTTTATTATGCAAAAAATGATTTTTGTGAACTTTCCGGTGGCAGATCTAGCCGCATCTATGGCGTTTTATAAGGCGCTTGGTTTTGTGAACAACCCCCATTTCACCGACGACACCTCTGCATGTATGGTGTGGAGCGAGGCCATTTGTGTGATGTTGCTCACGCATGACAAATGGCGCTTTTTTACCCAACGCCCCATTCCGCCCAGCACCTCAAGCGAAGTGATGGTGGCTTTGGCGTGTGACAGCCGCGATGCGGTAGACGCCATGAATGATGCTGCTGTCGCTCATGGCGGCACTGCCGATATCAATGCCAAGCAAGATTATGGGTTTATGTATAGCCGCAGTTTGGCAGACCCCGACGGGCATGTGTGGGAGCCAATGTGGATGGACCCGGCGGCGATTCCGCCGAGCTAATTCCCACACGATGAAAAACACACTTTGAGTTGTGTCTAAGATAAAATACAGGCGAAGCACATTGCTTCGCCTGTATTTTTTTATGACCAGCCAAACCAACCGTGCCGCGTGGATAGATGTGATTGCCGAAGACCAAGCCGAAGGGCTGCTGCGCGAATTGTATGAAAAAGAGTGGGACAAAGAACATCATCTTGTGGACAACATCCTCAAGGTGCACAGCCTGCACCCCGAAACGCTGCGGGCGCATGTTGATTTATATCGCACCGTCATGTATGGGCGCTCGGCAATTACGCGCCCCGAACGCGAAATGATTGGTGTGGTGATCTCGGCTATCAATCAATGTGAGTATTGACTAAAGCATCATGCGGCCGGTCTGGTCCGCCTCACCAAAAAGCCTCAATTGGCCCGTGCGTTGATTTTGGATTACACCCAAGCTGAACTCACGCCGCGCCAACGCGCCATGCTCGATTATGCGGTTAAATTGACCAAAACGCCCGGCGACATGCGCGAAAGCGACATTGCGGCACTGCGTGAGCAGCAATTGACCGACCGCGATATTCTCGATATTAACCAAGTGACGGCTTATTTTGCCTATGTCAATCGGGTGGCCGATGGGCTAGGCGTGGGCGTAGATGGTTACGCCGTTGAGCAATTTGACAGCATTACCGCGTCATGATTCACTCATTACCCCAAAACACGGACGCACGGCCTTGGCCCGAACGCTACCAAACGCCTTTGGTCGTGCTGGCCTGCATGTTGGCTGGGCTGGTGGTGGGGGCGGCGTGTGCGCTGGTCAACCCGCTCTATTTGCTGGCGGCAGCGCCGGTGCTGATCGCCATTGCGTGGGCCTTGCGCGATGCCAAACGCGGGTTGTGGCTGATGATCTTGGTGATTGCGCTTGTGCCGCGCATCGCCTCGCCGGTCAGCATTGGCTTTAAGCCAACGTTGCTCGATGGTGCGATGCTGTTGACGCTGGGCGCGTGGCTATTGTGGCGCAATCGCCAAACGCCCTCACCACAATCCGCCATTACGCTGCCGCTATTCATCCTCATCATCTTCACCATCACCACGTTCGTGCTGGGCATTCCAAATGGGGCATTGACCACATTGGTCATGCGCCGCTTTGGCGAGCTAATCATCAGCTTGCTCATGGTGTTTGTGCTGGTGTCGCTGCTGCGCCAAGACTATGTGTTGCCCAAAGCCGTGCGCCTGTTGATGTTGGGCGGGGCGGGCGCGGCCATCATTGCCATTGTTTTATATGTCATTCCGGGCGAAATCACCATTCGCTTTTTGTCAGCTTTGCGCCCGTTCGGCTACCCCAGCGGCGACAATGTGCTGCGCTTTGTGCGCGACGACCCGTCGTTGCTGAAACGGGCGACGGGGTTGTGGATTGACCCCAATGCCTTTGGCGGCTATTTGCTCATGACCGGCGCATTGGTGTTGCCGCAATTGTTTACGCCAAAGCCAGTGGCGGGGCGCTTGCTCAGTTGGTTGTGCATGGGCTTGATTGGGCTGGCGTTGGTGCTAACGGTCTCGCGCAGCGCCATGTTGGGGCTGGGATTCGCCGGTTTGCTCATCGCCACCGCCCGTTATCGCCGTATTTTGCCGCTGGCGGGGCTGGCATTGCTGGTCATCGCCGCATTGCCGCAAACGGCCTCGCTCATCAATCACTTCCTCGACGGCTTTGCTGGGCGCGACCTTGCCACCCAAATGCGTTTTGGCGAATATAAGGACGCGCTGCGTTTGATCGAGCGTTACCCATTTTTCGGCGTTGGTTTTCTCGACACGCCCGATATTGACCTCTACATCGGCGTGTCGTCCATGTATTTGCTCATCGCCGAGCAAATTGGCCTGCTCGGCCTCAGCGCCTATTTGCTGGTGTTTATCACGCTGTTTGGCTCAGCCTTGCGAAATTGGCGGGCGGCGTGGCAAAATGAGCAGCGCGGCGCGATTTGGCTGGGGGCACATGCGGCAGTGGCTGGCGCAATGTTGAGCGGAATGCTCGACCACTACTTTTTCAACATTGACTTTCACAACTCGGTCATGCTGTTTTGGCTGGTGGTGGCGATTGCACTTGCGGCGCGTGAATCGTAAACCAAAAGCGCGAGCCTTCGCCTGAGTTGCTTTCCACACCGACCTGCCCGCCCATCAATTCGACCAAACGTTTGACGATAGACAAGCCCAAACCCGTGCCCATTTGCGCGTGCCCGGCGCTGGCATTTTGCACAAAGGGTTGAAAAAGTTTACCGATCAGGTTGGGCGGCACGCCGATGCCGGTATCGGTGACGCTGATGAAAAGCTGGTCGGAGATGGCGCTGGGCACTTGCACGGCGATGTTGATACCGCCTTTTGAGGTGAATTTGATGGCGTTGCCGACCAAATTGACCAGCACTTGCCGCACCCGTTGCTTGTCGAGCATGACTGGGCTGGGCACAGTCGGCGCAATGCTATACGTGATTTGCAGCCCTTTTTGGCGGGCCTTGATGGTCAGCGTATCGAGTACGCCCAATAAAAGCTGGTGAATATTGACCGGTTCGCGGTTAATTTGAATTGCGCCGCGTTCGATACGCGAAAAGTCCAGCACTTCATTAATAATGTCGTTTAGCGCAACACTCGATTCATAGGCCGTGTCTACAAAATCGCGTTGTTCCGTGTCTAGCTGGGTCTCTTGCAGCAATTCCAAATAGCCTTGGATGCCATGCAACGGGGTGCGCAGTTCATGCGACATGGTCGAGACAAATTGTGACTTTAGCTCAGAGGCTTGCATGGCACTATCGCGCAGCGATTCGAGCACCACATTACGCTCGGCCAATAAATTGCTTTTGATGGTTAACTCTTTTTCTAAGGCAGTCAAATGCTCGTTATTGGTTTGCAACGTATTCACCAGCTTGTGAATGTGGCGTTGATAAAGGATTAGCCGCACAAACGTGAGTGTCATCATTACCGTAATCCCAATGAGGATATTGAAGCCTTCCAGCTGGGTGATGGTGCGGCCTTGGCTGAGTGACCATACCGCCATGCTCATATTGAGTAAGACGGCACACAAATTGACGATCGCTAAAATGCGAGCTTCGCGCCGATTGAGTTGTGTCATGAGAGACACAAATAGCGCGAATGGAAAAAACATGGCAACAAAGCCAGCGTAAGGAATAACGAACGAATTGTAGAAACTGGCGGCGGCAATAACGATGGTTTCGATGCTGAGACCGCGTAATGCTCGCCCGCGCTGGGCTTCTTTATAGGCCCAAAACGACATCGGCGAAACCACCAGCGTAATGAAGACAGCGCTTAATCGCCCTATGGTTGGGTTGGCAATCCATGTGCTGATGTTGAGCAGCAAGGCCACCACCGATAGCACCAACGCCCACCGTAAAAAACGTATGGTTAGTTCGGCGTCAGTATTCGCCAAATCCAATGTGTTTAAGATTGGTTTTGATGGTGGCGGTGCATCCTCTCTTTTCTTTTGCTGATAGAGACGATCAAGCGACAACGACAGCTTCATGATACGCTGTCATTCTATTCGTTATATTTTTGAAATAAATCGGAATTTGGTCTTATCTATGTTAAGCGTGTGACCTGCCTAGCCTATTTAAATGAAGTCGGCGACGATAAAATTAGAAAAAACGTTGAATCCCAGATAGTTTTCAGGGAGGATTGATGCGGACATCGTAGGGGATGACGAATAGAAATCGGGTTTCTTCGAGAAACCCGATTTCTGTTAAATCAAACAATGCGTATCGAAGCATCCGACGAATCGTTGTCGCGGCGGGGCTTAAACAGGCTTTCGATGAAATTGCTGAGGATGGATGGATTGTCAGTGGGCAGCGAGGTGGTCTCGATGACCTCGCCATTGCGCCAGCCGGTCATGGTGCTGTGCCAATCGCGCTGCAATTGCGCCAGCGGCACACCGGCGATGCTGTCAAATTGCTCATCTTTGTAATGCCCATTGCGCATGGCGCGGAACATGCGCCGCGTGATCTCGAGGCGATGGGTGCAAAGGTAGTGCATAAACGACCACGCATTCGGATAATCGAACGTGCCGGGCTGGTCATAGCCCTCGCGGCGGCAAATAAGGCTATTCAAGTCACAAAAATTGACGGCCCCGCAAATGGTATTGACATGCTCAGGTCGTCCCGTGCCACAACACCGCCCAGCCGCGTCAAATTGCAATCCGGCCAAATACTCAGCCATGCCCTCATCGGCCCAGCCACGCGGCTCGGCGTGATAGCCCGCATCGCTCCATAAATGCTGATAAACGTAGCGCCCCTGCAAATAATGCCCAAATTCGTGCTGAATGAGTTGCTCGACGGTGAAAGTGCTTTCGGCGCGGGTGCGCAAAAAGGTATATAGCTTGCCATCCCGCTCGATATATAGCCCGCCTGCCTGTGCCCCATAGCCGACAAACGCATTCATATATTCGGCATAGGTCGCCTTATTGCTAAATAACATCAAAGTGATCTTTTCATTTGGGTCATTGGCAACCGGCGTGGTGAATTCGGGGCCGAGTAAATCGAAAAACGCCTGTTCTTCGTTTTGCATCAACTGAATAAAACGCATGGCTTCGGCATCGGGCAAGGCCGAGCGCACCGAAATATCTTGATGCGTGAGCGTATTGGGCAGCCATTGCGACTCACATTCGCCGCGCAGTTGGCTGCTTAGCACGTTGTTGCCGTTAAATTTGTCAATTGCCCGCGCAATATATTGGCGGGCGGGCAAGCTTTGCTCAAGCTGCCAAGCCTGTTTGAGTGCTTGGTAAATGGCATCACGCTCGGCGGGGCTGCATTGCTCTGGGCGCAATTGCTCAAAAATAAACGCTGCTTCGGCCCGCACCCAAAAATCGTCGGAGCGTAACGAGGTTTTGAGAAATTCAAGCTCGCGGGTGCTGAGTTGGCTACGTGCATACATCAGCCGCGCATAGGCCGAAATACAGCGAAAACGCAGCCGGTCGCTGTTGGCGGTGTTAGCACTGGCGCTTTCAAGATAGCCCTGCATGTCAAACAGCGGGTAAAAATAAGCATCCAAAATCCACAAAATCTCGTGCAGGCTGTCTTCGTCGGTCTCGCGGGTCAATTGCCCTGCCAAGGCTGGGCCAGTGTTGATGCCATCGAGGTCACGCACACCCGGCGGGCTGCTGCGAATGACCAGATCGTGGGCGGGATCGCCCGCCGGGCGCTCGGCAAAACGCCCTAGCACCCGCAGGGCATTGCGGCGGGCGAGTGGCTTGGCGCTGTTTTGGGCGAGTTTGAGCAATTGCCCCACCAGCGCCGCGCTGGCTTGTGGAATAAGCGTCGCCCCAATTAGCTCGGTGCAATGATAATCGCTGTTGCCGAGGCGTTTGAGCAAGGTCGTCACATCCGCACCCGCCAAATCGGCGGCGCTGCATGGGCTGGGCGCTGTCTCTTATACACATCT
>JAHBAL020000485.1 GCA_018500105.2 Anaerolineae bacterium
AGATGTGTATAAGAGACAGGGCGGATATCGGGCCGAAATCAGCGATGTGACCGCGCCGATTGTGGGGGCGTGTGTGCGTGCCAGCGAAACTGTGTATAAACAAACTCCGATCAAGCAACTGCTCAGCCCGGGCAGCGGGCCAATGTGGTCGCTGTCGTCGTTTATTGGCGGCGTGCCGGTGGTTTGCGCTGGCATCGGTCACCCAGATGCACGAGTGCATTCACCCAACGAGAATGCTATTCTCGCAAACTATGAACAGGGAATGCGTTATTTTGGCGTGTTTATTGATGAGTTTGCCAAGACATAACCTTGATGTTTCACGTGAAACATTTGAGGCTTTTTTGCCATAAATAACACAAATTGCACAAAAAGAGAAATGACAGCGATCATCAATTTTTATGCAATTTGTGCTTTCTTAGCGAAAATCCGCGTTTAAGTCAAAAATCGGTTGCGCCGCAAAATCACCCAAATGATGAGCGGCGCACCGATGAGTGACGTCACCGCATTGAGTGGCAAAATGATCGCCATGCCGGGCAATTGTGTCAACAAGTCAAACATCAGCGCTAGGAGTGCCCCCAAAATGGCGACTGCTGGAATGAGACGGCGATGATCGGACGTGTTGAGTAACGAGCGGGCAAAATGTGGCACAGCCACCCCTAAAAAGCCAATTGGCCCGCAAAATGCCGTAACACAACCCGCCAGCAAGCTCGCACTGCTGATGATCCACCAGCGTGCTGTGCGCACATTCACCCCCATGCTAATGGCATATTGTTCGCCCAACAAAAGGGCATTGAGTGGTTTGGCACAGAAAAAAGCCATCGTTAAGCCTGCCAACACGGTTGCCGCAAAAATAGGGATACTTTGCCATGTCACGCCGCCAAAACTGCCTAATAGCCAGCCGTTAAACACTTGCACTTGCTCTGGCAGGCTCAAGTAAATGAGCAAACTCACCAACGCCCCGACCGCATAGCCTACCATTAAACCGATAATGAGCAAGGCCACCATGTGTCGCAAATTGCGCGAGGCCAGCATAACGAGCAAAAATACCAGCGCTGCGCCAAGACTCGCTGCTGCCACCAAACCTAACCCGCCAAATAAATCGAGCCGCAATAACATGGCTTTGCCGACCACACCTGTGCCCAAAATCAAAATCGCCACGCCCAGCGTCGCCCCTGAGCTGATGCCCAGCACATAAGGGTCAGCCAAAGGGTTGCGAAAGATAGTCTGCATATTTAGCCCACTCACGGCCAAACTTGCGCCCGCCAACACGGCAGTGATGGCTTTGGGCAGGCGCAAGGTCAAAATGATCGTTTCCCAGGTGTCAACATCTGCTTCGCCACCGAAAAATACGCGGATCACATTGTCGAGCGGGATTCTGACTGGCCCAACTGAGACAGACAAAAAAAATGCTGCAATGGTTGCAGCAATGAGAAAAATTAACAAAAACTCTCGTTTTATCACGTTTTTAAGCCTATTAGTAAATGATTAAACCAGCCCGTTTGGGCGATTTTTGCCGAAATTTGGTCGAGTTCAGCATCCATCAATGCTTCCCAATTGAATGACTGTCCTTGCCAGCCAAGGGTGCGCAGCCAACTTTGCCGATAAGCCGTATTCTTGAGTAAATCGTGCAAATAGACGCCAACCACGTTATCTTGTTGCCAACCGAGTGCAGCCGAAACGTCTAAGTTTTCGTTGTTTTGCGGCGATTCTTCACTTATAGAAGGCAACGCGAACAAGTGTGGCTTGGCGCGATTGCCAGCGATCGTATGCCCGTGATGAATTTCATAACCATGCACGATGCCGCCGTCCACCCACTGGGCCGCGCACTGTTTTGTAACCTTGTTGGGTAATAACTCGGTTGAAAGGTCGAGTAACCCGAGACCGCCGATGTCGCCATCCTCTAAACCCGTTGGATCATGCAAAACATGACCAAGCATTTGCATGCCGCCGCACACACCCAAGATCATTTTGCCGCGTCTTGCTGCTTGCGTGATCTCGCCAGCCAGCCCGCTGCGCCGCAAATAGTGCAAACTCGCTGCTGTGTTTTTGCTGCCCGGTAAAATAATTGCTTCATAGTCGTCCAATGCTTCTCGTTCACGCACAGGCACTAAATTGATGCCTTTTTCATCTAGCAGCGGATCAAACTCGTCAAAATTGCTTGCATATGGATACGCAATTAAAGCGATATTAACGATTTTTTCGTCTTTTTTCAATAAAGAGCGATGATGTAGCGCATCCTCTTCCGCCAGCCTGTGTTGGAGCATCGGCACAATAGCGACCGTTGGCACGCCGGTGCGTGTTTTTAGCCAATCCATCGCATTTCCTAGCAGCGTTGGGTCGCCACGAAATTTATTGAGCACAAACCCTTTGACCAGTTTTTGTTCTTCGGGGCTAAAACACATAAAAGTGCCCAGAAGGTGCGCAAATGAGCCACCACGATCAATATCCGAAACCAGATAAACATCGGCCTGACATTCAAGCGCCACGCTCATGTTGACGATATCACGCTCGCGCAAATTGACCTCGGCAGGGCTGCCCGCGCCTTCGATAATGACTTGATCGAAATCGGCGATTAGGCTATGCAACGCTTCACGCACCACCGGCCACAATTTGGGCATCCGTGCCATCCAAGCGGTTTGGGTAATATCGGGGTCATATTTGCCATTCACAATGACTTGACTAAATGTGTCGGCACTGGGTTTGAGCAATACCGGATTCATGCGCACCTGCGGCGTTATTCGTGCGGCGAGGGCTTGCACATATTGCGCACGCCCCATCTCTCCGCCATCGGGTGTGACAGCCGCATTATTGCTCATGTTTTGCGCCTTAAATGGCGCAACCGCGATGCCGTGATTGGCAAACAGACGACACAACCCCGCTGTCAAAAATGATTTGCCGGCGTCGCTGGTGCAACCCATAATCATGATTGGACGATATTTACTCATGGTCTTGTTTGCCCACATGCTGCCCACAACCCCGCCCGTGCGGTTACGGCGGCTTGTTGTGCTTTGGTTAATTGATTGGCGAGGGTGTCGCTCAGTGCTGCCGATTGCACCCGTGCTGCGCCACGACTCAGCAGTTCTTCGTTGACCAATTTGTTATTGCTCAAATACACCAAACGCGGCAAATTTCCGGCTGCATCGGCATTAATGCCCACTTGCTCCAATGTGACAGTTTGCCCATTGACCAGTTGTCGGTTAAGGTTGGTTGCGCCAACGGCAAAACATTGCGTGCCGATGGGAGCACTTAAGCCCATATACTTTACGCGCCGACGGGTATTGCCAATCATGACGTCTATCGTATCGCCATTGACCACCGCGACCACCCGCGCCGTAGTCAATGG